>JBDHZW010000144.1:0-12174 GCA_039812105.1 Nakamurella sp.
AGCGCGCCTTGCCGGTGGCCGACTTCGCCGCCGCGGTCCGGGCCGCCCGGGCGGTGCCCGGCGCGGCGGTGGTCACCCGGGTGCCGGTCTTCCGCGCGGTTCCGGCGGCCTTCGGAGCGGCCGGCTTGGTGCCGGCGCCCGCCTTGCCCGGCTTGGCGGCCGTGCTCTTGGTGGTCGCGCTCTTGGTGGTCGTGCTCTTGGCGCTCGTGCTCTTGGCGCTCGTCTTGCGGGCCGGCCCGGTGGCCTTCGCCGACGTCCGCACTGCGGCCGGCTCCTTCGTGGCCTTCGGCTTCTCCGGGGCGGCGTCGACGACGGCGCCGGGCCGCAGGGACGCCGACCGGACCTTGGACCAGGTGCGATCGCCACGCTCGACCAGGCTGCCGTAGATGGTGCCGACCGCCTCCAGGTACGCGTCGATGGTGTCGCGGACGGTCTCCGGGGTCAGGTCCGGGGTGAAGTCGGCGATCCGCTCCGGCAGTTCGGCGACCAGTTCGTTGGCCTTGGCCGGGATCTGGGCGCCGAAGGACTGGAGTTCCTGCGCGACGTCGGTCGCCATCTGGGCGGCCCGCTGCGGGAGTTCGGCGCTGGACACGACGAGCTTGCCGGCGGCGTCGGACCAGTCGGCGATGGCCTGCTGCGCCTTCTCCGGGAACTCGGAAGCCGCCTGCTGGGCCTTCTCCGGCAGCTCGGCCAGCGCCTGCTGGGCCTTGCCGGGGAACTCCGTCACGGCCTGCTGGGCCTTGGCCGGGAAGTCGGTGGCCGCCTGCTGGACCTTGGCCACGTAGTCGGTCACGGCGTCCTGCGCCTTGCCGGCGTAGTCCTCGACCGTCTGCTGGGCCAGCCCCGCGTACACGGTCGCGGTGTGCTGGACCTGACCCAGGTAATCCGTGGCCTTCTCGGCGTACTCGCCGGCCGCCTTCTGCACCTTGTGCTGGAGATCGGCAACGGACTCGGTGACCGTCTCGGCGGCCTGTGCCGGGTCGGGCAGCTTGCTCGGGTCGCTGAGCTGCTCGACGAGCGATTCGCGCAGCGCGACGAGCTGTTCCAGGGCCAGGTCACCGGCGCCGATGGCGGCCAGCACCGGCCGCGGCAGGTCGCCGAAGCGGTCGGCCAGCTGATCGACGACCGCGTCGGGGACGGTGCGGAAATCACTGATCTGCATGGTTCTCTCCTTCCGGCATCGAGGTGATGCCCGGGTTCGTCGTTGGTTCGACGGTGATGGTTCGGGGTTCGTCGGCGGCCTCGGGGTGGTCCATCGGGACGGACCCGTCCGGTGCCGCGGTCGCCGTGGTCGCCTCGGTCGTCCGGGTCGCTTCGGGACTCGGGGCGATCGCCGGGATCGTCCCGGTCGCCGGTTCGGGCGCGGAAGCCTCCTGCGCGGCCTGGGCTTCCTTGCGCAGCGCGGCGTAGATGTCGATCAGCACCGACTTCTGCCGCTCGGTGAGCACCGGATCGGCCCGGACGGCCGCGATCACCTCGGGCGCCTCGGGCGCGTCCAGGATTCCGGCCTTGGCCAGCATCGTCTCGACCGAGATGGACAGGCCGTGCGCGATCTGCGCGAGGATCTCGGCGCTCGGCCGGCGCAGGCCCCGTTCGACCTGGGACAGGTAGGGGTTGGACACGCCGGCCTTGGCGGCGAGCGCACGCACCGAGATCTGCGCCGCCTGCCGCTGCTCGCGGATGAACTCGCCCAGGTCGCGGACCGGGGTGAGGACGGGATTGAGGTCGATATCCATCTGCCCTCCCGCCGGTCCGTCGATTGGTTTGCTACTCAACAGTAACAAATCTGCTTGCAATTGCAAGCAGTTCGTTAGCGCAGGTGGTGGGGCTCACAGTGGATCATGGAGCGGCCGCCGGAACAGTCCGGGATCAGGTCGAGCGCCAGCGGATCGCCGGGTTGACCGGATGGTCGTAGGCGACCACGGCATCCGCCCGCGCGGCGGGACTCTCGCCGACGCGGTAGCGCTCGTAGCCCGCGACCCACCATCGACGGTCGGCCGGCAGCGCGCGGGTGGCAGCGGCCGGTGAGACCTGCAGGTGCACCACCATGTCCAGGCCGGACGGGTCGGCCAGCAGGAACGGGCCGTCCAGCAGGACGACGGCCCGCGGCGGGATCGGCCGCCGGGTCACCCGCACCGTCCGGTCGGTCGACGGGTCACGCAACCGCGGTAGGTAGCCGGTCTCGCTCGCGGTGCCGACCGGGTCCAGAAGTTCCCGCCGCAACGCCGGCGTGTCCACCCAGCCGTACAGCAGCATGTCGACGTCGGTGCGACCGAGTTCCAGCCGCAACGACGCGGCCCGCCACCACCAGTGGCTGGACGCCCGGATCACCGGCCGGCCCAGCTCCCGCAGGCGGTCGGCCACGGCGTCGGCCAGATCGCCGGCGCCGGTCTCGGCGAAGCCGTCGAATCCGACGCGGGGACGGGGCTCGGTTCGTCGGTCGATGCGGTCGGCCAGCTCGTCGACGAGTCGAGCCGGGGTCATGGGGACGTAGGGCACCGGATCCAGCCTAAAGAGATCAGCCGGAGGTCCGAGGAAAAGCTGGCCCAGCAGCGACCGGTGCCCCGAGCTCGGCTCCCTCGCGCGCTCACCGCCCGCCAGGCCCGGCCCGGCCTGACACCGGCCCACGCTGAGCCGCCACTGTGCTTGCGCCGAGCGCTCTCTGCGCGCCTCCGGCGCACTCTGCGCGCCTCCGGCGCACTCTGCGCGCCTCCGGCGCTCTCTGCGCGCCTCCGGTGCACTCTGCGCCGGGGATCCGCTGCGCAGGGTGCGCCCGGACCGCGCAGGGTGCACCCCGACCGCGCAGGGTGCACCCCGACCGCGCAAAGTGGTGACCGTCAAGATCCCGCGGGGGCCTTCACCCGCGCCGGGCGGACGCCCAGACGGCCTGGATTCGACCGGCCCTCGGCCGCTTCCCCGCTCACCCGTCGCCGGAGCCGGGTGAGGTCAGGCACAGGCAGAAGGGGTGACCGGTGGGGTCGAGGTAGGCGCGGAACGTATCGGTTCCGATACCGGTCGGGCGGGCGCCGATCGCCAGCACCCGCGACTGGGCCTCGTCGAGATCCTCCACGTAGACGTCCAGATGCGATTGTTGCGGGACCGCCGGGTCGGGCCAGGTGGGCGGCACCAGATCGGGCGCCAGCTGGAAGGCCATGCCGTAGTCGGGCGAGTCGCCGCGGATGGTCACCCAGTCGTCGTCCTGCTCGACCACCCGCCAGCCGAGCAGGGCGCAGTAGAAATCGGCCAGCGGGCGCGGCTGCGGGGTGTCGAGCACCACGAGGTCGAACCTGGCGATGGGCGTGCCGTCGTTCGTCATGCCCGCATCCCAGCACCGACGTCCGACACTGCACCCTGACCCCGTGCGGCGCGGATCAACTTCGGCCGCGCGGATCAAACTGCACCGGATGTGACGCGTGGGACGCGAGATGCCGATTTCGTCCGCGCCGGCGAAGTTGATCCGCGCGGGGTGGGTGGGTGGGTGGGCCGGTCCAGGGCTCAGGTGAGCAGCAGCTGGGCGAGGGTGTAGATGACCAGGCCGGCCAGCGCGCCGACCACGGTGCCGTTGATGCGGATGAACTGCAGGTCGCGGCCGACCTGCAGTTCGATCTTGCGGCTGGTCGCCTCGCCGTCCCAGCGGGCGATCGTGTCGTCGATGATGCCGGTGATGCTGCGCGCGTGGTTGCGGGCCACGTACCCGGCGACGTCGGCCACCCAACCGTCCACCTTCGCGGTCAGCTCCGGGTCGTCCTGCAGCCGCCGGCCGAAACCGAGCAGTCCCTGGGTCACCGACTGCCGCAGCGGCGAGTCCGGGTCCTCGGCCGCCCGCAGCAGCGACTCCTTGATCGACTGCCAGGCGCTGGCCGCCAACGAGCGGACCTCGGCGTTGCCGACCACCTGGTCCTTGATCGACTCCGCGCGCTCGATGGTGGCCTCGTCGTGCTGCAGGTCCTGGGCGAACTCGTCCAGGAACTTGTCCAGCGACAGGCGCAGCTGGTGTTGCGGATCGTCCTTGACCGCCCGCGCGAAGTTGAGCACCTCGTTGTAGATCCGGTCGGCCACGATGTCGTCGAGGAAGCGCGGCGACCAGGACGGCGCCCGCTGCGACACCACCCGGGACACCGCCGTGTAGTTGTCCCGGATCCACTCGTAGCAGCGCTCGGCGACCATGTCCACGAACGGGTGATGGTCGCCGCGGGCGAACACCTCGGCGGAAATCCGCCCCAGCGGCGGTCCGATCTTGGTCTCCGCGATCTTGCGCCGGGCCAGGGACTCCAGCAGGTCGGCCACCTGATCGTCGGACAGCACGTTGCTGATGCCGCGCACCGCGGACGCCAGCTCGGCGGTCACCCGCTCGGCCGATTCCGGCCGGGCCAGGTACTCCCCCACCCGTTTGGCCACGGAGAACCCGGCCAGCTTCTCCCGCACCACCGATTCGGACAGGAAGTTGGTCGCGACGAACTCCGACAGCGACGACCCGATGGCGTCCTTGCGGTTCGGGATGATCGCGGTGTGCGGGATCGGCAGCCCCAGCGGCCGCCGGAACAGCGCGGTGACGGCGAACCAGTCGGCCAGCGCGCCCACCATGCCGGCCTCGGCCATCGCCCGCACGTAGCCGAGCCAGGGGTAGCGGTCCTCCAGCAGGAAGGCGATCACGAAGACGATCGCCATCAGCACCAGCGCGCCGGTCGCGATGGCCTTCATCTTCCGCAGCGCACGCCGCTTGATCTGGTCGGACGGGCTCAACATCTCGCCGGCGGAGGCCTGGACCGGCGACGTCGGGGCCGGTGCCGGGGGTGCCACGGTGGGCTCGATCATGCCGTCATTGTTCCCGCCCGTGACGCGACCGCATCGACGTCGGGCTCACGCGGTAGGAATAGACCCATGACGGTGGCGTCGGATCGAGCACGGTTGGCTGACCCGCTGGTGAACCGGCTGCGGCCGTACACCACGACGATCTTCGCGGAGATGTCGGCGCTGGCCGGGCGGACCGGGTCGATCAACCTGGGCCAGGGCTTCCCGGACACCGACGGGCCGCCGTCGGTGCTGGAGGCGGCCCGGCAGGCCATCGCCGACGGCGTCAACCAGTACCCGCCGGGTCCGGGGATCCCCGAGCTGCGGCAGGCGATCGCGTTCGCCCGCGAACGGGACCACGGCCAGGTGTTCGACCCGGACACGCAGGTGCTGGTGACCGTCGGGGCCACCGAGGCACTCGCGGCGGCCGTGCTCGGCCTGGTCGAGCCGGGCGACGAGGTGCTGCTGATCGAGCCGCACTACGACTCGTACCCGCCGATCGTCGCGATGGCCGGCGGCCGGCACCGGTCGGTCCCGCTGCGACCGGACTCGACCGGCCGGTTCGCGCTGGACGTGGACGAGGTGGCGGCGGCCGTCACCCCGGCCACCCGGATGCTGATCGTGAACTCGCCGCACAACCCCACCGGCACCGTCCTGCACCGCGAGGAACTGGCCGGCCTGGCCCGGTTGGCGGTCGAGCACGACCTGATCGTGCTGACCGACGAGGTGTACGAGTACCTGACGTTCGACGGCGTGCCGCACCTGCCGCTGGCCCGCTTCGACGGGATGGCGGACCGGACGGTGACGATCTCCAGCGCCGGCAAGTCGTTCAGCACGACCGGGTGGAAGATCGGCTGGGCGTGCGGGCCGGCGCCGCTGATCGCCGCGGTGCGGGCGGCCAAGCAGTTCCTCACCTACGTCGGCGGGGCCCCGTTCCAGCCGGCGATCGCGCACGCCCTGCGTCACGAGATGGGCTGGGTGGCCGGGCTGCGGGACGAACTGCAGCGCAAGCGGGACCGGCTGTGCGCGGGCCTGGCCGCGGCCGGGTTCGGCGTCTGCCGGCCGCAGGGCACCTACTTCGTGATGACCGACATCCGGCCGCTGGGCGCGACCGACGGGATGCGGTTCTGCCTGGAGCTGCCGGAGCGGGCCGGGGTGGTGGCCATCCCGGACGATGTGTTCCACGACGACCCGGCCGACGGGAAGCCGTTCGTCCGGTTCGCCTTCTGCAAGCGCGACGAGGTCATCGACGAGGCCGTCCGGCGGCTGGCGGCGCTTCGGTGAACCCGGACCGAATCCGCGCCTTGCTGGCCGCGCACCCGATCGTCGACGGGCACAACGACATCGCCTGGGCGCTGCGCAAGCAGGTCGGCTACGACCTGGACCGGCGGGACATCGCCGCCGACCAGCCGACGATGCACACCGACATCCCACGGTTGCGGGCCGGCGGGGTCGGGGCGCAGTTCTTCTCGGTGTACGTGCCGGGCACGATGCCGGGCGGCACCGCGGTCACCGCCACCCTGGAGCAGATCGACTGCGTCGACCGCATCCTCGCCCGCTATCCGGACACGTTCGCGGCGGCCCGGACCGCCGCCGACGTCCGGCGGATCATCGCCTCCGGCCGGATCGCCGCGCTGCTCGGAGCCGAGGGCGGGCACAGCATCGACTGCTCGCTCGGCACGCTGCGGATGCTGCGCCGGCTCGGGGTCGCCTACATGACGCTGACCCACAACCAGAACGTGCCGTGGGCGGATTCGGCCACCGACGTGCCCGCGGTCGGCGGGCTGAACGACTTCGGCCGGGACGTCGTCCGGGAGATGAACCGGATCGGCATGCTGGTCGACCTCTCGCACGTGGCGCCGTCGACCATGCAGGCGGCGCTGGACGTCTCGGCGGCGCCGGTGATCTTCTCGCACTCCTCGTGCCGGGCGCTGACCGACCACCCGCGGGACGTCCCGGACGACGTGCTGGCCCGGCTGGCCGGCAACGGCGGGGTGCTGATGGTGACGTTCGTGCCGTACTTCGTGTCCCAGGAGTGCGCCGACCACGCCGCCGCCGAGGACGCCCGCCGGCACGAGCTGGGCCTGGACAAGGTCACCGTCTACACCGAGCACGACGGCGAGCACCTGGACCCGGCGGCGGTCGCCGAGCTGGATCGCTGGCGCGCCGAGAACCCCTCGCCGGTGGCCACGCTCGGCCAGGTCGCCGACCACGTCGAGCACGCCCGGGAGGTCGCCGGGATCGACCACATCGGCCTCGGCGGCGACTACGACGGGGTGGAGAGCCTGCCGGTGGGTCTGGAGGACGTCTCCAGCTACCCGGCGCTGCTGGCCGAGCTGGCCGACCGCGGTTGGTCCGACGCCGACCTGGCCGCCCTGACCGGCGAGAACATCCTGCGGGTCCTGCAGGCCGCGGAGGACGTCGCCGCCCCCGGCTTCGGCCGCTGACCCGCGCGGATCAACGTCGCCGGCGCGGATCAACTCGCAGCGAATGTGACGGGTGGGACGGGAGTTGCCGATTTCAGCCGCGCGGGCGTAGATGATCCGCGCCGGCCGGGTAGGGACCGGCGGGCCGGCCGGCGACGTCCGCGTGCATCGTCAGCTGCTGCGCCGCTCCGTCCGAGGTGAGGCGCACCCGCACCGATCCGAGGGCGGCCAGCGTGGTCACGTGGGTGCCGCCGCAGGCGATCCGGCCGGTTCCGTCGGGCAGCTCGCACACCCACTCCCGCCGGTCGGTCAGGCCCGGCCCGTTCGCGTCGATCCGCACCGCGCCGCCGGCCGCGACCCAACCGGCCAGGGTCCGGTTGACCGTGTCCGCCAGCGACGGCAGCTCGTCAGCCAGGCCGGTGGGTGGAAGCCGCTGCGGCGCAGGCTGCGGCCGATCCGGTACTCGTCGACCGACCCGAACGGCTCGACCCGGGACGACGTGATCGCGGCCCGGTCGAAGTCCGGATGCCCCAGGCTGTCCTGGCCGGCCGGCTTGCGCCAGCGTCCGGCGAGTGCGGCGTTCAACGCGAGCGCGGCCAGGTGGCAGCCGGTGTGCCCGGCGGACAGGGCGCCCCGGCGGTCGGCGTCGACGGTCAGGGTGACCTCGTCGCCGTCGGCCGGGTCGAGGGTCCCGCGGTCGATCGAGTGCACCACCACGAAGGCCCAGCCCGGCGCTCCCCGGCGGACCGGGATGTCGACGCCAACGTGCAGGACCGACCCGTCCGTCGCGCCGAGCCGGCAGTCGGCGGCGACGGTCCGGGAGCCGTCCGTCAGGGTGCCGTCGTCCGATCCCTGATCGGGCCAGTTCGGATCTTCCGGGTGGAACGGGGTTCGATCGGTGAGCACGAGCAGCCGGTCGTCCCGGGCCTCCACCCACCGGACGGTCGACCGCTCCGTCAGCGAACCGGACGGGAAGGTGACGACGGTGTCCGTCGCGGGTAGCGGCATGCCGGCCATTGTCACGCGGTCGCGGGCCTCACCCGTCGGCCCCCGGCCAGCCACCCATCAGCCGCCGATCAGCCGCCGATCAGCCATTGCCAGCGGCACCCGGCACGGGGTAGACAAGTCGTGCGCATCGGGCAGGCGACGCGGAGGTCATCAGACCGAGTCGGAACGCATGCCGGATGCGGCCGAGGAGAAGGAACGGACGGGACGGCGACGGGCGACCGGCGCTCCCCCGACGTGACATCGGAAGCGGGTCCGGGACCGACCCTCGGCGCGGCGGGCGGACGTCGCGCGGACCGGCCGACAGGTCGGGCCGGCAGCGACGGGACCGGCGGTCACACCGGCGCCCGGCACGAGCGCAGCGTCGCGCCCGGCCGGGTCCCCTCACCGCACCGGCGGGGCCCCGCAGAGCTGCTGCGCCGGGCCCCGCTCCGGACTTCCGCGCGGTGCGGGCAGGACTCTCGGTCTACCGTCGGGAACGCGGCCGACCGGCCCGGACGGGAGTGCACCGATGCGCATCGCAATGGCCAACGATCACGCCGGCTACCAGATGAAGTCCCAGATCGAATCCTGGCTCTCCGAGCAGGGACACGAGGTCGTCGACTTCGGCACCCACGACGAGCAGGCCTGTGACCTGCCCGATTTCGTCTACCCGGCGGCGCTCGCGCTGGGCCGGCGGGAGGTCGACCGGGCCATCCTGGTCGACGGCGTCGGCTACGGCAGCGCGATGATCGCCAACAAGGTGCGCGGCGTCTTCGCCGCCGTCTGTCAGGACCCGTTCTGTGCCGAACTCGCCCGGTCCCATTCGGACACCAACGCGTTGTGCCTGGGCGGCAAGATCATCGGGCCGGCGATCGCGATGGAGATCGTCCGGGTGTGGATGACGACCGATTGGCTCGGTGCGCCCGGCGCGCCGGGCGGAGACGGGAAGTACCGGCGGCGGGTCGAGAAGGTGCTGGCGATCGACGCCCGGCGGCTGCGCGACCTGTCCGATCACGAACTCGACCCGCTGGACGCCGCCGACGGGTCGACCGACACCTGATGCCGCGCCGCTGCGCCGTTCCGCTGCTGACCGGGCTGCTCATCGTCCTCGCCGGCTGCTCCTCGACGCCGGCCGACGGACCGGCCGGCTCCGGGTCGGTGCCGGACTCCCGGCCGCCGTCGGCGGCGCTGTCCGGGCCGACCAGCGCGTCCCCCACCCCGGCGAGTCCGACGACGGCGGCTCCGACCACCCCGGCGTCGCCCGCCGCGACCGAGTCCCCCACCTCCCGGACGGCAACCGCAACGACCGGCACGACACCGAGCACGACACCGAGCACGACACCGACCGACACCGGGTTCTCCGCCACCGTCGACACCATCGACGCGGCCCTGGCCGTGCGGATGGGATCGAGCTGGCACGACGGTTGCCCGGTCCCACTGGCCGACCTGCGCCACCTGACCCTGACCTACCGCGGCTTCGACGGCGCCGACCATGCCGGCGAGCTGGTGGTCGCGTCGTCGGTGGCCGACGAGGTGGTGGCGATCTTCCGGCAGCTGTACCAGGACGGCTATCCGATCGAGTCGATGCGGCTGGTCGACGACTTCGGCGGCGACGACGACGCGTCGATGACGGCGAACAACACGTCCGCGTTCAACTGCCGGCCGGTGACCGGCGGGGGCGGGTTCTCCGAGCACTCCTACGGGACCGCGATCGACGTCAACCCGGTGCAGAACCCGTACCTGAGCGGGTCGACCGTGCTGCCCGCCGCCGGCCGGGCCTACCTGGACCGGCCGGACGAACCCGGCGTGATCCACGACGGTGACGCGGTGGTGGCGGCGTTCGCGGCTTACGGGTTCAGCTGGGGCGGCGACTGGTCCGGGCCGATCGACTACCAGCACTTCTCGGTCACGGGACGCTGACCGTCAGAGCCCGAACCGCCGCCGGCTCGGCCGCTGACTCCGGGCGAACCGGGTGGTCTCCACGAACGCGATGAGGCCGCCCGCCGCCAGCACCATGCCCGGCGCGACCAGCAGCACCTTTCCCCAGCCGCCGGCGATGCCCGGAGTGACGCCGATCAGCGCCATGGTCACCCCGACCGCGACGGCCAGGATCGCCAGGCCGCGGATCGCCCACTCCCGGGTGGTGGTCCGCACCGGCCGGGCCGGCTCGCTCGGCGCGGCCGCCGGCTGGGAATAGCGCTTCTTCTTGGAAGTCATCGATCGTCTCCGGCGGGGCGGTGGGCGGTCATCGGCTCAGTATCGACGGCCGCCGTGCCCGGTCGGCGCCCGACGAGCGCGAATCCACCCACCGGAAGCCGTGGCCGCCGGCGACGCATGCCCGGTCGGCCACAATGGGCCGCATGCACCTGCCCGTCATGCCCCCGGTCGCGCCGATGCTGGCCAAGTCGGTACCGGACATCCCGACCGGTGACCTGTCGTACGAGCCGAAGTGGGACGGGTTCCGCTCGATCATCTTCCGGGACGGCGACGACGTCGAGATCGGCTCCCGCAACGAGAAGCCGATGACCCGCTACTTCCCCGAACTGGTCGAGGCGTTCAAGGCGAACCTGCCGGATCGGTGCGTCGTCGACGGCGAGATCGTCGTGGTGATCGGCGAGCGGCTGGAGTTCGAGGTGCTGCAACAACGGATCCATCCGGCGGCCAGCCGGGTGCGGTTGCTGTCCACGCAGACGCCGGCCAGCTTCATCGGGTTCGATTTGCTGGCGTTGGGTGACGACGACTACACGGCGCGACCGTTCGCCGAGCGGCGGGCCGCGCTGGAGCAGGCCCTGGCCGCGGCGGGCGCGCCGATCCACCTCACCCCGGCGACCCGCGATCCGGCGCTGGCCGCGGACTGGTTCGCCCAGTTCGAGGGGGCCGGGCTGGACGGGGTGGTGGCCAAACCCCTCACCGGCACCTACCAGCCGGACAAGCGGACGATGTTCAAGATCAAGCACCAACGCACCGCGGACTGCGTCGTCGCCGGGTACCGGGTGCACAAGTCCGGCCCGGACGCGATCGGATCGCTGCTGCTCGGGCTGTACACCGACGCCGGCGACCTCGCCTCGGTCGGCGTGATCGGCGCCTTCCCGGCCGCGCGGCGCAAGGAGCTGTTCACCGAGCTGCAGCCGCTGGTGACCACGTTCGACGACCATCCCTGGAACTGGGCCAAGCTCGACGAGAACGCCACCCGTCATCCGCGCAGCTCCGAGTACAGCCGGTGGAACGTCGGCAAGGACCTCTCGTTCGTCCCGTTGCGGCCGGAACGGGTGGTCGAGGTGCGGTACGAGCACATGGAGGGCACCCGGTTCCGGCACACCGCCCAGTTCAACCGGTGGCGCCCGGACCGCGACCCGTCCTCGTGCACCTACGCGCAACTGGAGGAGCCGGTCTCCTACGATCTCGCGGACATCCTCGGGCGGTGACCGAGTAGCGCACCCTGGGCATCCCGATCGGGGGGCGATCGCCGACCGGCGCGCACAACGTGTCGAATGGGGGCGGTCCCGTTCGTAGCAGTGTCAGGGCCCGGAACCGAACCGGGCCGGACGGACAGGAGAGCAGATGACCGACCCGACCGCCGGCCAGCCCCGGGCCTTTCGCTTCGGCGTGGTGGCCCCGTTGCTGTCCGACCCGGCGACCTGGCGGGAACAGGTGCGCCGCATCGCCGATCACGGCTACTCGACGGTGCTGATGCCCGACTTCCCCCGGTCGCAGCCCGCCCCGGCGCCCGCGCTGGCGATCGCGGCCTCGGTGGCGGACATCCGGGTGGGCACCTGGGTGTACGCGGCGCCGTTCCGCGCCCCGTGGCTCACCGCCTGGGAGGCGCACTCGTTGACCGTGCTCACCGACGGCCGCTTCGAGATGGGCATCGGCGTCGGCCGGCCGGGCATCGAGGAGGAGCTGACCGAGCGGGGACTGCCCGTGTCCGCACCGGGGAGCCGGCTGGACCAGGTCCGGGAGACGGTCGCCG
>JBDHZW010000145.1:0-12097 GCA_039812105.1 Nakamurella sp.
TGCGCGCGCTCACGCCGGCGCCGGCGCCGCCGATCAGGCCGACCGCGGCGACGGTGCCCTCCGCGCGCGCGTCGGCGGTCCGGTCGGCGGCGATCGTCATCCCGCCGGCGGTGGCCGTCAGCGGGGCGCCGGTCACCAGGGCCTCGACGGTCGCATCCAGGGTGGCGCCGATAGTGACGACGCCGATCGCGACGGCCGGTCCGGTCGCGCCGGCGATCGCGGTGGCGACGGCCCGGTTGTCCACCGCGTTCCGGTCGACCGCGGAGACGGTCAGCGCCCCGGCGGTCGCCGCGCGGGCGGTCACCCGGGTGGCCGTCCCGCTGTCGCCGATCAGCGCGCGGATCGAGTCGTCGGCGACGCCGGAGAGCACCACGCCGGCGCCCGCGGCGGCCAGGCCGACGCCCAGTTTCGGTGCGGTGAGCGCCGCCGCCACCGCGACCCCCGTTCCGGTGGAGGACATCCGGGGCGCCGCGGTGGCCCACCGGTCGCCGGTGGCGAGCACCCGGACCCGGTCGGCGGAGTCGACGGTGCTGCCGCCGACCACGGCCGCGGTGATCGTGAGCCGCTGGGTGTTGGTGGACGTGGCGGCCTCCACGGTGGCGGCGACGGCGACGCCGGCCCCGCTCGCGGCCGCGGCCAGCCCGCCGGCGGCGGCGTTCGTGGCCAGGGTGGTCAACCCGGTCGCGGTGACGGTGACGCCGCCGACCGTGCTGGTGAGGGTCGATGCCGCGGTGACCTGCGCGCTCACCGTGGCGGTGACGGAGTTGGTCGCGGTCGCGCCGCCGAGACCGACCCCGACGGAGACGCCGGCGCTGGTGCCGGACAGCGCGACGGTGACCGCGACGGCGTCGGCGGTGGCGCTGATCGCGGCGACGGCGCTGACGTCGATGGCCTTGCCGGCCAGCCGGGAGGCGTCGACGAGGGCGGTGGTCTTGGCGGTGACCGTGTTGGTGGCCTGCGCGACGCCGACCGCGACACTGCCACCCTGCCCGACCACGACCGTCAGGGCGCCGCCGACCGCGGCGGTGGCCAGCACGGCCGCGTCGCCGGCCGCCACGGTGATCGCCCCGCCCGGCGTGCAGGCGTTCTGCGCCGTGCGGGTGCCGGCACAGACGTCGGCCTTGATCGTCCTGGCCGATACCTCGGTGGCCAGCCGGGTGTCGGCGATCGCGACGCCGACCGCGACGGTCAACGAGACGTTGGCGCCGGTCGTCACGGTGACCGATCCGCTCATCGCGGTGGCGGTGGTGCTCAGGTGCCCGGTGCCGGTGCCGGCCGGCGGCGCGGACCCGCCCGTGGGCAGGTTGGCCCGGGCGGTGACGCTCAGATCGCCGCCGGTCGCGGACAACTGGGCGTTCTCGACGAGCGCGGCCACCGCCCCGGCGACGGTGCTGCGGGCCTGCGCGCCGGCGGCGCTGACGGTGACCTGCGCCCAGCCGCCGCTGATCGTCACCCCGGCCGCGACGGCCACCGCGGCGGTGTCGACGCCCCGCGCGGAGCGGGCGTCGATCGTGATGGTCCGCGCGGTGACCCGGGTCGCGGTGCCGGTGACCGCCGCCCGCAGGTCGTCGGAGACGGTGGTGTCGGCGACCGCGGCGGCGATCGCCACGGACAGCGCGGCGGCGGATCCGCCGACCGAGCCGGTCAGCGAGCCGGCACCGACGGCGGTGTGCGTGTCGCCGGTGGTGGTCGCGGACACGACCAGGGCACCGGAACTGGTGACGAGCGCCCCGTTCTCGATGCCGGCCCGCACCGTGGTCGACAGGGACGAGGTGGCGGTGGCCGCGGCGACGGTGGCGGAGATCGACGGGTTGCCGCCGCCGACCACGGACAGGCCCAGCGCGGCGGCGGCCGCGGTGGTGCGCACGCCGGCGGGGTTGCCGGTGACCGCGGCGACGGTCAGCCCGCCGGTGCCGGCGGTGACGGCGGCGCCGTCGATCCGCGCGGTGGCGGTGTCGGTGACGGTGCCGGTGGCGCCCGCGCCCGCCCCGGTGACGGTCAGCGCGGCGCCGCCGGTCCAGCCGAACTGCAGGGCCACGCTCACCGCGACGGCGGTCGTGGTGACCGCGCTGGTGGCGTCCGCGGTGACCGAGATGGTGCCGCCCCGCACCGATGTCGCGCTGCCGGTGATGCTCGCGGTGACCTTGCCGGCCAGCGTGGCGGTGGCCATGGCGGTGCCGAGGGCCAGCGAGCCACCCCGGCCGATCCCGCCGGACAGCGCACCGGCCCCGGCCGCGGCGGTGATCGCGCCGGTGCTGCCGGCGGCGACCGTGACGGTGCCGTCGCAGTTGGTGGCGGACCCGGCGCAGACGGCGCCGCCGGAGATGGTGGCGGTGACGGTGCCGGCGATGCCGTTCTCGGTGATCGCGCCACCGACCGAGATCGACGCGGTGGTACCGGTTCCGGACGCGCTCAGGGCGAGGGTGACGCCGGCGGCGGTGGCGTCGATGCCGGCGGTGGTGTCGGCCCGCACGCTCACCGAGCGTCCGGTGACGCCGGTCGCGACGGTGGCGGTGACGGTGTTCCCGCGGGTGCCGCGGCCGACATGGTTGACGGCCACCGCGGCCCCGATGCCGACGGTCAACCCGACCGTCGCGCTGCCCACCGCCAGGGAGAACGCGACGCCGACGGCGCGGGCGACGATGGTCGGGCCCTCCCCCTCACCGGTGTCCGGCATGGACGCGTGCACGGTGACGTCGCCGGTGGCGCTCACCGAACCGGAGCCGGTGATCCGCGCGGTGACGTGGTTGTCGATCGAATTGCCGGCGCCGGCACCCGCCCCGGCCAGCGCGGTGGACAGCGCCCCGGTGCCGGCACCGATCGACTGCACCGCGGCGGTGCCGGACAGGGCCAGCGCCCGGATGGTGGGGGTCGCGGTGGCCAGCACGGTCACCGAGCCGGCGGTGACGGTGGAGTCGACGATCTGTGCGGTGACGTCGTTGCCGATGGTGTTGACGGCGGCGCTCGCCCCGATCGCCGGCGCCAGGGTGACGGTGCCGGTCGCCTGCGGAGCGATCTGCTCGGCGACGGCCACCCCGCCGGCGTCGGCGGTCACGGTGGAGGAGTCGCGGGCCTCCACCAGCACCGCCCCGGTGCCGGCCCGCACGGTCGAGTCCTCGACGGCGGCCCGCAACTCGGTGGCGATGGTGTTGCCGGAGCCGGCGCCGCTGCCGGCGGCCGAGCCGAGGGCCCCGCCGATCGTCAGAGCCGTGATGGTCGTGGTGGACACCGCCTGCACGGTGACGCCGGTGGCGGTGATGTCGTCACCGGTCAACTCGGCGACGGTGCGGCCGGTGATGTGATTGACCGCGGCGGACAGGCCGGCGGCCACGGAGACGGGCTGCTGGCCGGTGGCAGGCACGGTCAGGGAGATCGCGAAACCGCCGGCGTCGGCGTTGACCTCGCCCAGCGTGGCGGCGCGGACCCGGACGGTGCCGGCCGTCCGCACGGTGGAGCCGGTGAGGGCGGCGCGGGTGGTGCCGTCGATGGTGTTGCGGGACCCGGCGCCGGCACCGGCGATGGTGACGGTGCTGCTGGGTTGGCTGCCACCGGTTCCGGCGGCCAGGGTGCCGGTGACGGTCAGGGCGCGGATGACCAGGTCGGTCTGCGCGAGCACCTGCAGGGCGCCGGCCGAACCGGTGCCGGTGAGTGTGAGGGTGGAGCCAGTGATGGCGGCGGACACGGCCGCCCGGATCTCGTTGACGGCGAAGGAGACACCGAAGGTGGCAGCGACCGTGGTGCCTTGCGCCCGAGACAGGGCGATCGCGATGCCGCCGGCGTCGGAGGTGATCTCCCCGTTGGCGTCGGCCCGGACCAGGACTGCTCCGGAGCTGGTCACGGTGGAGGCGGAGATTGTTGCGGTGGAGGTGATGTCGAGCAGGGCGACGGCGCCCGCGGCGCCCGCGGCGACGGCCAGTCCGGCGCGGGTCAGGTTCACGCCCGGGGGTCCGCCGCCGCCGGCGCCGCCCGCGCCGCTGCCGGAGCGGATCGCCACCGCGCCGGCGAGGGCGAGCAGGCCGATCGTCGGGGTGACCCGGCCGGTGACGGTCACCGCCGTACCGGTGAGGCTGGCGCCGTCGGCTCCGGCAGTGGCGCTCGCGGTCACCAGCGCCGCCGCCGGCGACAGCGCCACGTTCACCGGGTTCCGGCCGCCGGCACCGGACGCGGCGACCACCTGGATCCCGTCCTGCGTGACGGACGACACCCGGATGCCGGTCGCGGCCACGCCGTCGACGGTCGGCACGGTCGTCCCGGCGGTGCCGAGCTGGGTGAGGGTGCTGCGGGCACCGACTGTCGCTGACGAGTGGTGGTCGGCCTGGACAACGCCGATCGCGATGCCGACTCCCGCACCGTTCCCGGCGAAGGCCCCGCTACCGGCGATCAGGACGACCGGCGCGCGCACCGACGCGTCAACGGCCACGTGGCCACCGGCGGACAGGATGACGTCGGTGCCGATGGTGGCGGTGACGTGTGCGGTGAGCAGATGCAGGTTGATGGTGATGGGCAGGGCGATCGTCTCGGCCAGCACGGCCAGCGCGGCGGCCACGGAGACCACGGCCTGCTCGGCGCGGGCGGTCACCACCACCGTGCCACCGGCCGAGATCCGGGACCCGTTGCCGATGGCGGAGGTGACGACGTCGTCGGCCAGGGTGACGTCCACGGCGGCCCCGACCGCGACGGTACCGTGCACGGCAACCGCGCCGGTGATCGAGTAACCGCGGAGCTCGCGCTCGGCCCGCACGGTCAGGTCCCCGGATGTCGTCACGGCGGTGACGGCGGTGGCGGTCGAGGCGATACTCGCCCCCGTCGTGGAGTGGATCCGGTTGACCGAGACGGATCCGGCCAGGTTCACGGTGACCGGGTTGGTGCCGTCGACGCGCCGCGGCAGGACGGTGCCGATGCCCAGCGCCACGGTGGTGGGCCGGTCGGTGGACCGCGCGAGCACGGTGACGGTGGCCGCGGTGACGCTCGGCGCGGACAGCCACGCCAGTGTGCTCCGCCGCCGGTCGGCCGTGGACGGGTCGCCGAACACCTGGTTGCTCAGTTCGTTCCAGGCGAACGCTCCGGCCAGGGTCACCGCCGGGTTGCTGTCCGGGCGGACCATGACGGCGGCGGCCGCCGCCGCGGCGTCGGCACGGCTGATCGCCTCGATGGTCAGCGCCTGGCCGACCCGCACCGCGCCCGGCACGTCCACGAAGGCCCGCGTGGAGTCGCCGACGAAATTCACCGCGATCTGCGCGGACAACCCGAAACCGTAAACGGGGTCGCCGCTCTGGCCGAATGCGGTGCCGGCCGAGGACGTCACGCCGGACGCGCCGGCGGGGGTCGGCCCGGTGGGCGCGCTGCCGCCGGGGGCCGGGACGACGTTCGACGGGGTGGCCGCCGTGACGCCCACCGCGACCGCGACCACCCGGGAGTCGCCGCGTACGGTCAGCGCGCCGCCGACGTCCAGTGAGGTGGGCGCGCCGGCGGTGCGCGCGGACGGCGTCTCGTCCTGGTTGCCGACGAAGGCGCGGGTGCTGGTGGTGAGCGTGTTGACCGCCATGCCGGCACCGACGGACACCCGGCCGCCGCGCTGGAGCACCGCGCTGACGGCGACGACGACCTGGTCGTTGGTGGCGATCACGGCGAGGTCGCCGCCTGCGGCGATCGTGGCGGTGCCCTCGACGTAGGCGGCCGCGGTGGTGACCAGCCGCAGCAGGCTGACGGCGCCGCTCACCCCGACCTTCGTCGCGTCGCCGCCCTGCTGGGTGAACGCCACGACGATGACCGTGTTGGTGGCCGTGATCTCGACGTCGTCGCGGGCGGCGATCCGGACCCCGTCGGCGACGTGCGCGTCGGCGGTGCTGCGCAGGGTGACCTGCTGGTAGGTGCCGCCGATGCCGACCTTGCCGACGGTGCCGCCGGGCACGCCGAACTCCTGCAGGTCCCAGAGCTTGGTCAGGCCGCCCAGGTGGAAGGTGGTGGCCTCGGTGGTCGCCGAGATGATCACGGATTGGTCGGCGGCGGCGGTCACGGCGAAGACGGGGTCGGTGGCCGCCTTCGGGTCGTTGATGATCGCGTTGTTGGCGACCAGCGCGTCGGCGGAGTTGACGACGTCGAGCACCAGCACGGCGCCGCTGATCGCGAACGTGCTCCGGTCGACCTCGCTCCCGTCGGCGTTGGTCTTGCGGCCGCCGGCGGCGGCGTCGATCGAGGTGGTCGCGATGTTCTGGGCGAGCCACTTGTAGGGGCTGAGGAGGCTGAACACCACACCGGGCGCGGTCGGCCGGAGGCCGGCGGTCGCGTCGGCCTGCGCATCGGCGGCGGTGCCCGGCCACAGCTCCGGCTGCGCGAAGCCCGGGTCGAAGAGCCGCACCAGGTCGCCGGCCAGCAACTGGCTGGGCAGCACGGCATCGGCGGTGACGGCCAACCGGCGCGTTGCGGTCACCGTCGCGTTCTTGGAGATCTCGGCGCGGGCGCGGTTGGCGTAGCTGCCCACGGCGATGCCGCCGGACAGGGCGACCTTGGCGATGGACCCTTCCTTTTCCGGATGGTTGTCCAGCACGGCGCCGCCGATGGCGACGGTGGTGAAGTTGTCCTCGGCGTAGCTGCCGACGAGCACCGCACCGCGGCTGCTGAGCACGGCGGCGGCGTTGACCAGCGTGCGGGCGTCGTTGGTGCTGGTCGCCACCGTGACCGCGGCGCCGATGGCGACGTCGCTGGGGTCGGAGGTGGAGGACAGGTTGACCTTGGCCGCCTTGCCGAGCGCCTTCTGCTTGCCGACGCCGACCGGGACGATGTAGGGCGAGGCGTCGATGTCGGCGTATGCCTGGGCGTCGTTGTTCACGTTGACGGCCGACGACGTCACGGTGAGATCCTTGGTGGTGCGGACGGTCCCGCCGACGGTGACGATCGCGTCGGAATCCAGGTTGCTCACCACGACGCCGACGGAGATGCCGGTGTTCGTCTTCTTGATCCCCCATATCGTGCTGGTGGTCTGGACCCGCACGTCATTGACGACGCCCGCGTGCAGGCCGACCGCCGCACCCTCGATGAGCGCCCCGTCGGCCACCGTCGTCCGGGCGGTCGAGACGATGTCGGCCAGGGTGAGGCTGATGGTCGGGCCGGGGATCAGCCCGGGCTGGACCCGCAGCGCGGCCAGCGGCGCCATCACCATCAGGTTGACGCCGGTGTTGACCTTGGTGGCGATGTTGGCGTTGTGGTTGACCATGCTGGCGATCAGCACGTCGACGGTCGCCCGCAACTGGGCCACGCCGATGTCGACGGTCGCCACCGAGGAACTGCGGCCGTAGGTGACGCCGAGCCAGATGCTCTGCGTGCTCACCGACAGGTACGCGGCGGCGCTGGCGGTGACGGTGAGGGAACCGGTCGCCGTGATGCTCGCGCCATCGGCAACGGTGACCGCGGCCCGCGTGTTCTGCTCCACCACCTGCGCGAACAGGCCGATGAACTCCTGCAGCGTGCTGAAGGACGGGATCGCCCCCGAGAGGAACTCCCCCGCTTCCTTGGCGGTGGTCGTCGTCTGGGACAGGCGGGCCACGCTGATGTCGAACCCGGCGCCCGGGACCATGGTCTGGCCGGCGTCCAGGCCGACCGTCAGCACCCGTCCGTCCGCGGAGATCGTGGTGATCCGGTAGATGCCGGCGTTGTCGGTCGCGCCGGCCACGCGGATGCGGTCGCCCACGGCATAGCCGTCGGCCGCCCAGCTGCCCCGGGTCCGGGTGATGTTCGCTCCGCTGAACACCAGCGTCGGGCGCAACAGCGACGCCACCGCGCCCACTTGGGCGTCGGTGCCGTTGGCTGCGGTGTTCTCGTCGCGCATGACCGCCGTGCTGCCGTCGACGGCGGTCACCGTCATCGTCGAACCGGCGAACTTCAGGATTCGGTAGGTGCCGTTGTTGCCGGCGGTGTCGGCCACGCCGATGTACTGGCCGACGACGAAACCCTGGTCGATCCAGGCGATCCCGTCCCGGCGGGTGATGCTCGAGTCGGCGGCCCGGAAGGTGAGCGCCGGGGCGGCGTCCGCCGATCCGGGCGCGGCGGTCAGCGCGGCGACGGTGACCACGTCGACCCCGCGCACGGTCTCCGCGGTGATCGTGGGGGCCGCGGTCAGCGTCAGCACGGCGCCGACCACCTTGGCGACCCGGTAGCTGCCCTGGTTGCGGCTCGGCCCGTCCACGACGATGACCTGCCCGGCGGCGAAACCGTCTGCGGCCCAGGCTGTCCCGTCCTGCCGGGTGATGGTGCTGGCGCCGTCCTGGGCGCGGGTGAAGACGAGCCCGACGTCGACGGGTCGCACGGCCACCGCGGGGTCCACCAGGACCAGTGGCAGATCGCCCGGTGAGCCCTGCGTCCACACCGACACGTACAGCCGGCCGTTCTGGGCGACGAACGCGACACTCGGGTCGAGGGTGAGCACGGACGCGGAGACCGCGGTGACGGACCCCTCGCCGTCGTTGGGGCCGTCGGTGGTCAGCCGGCCGGCGCCCGAGGTGCCGGAGATCCGGACGTGCTGGCCGACCCGGAACCCGTCGGTCAACCAGCTGCCGCTGTCCCGGGTGACGGTCCGGCCGGCGAAGGTCAGGCCGGGGTTGCCGGTCATCGGAATGACGGTCTGGATCTGCACCTCGCTGTTGCCGCTCTCGTTGCGCAGCCGGTCCGCCGGGTCGATCGTCAGCGTGGTCGCGGAGACCGCGATGACCCGCAGGAACCCGTTGTTGGACGTGCTGTTCGCGACGAAGATCGTGGTGCCGGCGGTGAAACCGTCGACCAGCCAGCTGCCCTGCGCCCGGGTGATGCTGCCCTTGCGGGGTGTGCCGTTGGGTTCGTTCCCGCCGTCGACGAACGTCGGCCGGGCGCCGGCGGCCATCGCCACCACCAGCCCGCTGGTCGGCTTCTCCGGGTCGATCTCGAAATCGGCGTACTTGGTGGTGGTGGCGTGCACGGTCAGCGAGACGTTCCGGCCGCGCAGCGCGGCGGCCTCGACGGACAGTGCACCGCTCGCGGACCGGTCGCGGAAGAAGAAGTCGACGCTGTTCCAGGTGAGCGCGATCGCGGCGTTCACGGCGATGCTGAGGTCGCCACTCGCGGTGATCGAGCTGCCCTTGGTGACGGTGGCCGAGGTGCCGGCGGTCAACACGACGGTGCCGGCGGTCAGCGCGCCCTCGACGGTCAGCACGCCCGCGCCGGTCACGGTCAGCACCGCCGCACCCAACGTAAGGGCGCCGCGCAGCACGACCGCGGCGCCGCCCGCGTTGATGGTCAGCGACTGCCCCGGCAGTGCGAAGTCGATCGTCTCGGCGCGGGTGCTGCTGAGCCGCAGTTGGGTCGAGCTGATCGCGGTGAGCACCAGCTCGTCGGCGGCATCGGTGTAGGTGAGGGTGACGACGGCGGCGGTGATCGACGACGAGATCGGTTCCAGGCCCTCGAACCGCACCCGGCGGTCCCCGGCGATGACGTCGCCGGACTGCAGCCCGTCGGGCAGGTAGGTCAGCGCCCCGGTGACCGGCCCGGCGAGGCGCAGCGTGTCGAAGCCGCCGTCGCCGCCGTCGACGGACACGATGCGGCCGTCCGCTTCCAGGACGAACTCGTCCTCGTTGCCGCGGGCGCCGACGAGGTGCTCGACGCCGGTGAACGTCAGCCGCCCGGCCGTGCCGGATCCGGTTCCGGTGATGTGCCAGACGGTGTCCACCACCGGGCCGGTGACCCGGTCGGAGCCGGCGCCGGCGTCGAACCGGATCGCGACGCCGGGCGTGGTGGTGAGCAGGTGTAGGTGGTCGTCGGTGGTGCCGGTCGCCGTGATCACCAGGCCGGCGAGGCCGGCGAGCGCCCGGCGGGTCTGCGCGTCGTTGATCGTCACGACGAGGTCCCGGTCGTCGGAATCGACCACCAGAGAGTGGTCGCGGTCCGGACTCAGCACGATGGTCCACGGGATGTCCGGATCGGCGACGCCGGTCCCGGCGAGATCTCCGGTCCCGACGTGGATACCGGCCCCGGCGAGATCTCCGGTCCCGACTGGGTCTCCGGCCCCGGCGGTCACGATCGCCGGGCCTCCGGTCGTCGCCGGTGCGGTCGGAGCCGGTTCCGGGCTCGTGGAGGCGGTGGGCGTGGGCTCGGTTCCAGTCGGCCCGGTCGAGGTCGGGTCCGGGCGGGCGGGGACCTCGGCGGTCGATGCGGTCGCCGCCACGGTCGACGACGCATCGGACGGCTCGTGGGCGCCGGCCGGGGCGTCGGCACCCGCCGGGGCGTCGGCACGGGTCAGAATTTGGGGCTCTTCGGACGCGGCGGGCGGGGCGTCGGCCGGGGCCGGATCGGGCTCGACCACCGGCGGATCGGCGACCGGCCGATCCGGTTCCGTGCCGCCCGACCCGGATCCGGCGACATCCCCGGACACGGTGAGGTCACCGGACCCGGCGGCGACCTCGGGCCCACCGGCCGCCCGGTCGACTGCCGGCTGGTCGACCGCCGGGCCGTCCGGCGCCGACGGCTCGGCGCTGCCGGCCACCGGGTCGAGGTCGACCGCGTCGGATTCGGAGCCGGTGGTCGCGTCCACGGACTGCCCGTCCCGACGGGTGGTCTCAGCGGCGGCGAGTTCGGTCGGCAGGTCGTCCGCCGATGCCGACGGCGAACCCAGCAACAGCAGCGCCCCGCCCGCCGCAAGCACGCCGGCGCCCCGCAGGGCGAGTCGGGCGACCTTCCCCACGGTCTGGGTGCGGGACGTCGGCGCCGGCCGACGGTGCCGGGTCCGCCGCCGGCCGCACCGTTGGGTCCGGACGGCCATCACCAGCAGCAACACCATGCTGACCAGGAGCGCGCTCACTCTCGCCCCCGGCACGTCCGGTGGATCCGCGGGGCGGACGAGACCGACCTGGGCACAACCCAAGTCGTCGGCATGCCGGCCCCTGTCGATGTAAAGGAATGTTCCGTTCCATATTGTCGGGTGCGCATCGCGGTGTCAACAGTGAATATTCCTTCGCACCACGCGATCGTGTCGCCGCGGGCGCGAGCACCGGTGTTGCTGCGCACACGCGGTGACGGGAATGGCTGCCGGCCGCTTCATTCGGCGTCGCTGGGCGCCGCAGCAGGGGGGTTGGCGTTCACGCTGAGTGAGACGAGCGGACGCCGTGCCCGGAGAGTCGGTGCACCGGCCCGATCGCCGCACACCTGGACACCAGGTACACGCCGTGAGGGGAGCCAAGGACGTGCCGCGCACCGGAGGTGGCGCCGATTGTCGCGGTCTGGGCCGAGCAACGGGAGCCAGGGTAGATGTCGAGCAGGGGCGGCGGCGCCGAGCAGGAAGGTGGCGCCGAGCAGGCGCGGAGGTGCCGAGCAGGCGCGGAGGTGGCGCGGATCGTCGCGGTCGCGAGTTCAATGCTGACTCGCGACGACCGGGGCGGTCCCCGCCGACCACCCGTGGGTCAGGTGAGCGGGGCCGGGGCCGCCCCGAGCAGAGCGCGGAGTGCGGCAACGTGTGCATCGATGTCGGCGTCACCGATCAGTGCGCGTTGGGCGGTGAACCCGACGACGATCGAGAACAGCAGTTGGGCCAGGGCATCCGGGTCGATCGATTCGTCGATCGAGCCGCTCCGCTGGCCCGCCCGGCAGGCCAGGGCGAGTCTCGCACGCAGGGAGCCGTACATCCGGCTCGCCCCGGCCTTGAGGTCGGGATCGCTCTGCGAGTGGCTCCAGCCGTGCAGTGCCACTGCCCCCAGGTCGACCATCGACCCGGCCTGGTAGCGGCGGATC
The DNA here is from genome assembly GCA_039812105.1 of Nakamurella sp. Classification (GTDB taxonomy): domain Bacteria; phylum Actinomycetota; class Actinomycetes; order Mycobacteriales; family Nakamurellaceae; genus Nakamurella. The sequence continues at coordinate 11,749 of JBDHZW010000145.1, forward strand.
GTTCGCAGCAGCTGCCCGAGTAGGTCCGGCACCGGCGCCGCCGGCTCCTGCGCCCAGACCGGTTCGAGCGCGGCCATCATCCCCGCGGTCCCGGAGATGAAGGCCGCGGCGATCACCTCGTCCTTGCCCTTGAAGTAGCGGTACACCGCACCGATCGAGACCCCGGAGGCCTTGATGATCATCTCCATCGAGACGGCCTCGAGGCCATGCTCGGCGACACAGGCCCGCGCGGCGTCCAGAATCTGATTCCGGCGCGCCTCGCGCTCACTCTCGGTGATCCTGGCCATGCCCGCGAGTCTAGCCTTGCGCGAGCGAACGTTCCTTACGCTGCCGTGCGGCGCGCCCCCGA
>JBDHZW010000146.1:0-12077 GCA_039812105.1 Nakamurella sp.
ACGTTCTCGTGCTCGCTGGACAGCAGGTCGAAGGTCAGCCCCTTCTCCGGATCGTCCTGCCGGTCGTTGATCGGCAGGCTCAGCTCCACCAGCTCGACCACCAGCCGGCGCTTGGCCGCCTCGGCCTCCGCGAACGCGGGCAACGCCAGGTCGCCGTCGGCCGGCCGGGTCCGGGTGAGCGAGCAGGACCGGCACAGCGGGCCGCCGTCCGCCGGCACCAGCCAGTTGCAGGCGGCGACGTGCAGGTTCGCGCACATCCGGCGGGCCGGCTGCGCCGTCGTGACGCCGTCCGGACCGACCACGGCGAAGTCCCTCGCCGCCAGGTCGAAGCCCAGGGCGTTGCCGCAGTTCAGGCAGACCGAGTTCTCGAAGGCCAGCTGCTGGCCGCAGTACGGGCAGGCGAAGTCGCGCATGATTCTCCAGGTTGGTGTCCGGATCGCGTCGCTGCGTCAGCGGTGAGGCAACGGCACGGGGGCGGGCAGGGCCACTGTAGTGGCCGCTTCGGCCTGCCAATTCCCCGGACGACGCGATGCGAAACGTCCTGGTCAGTCCGTCCGGGCCGGCAACCGGCCGGCGATGTCCTCCAGGAACTCGGCGGCCCCCTCCCGGTCGTGCCGGCCGATCACCGCCCGCGCCGCGGCCATCGCCTCGGGCCGGGCGTTGCCCATGGCGACCGGCCAGCCGATGCGACTCATCCAGATCGCGTCGTTGCCGCCGTCGCCCGCGCCGGCAACCCGGGCCGGGTCGATGCCCAGCCGGTCGAGGATGAAGCCGATCGCCGCCCACTTGCTGGCTTCCGGCCCGGACAGCTCCCAGAACTCGTCCATCGACCGCATCGCCCGCGGAACCAGCCGGGCGATCTCCGGGCCGATGGCGTCCAGTTCGTCACGGGTGCCGGACACCATTGTCTTGACCACGGTGTCCGGCTCGATGGCATCGGGGCCGGCCACGGTGACCTCGGCGTCGTTGATCCGCGCCAACACCTCGGCCAGCGGCCCGCCGGTGGCGAAGATGCGGTCCGGCGTCCACCAGGTCAGCGGCTGCCCGGTGATCCGGTGCAGCGTCACCATCGCGGCCAGGTCGGACTCGGGAACGGTGCGCAGCCGGAGGATCTCGTCGGTCCGCGGGTCGACGACCAGGCCGCCGTTGCCGGCGACGACGGGGGTGGTGAGGCCGGCCGCGCGGGCGATGCCGACCGCGTTGGACCTGGTGCGCCCGGTGGCGATCAGCACCGGCACGCCCGCCCGTTCCAGCGCGCCCATGGCCCGCAGGGTCCGGTCGCTGACCCGGTGATCGGCACCGGCGATGGTGCCGTCGACGTCCAGCACGACGGCCGCGGTCCGCGACAGATCCGGCGATGGCACCGGCATGACGATCAGCTGAGCAGCGCCGCCAGGCCCAGCACCACCGTGGTGGCCGGCCAGATGGCGGTCGCCGGCGGGTCGATGTGGGTGTTGCCGTGATCGTGGAACAGCCGGGCGCCGGCCTCGGCGAACCAGGCGGACATCATCCCGAACAGCGCGCCGATGATCAACGCGACGATCTCGTTGCCGTTGACGATCGGCAGGAAGGTGACGGCGCCGACCCCGGCGATGATCGTGATGTGGTGGGTGACCGGGAAACTCAGGCCCAGGCTGAGGAACAGCAGGGAGACCGCGGACAGGCCGAAGACGAAGTACTGGGTCGGTGCCGCGTCCGGGTACAGGTTGTGCAGCAGCAGCGCGGTGCCGGCCGCGAACAGACCGGCGCCCAGGCCCAGAATCGTGTTGGGCACGAACCTCTCGTGGTACCGGACCCAGGCCGTCTCGTCCTTGGGGGCGAACCGTCCCCAGCCGGCCCCCTCCGGCAGGTTGCCGAAGATGCTGGACCGGCCGATGAACAGCCGCACCACCAGGGCGGAGATGAACACGGTGACGGCGACCGAGTCGGTGTGCGTGCCGAACCAGGGGATCTTGGCGATGCCCAGCTGGACCAGGTAGCCGCCCATCCCGAACAGCGCGCCGACGATGAGCACGTCGGGCTTCTCGATCGAGATCAGCGGGACGGCGATGTCCTTGCCGCCCACCTTGTCGCTGCGCCGGGCGGCGTAGGCGGCGGCCGCCACCCCGCCGGCGAAGGCCACGTGCGGCCCGAACACCGGCCCGAAGGCGACGTTCGTCAGGAAGTCGGATGTACCGCCGGCGACGATGATCGCGGTGCCGGAGACGACCATGAAACCCGTGAAGATGAAGGAGTGCAGGGCGCCGATGGCGGCGGCGAAGAAGCCGCCGCCGGCGGCCAGCAGCAGGGCGAGGGTGGAGAACATCGATGGCCTTCCGTACGCGTACCACGTTGTCGGGGACGGAACACGGCCCAGTCGCTCGACCGGACACTCGGGGGAACAGTACAGGTACATACAAGTCTGTACAAGACCTATCATCGGCGGATACCCGAGCGCCGGACGACGACGTGAGTTCGCTGATCAAGTCCGGGTCATCGGGCCGGAAACGCCGACAGAATAACGGATTTGATCAGCGCACCCACCGGGCCCGGCCCGGTTCCGACCCTGCCGGACGCCCAACACCTTGCTTGTCTGTACAGGATTGAACAAGATAATCGGATCGATGTCGAGTCCCACCCGGAAGGATCCCCCGACGTGCTGCCCTCCACCCTTGTCGGCTGCAGTTCCAAGAGCTATTTCACCGCGGCCCAGGCCCGCGAATGGGGCCCGCGGGTGCTGGCCGGCGTCGCCGGTTCCCCGGCCGGTGCGAACGGCCTGTTCTGCTGCCCGTCCTACCCGCTGATCCCCACGCTGCTGGAGACCTTCGGCGCCGCCGGCGGGCTGGTCGGCGCCCAGGACGTGTCGATCCATCCCAACGGGCCGTACACCGGCGAGGTCAGCGCCGAGCTGCTGGCCGAGCTGGGCTGCCGGTTCGTCATGGCCGGCCATCCGGAGCGGCGCCGGTTGTTCGGCGAGGACGACGACACGGTGCACCGCAAGGTGCTGGCCACCGCGGCGGCCGGCCTGGCGCCGATCATCGTGGTCGGCGAGGACGTCGAGGGAGCCTGCGCCGCGGACGCCGTGAGCGCGCAGTTGGACCGCTGGCTGGACGGGTTCCCGGCCGGCGCGGAGATCCTGGTGGCCTACGAGCCCGCCTGGGCGATCGGCCGGCCGCAACCCGCCCCGCCGGCCCACGTGGCCGAGTCGATCGCCACGGTTCGCGGGCTCATCGCCGAGCGGGACGCGGCGGCCCGGGTGGTCTACGGCGGGAGCGCCCAGCCCGGCACCTACACCGACGTCGCGGCGGCGGCCGGCGCGGACACCGGCGGCGTTCCGGACGGGCTGTTCATGGCCCGGTTCGGGGTCGACGTCGCCAACTTCCTGGCCATCGTCGACGAGGTCCGCCGGGTGGCCGGCACGATTGGTCGCTAGGTTGACTATACAAGTCCGTACATGTCCGCTAAGCTGTGGCGACGGCCGGCGACCGGCCGAGCACCACATCGGACCGAAGGATTGACATGACCATCGCCAAGACCGTCGACCTCGTCGTCACCGCGCGTACGGCCGGGTACGCGGTACCCGCCGTCAACATCGTGGACGACCTGTCGATGCGGGCGATCATCGCCGCCGCCGAGCAGGCACAGTCCCCGATCATCATCCAGACCTCGGTGAAGACCGTGAAAAGCATGGGTGCCGAGATCATCTCGGGCATCTTCCGGCACGCGGCGGGCAACGCCTCGGTGCCCGTCGCCCTGCACCTGGACCACTGCCCGGACCGCTCGGTGATCACCGAGGTGATCCGGCACGGCTGGTCCTCGGTGCTGTTCGACGCCTCCGACCGTCCGCTGCAGCAGGCCTGGGACGAGACCCGCGAGGTCGTCGCCCAGTGCCACGCGGCCGGCGTCGGCGTGGAGAGCGAGATCGAGAACATCGTCGGCGTGGAGGACGGCGTCGGCTCGGACGAGGCAGTGCACTCCTACAGCAACGACAAGATCGTCGAGGTGGCGCAGGACACCGGCACCGACCTGCTGGCCCCGGCCCTGGGCACCGCGCACGGCCTGTACAAGGCCTCCCCCGTCCTGCAGTACGACCGGGTGGCCGAGATCGGCCGGCTGACCGACAAGCCGGTCGTGCTGCACGGCGGCACCGGCCTGTCCCAGGAGGACTTCCAGCGGTTCATCGACAACGGCGTCGCCAAGATCAACATCTCGACCACCGTCAAGCTCGCCTACATGCACGCCGCCCGCGACCACATCGCCAAGGCCGAGCAGACGGGCAAGTGGGAACCGGTCAAGATGTTCGACGACATCAACGCGGCCGTGCAGGCCACCGTCATCGAGCACATCGGGGAGTTCGGCAGCAAGGGCGCCGCGGCATGAGCGCCCCGAACCGCAAGGCGCTGATCCTGGACTGCGACGGCGTGCTGGCCGACACCGAGCGGGACGGCCACCTGGTCGCGTTCAACCAGACCTTCCGCGAGCTGGATCTGCCCTTCCAGTGGTCCCTTCCGGAGTACGCCGAGCTGCTGAAGATCGGCGGTGGCAAGGAGCGGATGCTGGGCTATCTGCGGCAGCATCCGGAACTCGACTTCGGGTCGCCCGAGGAGGTGGCGGCCAAGGTCGCCGCCGCGCACCAGCGCAAGAGCGCGGTGTACATCGAGCTCGTCGAGGCCGGTGCGCTGCCCGGCCGGCCGGGGGTCAAGCGCCTGATCGAGCAGGCGCTGGACGCCGGCTGGCAGGTGGCGGTCGCATCGACGTCGGCGACCCGGAGCGTGGAGGCGGTGCTGGCGTCGGTCGTCGGGCCGGCGACCCGGGCCCGGATGGCCGGGGTGTGGGCTGGGGACGTCGTGCCGGCGAAGAAGCCGGCCCCCGACATCTACCTGCTGGCGCTCAGGGAGCTCGGCCTGTCCGCCGACGACGCCGTGGTCGTCGAGGACTCCGAGTCCGGCGCGCGGGCGGCCGCCGCGGCGGGCCTGCGGCATGTGGTCACGGTCAGTTCGTTCACCGGCGACGACCCGTTCCCGGCGGCCGCCGTCGTGCTCTCCGACCTGGGCGAACCCGGTTCGCCGGCCGCGTTCCGGGCCGGGCTGGACGTGCGCCACGACGGCGTCGTCGACCTCGCGTCGCTGGAGCAGATCCTGGCGCGGACGCCGGCGCCGTCGGACCGGCTCACAGGTCGTACTGGAATTCCAGCCTGATCTTGTCGCCCCGGAACAGGATCCGGGAGTACTCGAACTGCTGCCCGGAGGGATCCGAGATCTCCTGCCGGAGCAGCAGCAACGGCGTCGTCCGGCGGATGCGGAGCTGTTTGGCCTCGTCCGCCGACGGCAGGGTCGACTCCAGGCTCTCGACCACCCGGCTCATCCGCAGGTCGTACTCGTTCTCCAGGATGACGCACAGCTGGCGGTTGACCAGATCGTCGGCGTCCAGATCGGCGGCCAGCCGCTTGGGCACGAACGAGGTGTGCAGGCTGATCGGCTCGTTGTCGATCAGCCGGATCCGGCGCAGCCGGAAGACCGGGTCGTCCGGTGAGATCTTCAGATGTGCAGCCACTTTCGCATCGGCTGGGACGACGTCGCTGGACAGCAGGCGGGTCGTGGTGGCGTAGCCCATCCGCTCCAACTGCTCGCGGATGCCCATGTACGCGGGCGAACGGGTGCCGATCTTGCGATGCGCGACGAACGTGCCCTTGCCCTGCACGCGGAACAGCAGCTCCTCGTTCACCAGCTGCGCGAGTACCTGGCGGGCCGTCATCCGGCTGATGCCGTACATCCGGTTGAGCTCGTTCTCGGACGGGATCTTCTGGTCCGGCTTCCATTCGCCGCGTTCGATCTTGTCCCGGAGCACGTTGGCCAGCTGGATGTACAGCGGGGTCGAGCCGCCGCGGTCCAGCGAGACCGGCGACTCGCCGATCGGCAGTACGGTCATGTTCGGACAACCTTCGGGCCACGCATCTCGTTCCCCTCCCGAAGTCTTGCTGCGAGCGGCAGCGACGGTGCGAATACAGCACGATATGACGGAACGCTCAAATTGTACGGCCGACCGACCGGCCGGGACCGCGGCGGCGGACCCGAATAGCATCTTGCCAGCACCTTCTATACATGTATAGAGTTGTATAGCAACGCGGTGACCACGTGCACCGCCGGCGGTCAGGATCTCGACGAGGAGAGGGTGCGTTGACCATCGCCCCAGACCCGGGACGGAGATTCGACCCAGCCCGACCAACCGAAGGAATCACCTGATGCCGCAGACGACCGAACTCAAGCCGCTTGCCCCGTGGGTCGCCCTGTCCTCCACCGATGCCGACTGGGATGCGCTGGATCCGGCCGTCCTGGACACCATGCTGGCCCACCTGCACCTGATCCGAGCCTTCGAGGAGGAGGTGCTGGTGCTGGCCGGGCAGAAGCTGATCAACGGGCCGGCCCACTCCTCGATCGGTCAGGAGGGCGGCGCCGTCGGTTCGGTGCTGCCGCTGAACGCCGGTGACCAGGTCAACGGCTCGCACCGCGGGCACCACCAGTTCCTGGCCAAGGCCCTCGGCTTCGTCGCCCCGGACGGCATCGACCCGCGGGCGCCGCTGCCGGACGAGGTCCGGGAGGTGCTGCACCGCAGCATGTCCGAGATCGCCGGGCTGGCCGACGGATACTGCCGGGGGCGCGGCGGATCGATGCACCTGCAGTGGATCGAGGCCGGCGGGATGGGCACGAACGCCATCGTCGGCGGCGCGGTGCCGTTCGCCGCCGGTTTCGCCTTCGCCGACAAGCACGCCGACACCACCAACGTCTCGGTCACCTACTTCGGTGACGGCGCGGTGAACATCGGCTCGGTGCTGGAGACCATGAACCTGGCCGCCGCCTGGAAGCTGCCCGTCTGCTTTTTCATCGAGAACAACCAGTACGCGGTGTCCACGACCGTGCAGGAGGCCACCGGCGACGACCGGCTGTCGGCCCGCGGGCTCGGCTTCGGCATCCCCAGCTGGAAGGTCGACGGCATGGACACCGTCGCCGTCTACCTGGCCATGCAGCAGGCCCTGGAGATCATGCGGCACGGCGGCGGCCCCACCGTCATCGAGGTCGACACCTATCGCTACTTCCACCAGAACGGCCCGTTCCCGGGCAGCGCCTTCGGCTACCGCAGCAAGGACGAGGAGCAGGGCTGGCGCGACCGGGACCCGATCACCAAGATCGAGGGTCACCTGCTGCGGCGCGGCCTGTACACCGAGGCCGAGTTGGCCGGCGTCCGCAAGTCGATCAAGGCCGCGCTCGGCGAGATCGGCGCCGGGCTGGTCGAACAGGATCCGAACGGCAAGCCCGGCCAGCAGCGGATCCGGCCGCAGTTGTGGCCGGATCCGGCGTTCCTGGACGTCGGCATCCGCGGCGACCTGTCCGGCCTGGACGGGCTGACCGTCCGGGAGAACGACGACTTCTCCGCGGACGAGCTGGAGGACCGCAAGTTCGTCGACGTCATCGCCGAGGTCATGCAGGTGCGGATGGACGAGAACCAGCGCGTGGTCGTCATGGGCGAGGACGTGCACCGGCTCAACGGCGGCTCCCGCGGGGCGACCAAGGGGCTGAAGGAGAAGTTCGACGACCGGGTCCTGGGCACCCCGATCTCCGAGGCGGCGTTCACCGGCCTGGGCGGCGGGCTGGCCCTGGACGGTCGCTTCTACCCGGTCGTCGAGCTGATGTACGCCGACTTCATCTGGGTGGCCGCCGACCAGGTCTTCAACCAGATCGGCAAGGCCCGGCACATGTTCGGCGGCGAGCGCGACATGCCGCTGCTGATGCGCATCAAGATCGGCACCGGCACCGGCTACGGATCCCAGCACTCGATGGACCCGGCCGGGATCATGGCCACCTCGGTCGGCTGGCGGATCATCGCGCCGTCCACTCCCCTGGACTACGTCGGCCTGGTCAACGCGGCTATGCACCTCAAGGATCCGGTGGTGGTGCTGGAGCACGACGCCGACCAGTACAAGACCACCGGCCCGGCCCCGGTGAAGGACTGGAACTTCATCCTGCCGCCCGGGCAGGCCGCCGTCCGTCGGGAGGGTTCCGCGGTCACCGTGCTGTCCTACCTGGCGATGGTGCACAAGTCGGTGCAGGCGGCCGAGCAGACCGGGGTGGACGCCGAGGTGGTCGACCTGCGCTGGCTCGACCGGGCCAGCCTGGACTGGGACACCATCGAACGGAGCATTCGCAAGACCAACAAGGTGCTGATCGTCGAGCAGGGCTCGCTGGGCACCTCGTACGGCGGCTGGCTGGCCGACGAGATCCAGAACCGTTTCTTCGATTGGCTGGACGCGCCGGTCGGCCGGGTGACCGGCAGCGAGTCGTCGCCGAGCATCTCCAAGGTGCTGGAGGCGGCCGCGCTGGCGAATGTCGACGACATCGCCGAAGCACTCAAGAACATCTGACGCGACCGAGATCAACGAAGGACGACTGAGAAGATGGCAACACTGTTCCGGATGCCCGGCGTCTCGGCCGACGCCGACGAGGCGGTGCTGGAGGCCTGGACGGTCCAGCAGGGCGCCACCGTCTCCAGCGGCCAGGCGATCGCCTCCGTGGAGACCGAGAAGGCCGTCGTGGACGTGGAATCCGACATCGACGCGGTGGTGCACGCGCTGCTGGTCAGCAACGGGGCGACCGTCCCGGTGGGCGACCCGATCGCCGTGCTGCTGGCGATCGACGAGGATCCGGCCGAGGGAGACAAGCTCCTGTCCCAACTGGGTCTGGGCACCGACGCGGCGGCCGAGACCCGGAACGCGATCCGGTCGGTGCCCGAGGAGGCGGCCGCGCCGGAGTCGACGCCGGCCCCCTCGACCCTGCCCTCGACGTCCGCCACCACGACGGCCGCCCGCACGGCGGCCGCCCCCACGGCGGACCCGGGGCACAACGGCGGCCGGGTGTTCGCCAGCCCGATCGCCCGAAAGCTGGCCCGGGAGAAGGGCATCGACGTGACCGGCCTGGTCGGTACCGGACCGGGCGGGCGGATCGTCCGCGACGACGTGCTCGCGGCCGCGTCCACCCCGACCCCGGCCGCCCCGCCGGTGTCCGGGCCGGCCGGCCCCACGCCGAGCTCATCCGGGTCGGCCCCGGTCCGTCCGGGCTGGTCGTCGACGCCGCACAGCAGGCTGCGCAAGCTGGTGGCATCCCGCCTGCAGGCCTCCAAGCAGCAGGCCCCGCACTTCTACCTGCGCACCTCGCTGCGGGTGGACGCCCTGCTGACGCTCCGCACGCAGCTGAATGCCGCGGGCGGCGAACGGATCTCGGTCAACGACCTGATCGTCAAGGCCGCGGCCCGGGCGCTGGTCGACGTGCCCGCGATGAACGTGGTGTGGTCGGAGGAGGCGGTGCTGAGCGCGCCGCAGGCCGACGTGGCGGTGGCGGTGGCCAGTGACCGCGGCCTGGTCACCCCGGTGATCACCGGTGTCGACGGGCTGTCGCTGTCCGCGCTGTCCCGGCGGATCAAGGACGCGGTGGCCCGGGCCAACGACGGCAAGCTGCAGCAGTCCGAACTCGAGGGCGGCACGCTGACCGTCTCCAACCTGGGCATGTTCGGGGTCGAGGAGTTCGACGCGATCATCAACCCGCCACAGGCCGGCATCCTGGCGGTCGGGGCCGCGATCAGGCAGCCCGTAGTCGGCGAGGACGACCGGATCACCGTTGCCACCGTCGTCAAGGTGGTGCTGTCGGTCGACCATCGGCCGGTCGACGGCGTGGTCGGCGCCACCTGGCTGGCGCGGTTCAAGGAGCTGATCGAGAACCCGCTGCAGATCGTCGTCTGACCCGGCTCGTCCCGACATTTCGCCAGACATGTATGTACAAGTATAGACCTGCGGCCTAGACTACTGCGGAGGCGGGGCCGCCCGTCCGTCGCGGACAGTCTCCCGGGTGCCGTTGCCCGCACCCGCATCTCGCCCTGATTTCGGCCGTCCACCTCTCACCCAAGGGACACCCATGAGCTCGATCCAGGCATTCGTCGGCATCGACGCCGGCACCACCGGCTGCACCGTGATGATCTTCGACCAGAACGGCAACCGCCTCGGCCACGGCTACCAGGAGTACCCCTGCTCCTCACCGCGGGCCGGCTGGATCGAGCAGGACGTCGACGACGTCTGGCGCGGCATCTGCACCGCCAGCAAGCAGGCGGTCGCGGACGCCGACCTGCCCGCCGAGGCCTACCGGTCGGTCGGCTTCTCCAGCCAGCGCGGCACGTTCATCCTGCTCGACGACGACAAGAACCCGCTGGCCCCGTCGCTGGTGTGGAACGACGGGCGGGCCCTGAAGTATCAGGAGATCTTCGCCGAGACCATCTCCGCCGAGGACTACCAGACCCACACCGGCATGCAGCTGTCCCCCCTGTGGTCGGCGGCCAAGTTCGCCTGGCTGCGGGACAACGAGCCGGAACTGTTCGCCAAGACCCGCTGGTTCGCCAACGGCCAGGAATACTTCCTGTTCAAAATGGGCGCGGACGAGTGGGTCACCGATCCGGCATCGCTGACCCTCAACGGGATGCTGGACATCGAGAAGCTCGACTGGAGCGACCGGATCCTGGAGCTGGCCGGCGTGGACCGGGACCGGCTGCCCCCGGTCGGCATCCCGACCGGGCAGGCCGGCGTGGTGTCGGCCGCCGCCGCCTTCGCCACCGGCATCCCGGAGGGCACGGCCCTGTGCCGCGGCGCCGGCGACCAGCAGTGCGCGGCCATCGGCGCCGGCGTGATCCACCAGGGCATGGCGGAGTTCACGGTCGGCACCGCCGGGGTGATGGTCGCCCATCTGGACAGCCTGGACCGCATCCAGGGCCGGAACCTGTGGTGGGGCGGGCATGCGGTGCCCGGTGCCTGGGACATCGAGGGCGGCGCATTCTCGCTGGGCGCCAACCTCAAGTGGTGGCGCGACAACCTCGGTCTGGACGAACGTCTCGAGGCCGAGAAGTCCGGGCGCAGCGTCTACGCGGTGATGGTGGACAAGGCCCTGGAGGCGCCGGCCGGCGCGAACGGGCTGATGTTCCACTCGTTCCTGGTCAGCCAGGTCACTCCGTACTACGACGCCGCGTCCCGCGGCGGCTGGATCGGGCTGGGTCTCTACCACACCCGGGCCGACATGCTGCGCTCGCTGCTGGAGGGCTGCGCGCACGAGATGCGGATGGTCGTCGACGCCTTCCAGTCCGACATCAAGGGCGGGATCACCGATCTGCGGCTCACCGGCGGCGGCACCAAGTCCGACGGCTTCGCGCAGATCATGACCGACATCATCGGTCAGCCGACCAAGGTCACCAAGGAGCGCGAGTGCACCGTGCTCGGTGCCGCCATCCTCGGCGCGTTCGGGTCCGGCGCGTTCTCCTCGATCGACGAGGCCGTCGGCGCCATGGTCAATGTCGAATCCGAGTTCGAGCCGAACGAGAAGACCCGCGCGCTCTACGACGAGGCCAACAAGGTCTACCGCGGCCTGTACGAGGCGATCGCCGGCGGCGGCCAGTACCAGGCGCTGTCGGACTTCTCCACCCGCTACTTCTGATCCTCCGACGTGGCCGGGTGGTGCGCCGACTGCGCACCACCCGACCGGGCCGCCGTCACGCCGACGTGCGGCCGGACCCGGCCCGCCCGGTCGCCCATCGACGGTGGACGGCCGGGCGGGCCGTCGGCGTCGTCCCGGTGGCTGCGGGTTTGGCGGCCGGGTTCGGCGGCCGGGTTCGGCGGCCGGGTTCGGCGGGCGGTTTCGGCGGGCGGGTTCGGTCGGCCGGTTCGGTCGGGCAGACTGGGCGGCCATGAGCCATCCGTCCGACCGGCCACCGGCCCAGTTCGTGGACGCCGACCTGCGTGCGGCGCGGTTCGTCGAGGTCGCGAAGCGCCGGCGCCGCGCCGATCTGTCCGGCGCGGTGATGCGCGGGGTGCAGCTGCTGGGCGCGGACATCGATGCGCCGTGGCTGCCCGACGGCTCACTGCTGGTCAACGGGGTGGACGTCGTCCCCTACGTTGAGGCGGAGCTCGACCGTCGCTTCCCCGGCCGGGCCCTGCGGCGGGCCACCGACCCGGCCGGGCTGCGGGCGGCGTGGGCCGCCGTCGAAACCGCGTGGGCGGCCACCCTCGCGCGGGT
>JBDHZW010000147.1:0-11976 GCA_039812105.1 Nakamurella sp.
CCGACCCCCCCGCGTGAACCCGACCGGCCGTGTCGTCCCCGCGAACGATGGGATACTGAGCCGATGGCGGCTGCATCGACTCATCTGGGCCGGATCACGGTTGATCCGGCGATCAATCACGGTAAGCCGTCGATCCGCGGGATGCGCATCCCGATCCAGACGCTGTTCGAACTGCTGGCCAGCGGCATGTCGTTCGACGACATCCTCGCCGATTACCCGCCGCTCGAGCGGGAAGACCTGGTTGCGGCCCTGGAGTACGCCGCGCTGACCGCCGGGAACCAGCTTGTCGTGCCGCTCGGCCCGTGAGGTTTCTCGTCGACGCCCAACTGCCCGTCCGCCTCGCGCGGTTCCTGAACGACGCCGGCCACGACGCAGTCCACGTCTCGTCCTTGGCGGACGGGTACCGGACGACCGACGCGGCGATCATGGCTCTTGCGGACCGCGAGGGTCGGATCGTGATCAGCAAGGACGCGGACTTCCGGCACTCGCACATTGCGGACGGCAGCCCGGCCCGATTGCTGGTCATCGGGGTCGCAACATCAGCAACAACGATCTGATCGCGTTGTTCGAGGAACGTATCGACCAGATCGTCACTGGGTTGACCACCACAACATTCGTGGAGCTCCGTCGTGCGCTGTTGGTGCTGCACACCGCTCGGAACGAGTGATGGGGCCAAGGTTTGGTGAGACGCTCGCATCGCCACGTTCAGACGTCAGCCCCAACCTCGGCGCGGATCGCGTCGGTGTGCTCCCCCAGTTCGGGCACGGACCCGGTCCGTACGGCCCAGTCCAACCCGAACGCGGGCGGCAGCAGGGCGGGCACCGGTCCGGCCGGCGTGCCGACGTCCCGCCACCGAGCACGCTCCGCGAGTTGCGGATGCCGGGCCAGCTCACCGACCGTGTTCAACCTGGAGTTGCCGATCCCGGCCCGGTCGGCAAGCTGTTGAATCTCCGCCAGAGTTCTTTCCGCACACCAGGTCCCGAGGATCTTGTCGAGTTCGGAGCGCAACGCGACCCGGTCGGCGTTGCGGGCGAACCGCGCATCGCCGGCCAGGTCCGCGTCGCCGAGCAGGTCCGCGGCCAGTCGTCGCCACTCCCGGTCGCTGGTGGTGCCCAGCACCACGGTCTGCCCGTCCGCGGTGGGATAGGCGCCGTACGGGGCGACCATCGGCGAGCCCATGCCCACCGGTTCCGGTTCCACCCCGGTGTGGATCACCTGGTTCAGCGCGAATCCCATGGTCTCCGCGACGACGTCGAGCATCGCGATCGGGATGACGCTGCCCCGGCCGGTGCGCTCGCGGTGGTACAACGCGGCCAGGATGGACGAGTACGTGTACAGCGCGGTCCCGACGTCGGCGACCGGCACGCCGGGCTTGGCCGGCATCCCGGGCCAACCGGTGATCGAGCAGGATCCCGCCTCGGCCTGGATCAACAGGTCGTAGGCGCGCTTGTGATCCAGCGGCCCGCCAACACCGTAACCGGAGATGTCGACGATGATCAGCCGCGGATGCCGCTCCGCGAGGTCCGCCGGTGCCAGCCCGAGACGGCCCAGCGCCCCCGGCGCGAGGTTGCTGACGAGCACGTCGGCCCGGGCCAGCAACGCGGTGAACACCGCCAGGTCCTCGGGGGCGGTGAGATCCAGTGCGGCCGATTCCTTGCCGTGGTTGAGCCAGACGAAATGGGCAGCCATGCCGTGCACGACGGTGTCGTAGTGCCGGGTGGAGTCGCCGCCCTTCGGGTTCTCGATCTTGATCACCCTGGCGCCGAGGTCGGCCAGGTGCCGGGTGGCCAGCGGCGCCGAAATCGCCTGCTCCAGCGAGACCACCGTGACGCCGGCCAGCGGACCCGGCGTCATCAGACGAACCTCGGGGCGCGCTTTTCGCGGTAGGCCAGCACGCCCTCGCGGACCTCGGGCCCGCCGAAGCCGTAGAACTCCAGACCCAGTGACGCGTCGAAGAGCGGCATCGCCTGCCGGTACCAGCCGTTGAGCGCGTGCTTGGTCCAGCGCAGCGCGGTCGGCGCACCCTCGGCCAGCGTGGTGGCGATGGACAGCGCCCGGTCCTGGACCTGGTCGTCGTCGACGCACAGCGAGACCATGCCGATCCGTTCGGCCTCCTCGCCGGTGAGCACCTCGTTCATCAGCAGGTGGTACTTGGCCTTGGCCATCCCGCACAGCAGCGGCCAGCAGATCGCCGCGTGGTCGCCGGCGGCGACGCCGAGCCGGACGTGCCCGTCGACGATCTTGGCCCGCCGGCCCGCCACCGACACGTCCGCCAGCAGCGCCGCCACCAGGCCGGCGCCCACCGCCGGCCCATTGATCGCCGACACGATCGGCGCCTGGCAGTCGATGATGTTGCGCACCAGGTCCCGAGCCTCGCGCATCACCCGAGTGCGGACCTGCCAGTCGTCGACCATCTCCTCGACCAGGTCGAAGCTGCCGCCGGCGGAGAACACCCGGTCGCCAGCGCCCCGGATCAGGACCGCCCGAACCGAATCGTCCCGATTGATGTCGGTCCAGATGTCGGCGAGCTGTTGGTGCATGGTGGCGCCCACCGCGTGCAGGTCGGGGCCGTCCAGGACGATCCGCAGCACCCCGTCGGCGGGCCGGTCGACGGCCAGGGTGTCGAACTCGGCATAGTCGTTCATCCGCATCTCCTCACGTTACATACATTATATATAATTGGCCTTCGGAGAGCCAGACCTCGCCTCCGCCCGGCGCCGATATACGATGTGCAATATTCGGCGAGGAGGTGCCACCATGACGTCGGCTGAACTGACGGCCCGGGTTCCGCGCGGTCGCAAGCAACTCCCCGAGGAGGTGGCCGCCTACGTCCGCGAGCTGATCATGTCCGGCCAGGTCCGGCCGGGCGAATTCCTGCGGATGGAGCCGATCGCCGAGGCCGTCGGGGTCAGCAACACCCCGGTCCGCGAGGGACTGCTCCTGCTCAACAGCGAGGGCTTCGTCCAGTTGGTGCCGCGACGCGGATTCGTCGTCGCGTCGTTCACCCCGCAGGACGTCCGGGACATCTTCTGGGCGCAGGCCCAGTTGGCCTCCGAACTGGCCGCGCGGGCCGCCAAGAACATCACCCCGGAACAGGTCGCCAAGCTCGAGGCGATCGACGAGGAGTTCGACCGGGCCGTGGCGGCCGGCGACCAGGACCGCATCGCGCACCTCGGCAACGCCTTCCACGTCACGCTCAATCGCGTCGCCGACTCGCACCGGCTGGCGTTGCTGCTGCAGTCGGTGGTCAGCCAGTTGCCGTCGGACTTCTACGCCACCATCGAGGGCCAGGTGGCGGCGAGCGAGAACCAGCACCGCGAGATCGTCGACGCGCTGAAGCGCAAGCAGATCCGCCGGGTGCGCACACTGATGACCGACCACATCACCGGCAGCGCGGACCACCTGGTGGCCATGCTCGAACAGCGCGGGCTGTGGGCACCGGAGCAGTCGGCCTGATCACGGTGGAACCACGCCCGCCGGGCGGGTGGAGCGGCCGCACCCGGCGAGCGTGAGCTTGTCAGGCGGCGCCGTTGAGCGCGGCGGCCCGGGCGATCGCGGCCTCGGCGGTCTTCACGTGGGCGATGTCGATGTGCTGGCCCTCGAAGTCGACCGCGGCGCTGCCCTTGGCCTCGGCCTCGCGGAACGCCACCACCATCCGCCGATAGTGGTCGATGGTCTCCGGCGACGGCGTGAAGATCTCGTTGGACGGGGCCACGTGCGACGGGTGGATGACCACCATGCCGCGATAGCCCAGCCGCCGGTTGTCCAGCGCGAACTGGCGGAAACCGTCCAGATCGGCGATGTCCTGCCAGACCCCGACCACCGGGGTGTGGATGGCGTTCGCCTTGCAGGCCAACACGATCCGGCTGCGCAGATACAGCGTCTCCAGGCCCTCGGCGGTGAACTCGAAGCCGAGCTCGCGGCCGACGTCGGCGTTCGGGCCGGTGGCGCCGAGCAGGCTGCCGATCCGCGGGCTGGCCGCGGCGATCTCCTCGATGGCCGCGACGGAGACGGCGGTCTCGAAACTGACGATCAGCTCGACGGTTTGGCTCAGACCCTCGCGCTTCTCGATGTGCGAGACGACGGCATCAATGCCGACGATCTCGCGAGCCGAGAAGACCTTCGGCAGGAACAGGCCGGCCAGACCCTCGACCATCACGGCCTCGACGTCGGCGCCGAACAGACCGCTGTCCACGCTGTTCGGGCGAACCCACAGGTCGGCCCGCACGCCCTGCTCGCGCAGCCGCGTAATGGTCTCCCGGACGGTCTTCCTGGCCTCATCCTTGTTCGCCACCGGGACCGAGTCTTCCAGGTCCAGGATCAGGGCGTCGGCACCGGAGGCCAGACCCTTGTCGGCCCAGGACGCCTTGTGGCCGGGCACGAACAGCATCGAACGGTACGGCTTCACGAGTTCCACCTCTTTGTGTCGGGTCTCTGTCGGTAACGCATAATATATTATGTTGAATGCCGTCTGGCAAGTCCCACGTGCCGACCGGGCGGTACCTTTCCCGTCATGAGCGACGCGTTCTTCACTGTGGTGACCGCCGGCGACAGCGACGGCACCGGGGAGGTGCTGCAGCCGACCCCGGCCAGCGCCAGTGGCTGGTCGGACGATCAGCTGCGCGGACCCGCGATCAGCGGCCTGCTGGCCCGGGTCACCGAGCGCACCGCCGATCTGGCGATTCCCGACAAGCGACCGGTGCGGTGGACGGTCGACCTGTTCCGGCCGGCCGGCCTGCACCCGACAACGCTGTCCACCACTGTGGTCCGGCAGGGCCGGCGGATCGGCCTGGTCGACGCCGAGATGTGCCAACTGGGACGCCCGGTCGCCCGCTCCCGCGCCCTGTTCGCCACGCCGACCGGCACTCCCGACGGACGGGTCTGGAGCTCGGGGGGCCAGATCGCCCCACCCCCATCGGAGCTGACTCCGTTGCCCGGCGAGCCTCGCCTGTACCACAGCGAACACCTCGGCTGGACCGCCGACGCCGACGACCACCTCGGCGCCGGTCACAAGCAAACCTGGCACCTGCCCGTGCCCGTCGTCGCCGGCGAGCAGCCCACGCTGTTCCAGATGACCGCCGGAGTCGCCGATGTCACCAATCTCGTCGTCAGCTGGGGCAGCCTCGGCGTCGAATTCATCAACGCCGACATCACCCTGGCCATGGCCCGACTCCCGATGACGATGGAGATGGGCCTGTCCACCACCGACCGGTTCTGCAGCGACGGCATCGCGGTGGGCACCGCCGTGCTCTTCGATCGGGCCGGCGTGTTCGGCGCCACCACGATCAGCACCCTGGCCAATCCGGGGAACCGGGTCGACTTCGGCAGCGCCCGGAACCTGCCGGACTGACCCGATCCGCCCGCCGATCAGACGGCCCCGCCCCGCTTGACCGATGCGAGGAGCATCTGGGCAACGTCGAGGACTTCGACCTCCTCGCGGGCGTCGCCGGTGGACTGGGCGGCGGTGAGACCGTCGGCGAGCATGGTCTTGCAGAACGGGCAACCCACGGCGATCTGGTCCGCCCCGGTCGCGACCGCTTCCTCGGTGCGGGCCTTGTTGATCGTCGTCGACCCGAGCTTCTCCTCCTGCCACATCCGGGCCCCGCCCGCGCCGCAGCAGAACGACCGTTCACTGTTGCGGGGCATCTCGGCCAGCGTCGCGCCGGGGATCGCCCCCAGCAGGTCACGGGGTTCGTCGTACACGTCGTTGTGCCGGCCCAGGAAGCACGGGTCGTGGTAGGTGATCGTCTTGCGCTCCGTTTCTGCGGGCGGCGCGGGCGTCAGCTTGCCCTCCCGGACCAGCCGGTTCAGCAGCTGGGTGTGATGCACCACCTCCAGCTCGACGCCGAACTGCCGGTACTCGTTCTTCAGCGTGTTGAAGCAGTGCGCGCAGGACGCGATGACCTTCTTCACCTTCGTCTCGGTGAACGTCTCCTTGTTCTCCGCGACCAACTGGGCGAACAGCACCTCGTTCCCGGCCCGCCGGGCGCTGTCCCCGGTGCACGTCTCGCCCTGCCCGAGCACCGCGAAACTCACGCCGGCCAGGTGCAGCAATTCGGCGATGGCCTGAGTGGTCTTCTTGGCCCGGTCGTCGAACGCGCCGGCGCAGCCCACCCAGAACAGGTACTGCACCTCGTCCAGGTCCTGCACGTCCTGGCCGACGACCTTCACCTCGAACGGCAGGTCCTTGGCCCAGGCCATGCGGTCCTTGCCGTTCATCCCCCAGGGGTTGCCCTTTCGTTCCATCCCGGTGAACACCCGGTTCAACTCGGACGGGAACTCGGACTCCACGAGAACCTGGTGCCGGCGCATGTTGTCGATGTGGTCGACGTGCTCGATGTCCACCGGGCATTCCTGCACGCAGGCCCCGCAGTTGGTGCACGACCACAACACGTCCGGGTCGATCACCCCACCGTCCTCGGGGCTGCCGACCAGCGGCCGGTCCAGCACCTGCTGCTGCTCGGTCGTCAACTCGCCCCCCGCCGCCTGCAGGGACAACAGCGGCAGCCGCTGGTAGGCGTGCTCGCGCAGCGACATCACCAGTAGCTTCGGGCTCAGCGGCTTGTCCGTGGCCCACGCCGGGCACTGGGACTGGCACCGGCCGCACTCGGTGCACGTCGTGACGTCCAGCAACCCCTTCCAGGACAGGTCCTCGACCTTGCCGACGCCGAGCTTCTCGAAGTCCTCCTCCTGCAGGTCCTCGATCGACTCGGCCGTCAACGGCTGCTCGTTCACATACAGCGGCTCAAGGGCACCCAGCGCGGTGCCGGCCGGGTTGCGCTTGAAGTAGATGTTGAACCAGGCGGTGAACCGGTGCCAGGCCACCCCCATCGTGATGTTCCGGGCCAGCACGCCCAGCCACACCATCGCGAGCAGGATCTTGGTCAACGCCAGGATCACGATGACGTTTTCCACCGCGGCCGTGGAGGCGCCGGCGTAAAGGCCGCCGATCCAGGCGGTCAGCGGGAAATGCCAGGCGCTGACCCCGGCCAGTTCGTATTCGGCGCCGCGGATCAACAGGCCGGCAATCGCCTCGCCCAGGATGATCGCCTCGACGAAGTACGCCTGCCAGAAACGGGAACCGTAGAACCGGGACCGCTTCTCCAGCCGCCGCGGGTGTCTGACCTGCCGGTAGGCGATGAGACCGACGATCCCGATCAGGGTCAGCCACAGCAGGGCGTCGGTGGCCCACTCGAACACCACGAAGTGCCCGACCAACGGCAACGCGAACGTCGGGTCCCACACCTGGAAATACGCAGCCAGCACCGCGGTACTCAGGAAGATGAACCCGGCGAACACCACCCAGTGCATGATGCCGATCCAGTGCCACTGCAGCATCCGGGTGTGCCCGACCGTCTCGACCAGCATCGCTCGCCACCGCCGGCCCCGGTCCCCCGTGCGGCCCGGCGCCGGCCGCCCGGCCCGCACCACCGCCAGCATCCGGCCGACGGCGACCACCGCCAGGCCGACCGCGACCGCGGTCACCACCAGCGAGATGATCCCGGCGACGATCGAGACGACACTCATCACAAGCCCTTCATGGTTTCCAGTGGCCGGAACAACAGTGCCGGCGCACCACCGGGGTAACCCGCGGGGTGCGCCGGCACGATGACTCTTGTTGCCGGATCAGCCCTTCCGGGCCGCCGCCTCGCCGGTGGCCTGCGGCAGAACCACCTTCAGATCACCGATCACGCCGAAATCGACCAGATCGAAGATCGGCGCCTCTGGGTCCTTGTTGATCGCCACGATCGTCTTGGACGTCTGCATGCCCGCCCGGTGCTGGATCGCCCCGGAAATCCCGGCCGCCACGTACAACTGCGCCGACACCGTCTTTCCGGTCTGGCCCACCTGGAACCGGTACGGGTACCAGCCCGAGTCGACCGCTGCCCGGGACGCACCCACGGCCGCACCGAGGGCGTCCGCGAACTCCTCCACCTGCGAGAAGTCGCCGCCGGTGCCGCGACCACCGGACACCACGATCGCCGCCTCCCCCAGCTCCGGACGGCTCGACCCCGACGACTTCACCTCCGACCCGACGACCCGCGCACCCTTCGCCGTGTCCGACACCGCGTGCGCCACATCCTGCACCGCTGCCGCGGCCGGGGCGTCCGCCTCCACCGGCGTGGTCGCGTTCGGCTTCACCGCGATGACCACCGGACCACTGTCGGAACCGGCAAAACCCGCCGTCACCGTGTAGTTGCCGGCGAAGACCGACTGCACCGTCTGCGCGCCGGCGTCACCGGCGAGGACGTCGACCGCGTCGTAGACGAAGCCCGCCCCGGCGCGCAGCGCGACCCGGGCGGCGACCTCCTTGCCCTCCGCGGTCGAGGTCACCATTACCGCGGCCGGCGACCTGTCCGCGACCAGGGCAGCCAGGGCCTCCGCCTTCGGCGCCACCAGGAAATCGGCGTATTCGCCGCCGTCGAACCGGTAGACCGTGCCCACGCCGTACCGACCCAGCACCTCGGCGTCCGCCGCACCGAACACCACCGCGGCCGGCTCCCCCAACCGGCGGGCCAGGGTCAGCAACTCCAGGGTCGGCTTCGCGACCTTACCGTTCTCGCCGGCCGTGACCAGCACCAGAACCTCACCCATCGAAAACAACTCCCTCAGACGAACTTGTGGGTGGACAGGAACTCGACCAACTGCACGCCGCCATCACCCTCGTCGGCGACGATCTGCCCCTTGCTGCGGGCCGGCCGCCGCTCCGTCGAGGAGACCGTCGTCAACGCGTGATCCAACCCGACGGTGTCGGCCGACAGGCCCAGGTCGTCCAGCGACCACTCGGTCACCTTTTTCTTCTTCGCCGCCATGATTCCCTTGAACGACGGGTACCGGGCCTCGTCGGTCCGATCCGTCACGCTCACCACCACCGGCGTCGACGCCTCGATCGTCTGCACCACCGTGTCGGAGTCCCGGGTGATCCGCACCGTCGACCCGTCCACCGTCAGCGACGACGCGTGGGTCAGCGCGGGCAGCCCCAGCCGGTCCGCGACCAGCGCCGGCACCACCCCACCGCCGGCGTCGGTGGACGCCATCCCGAACACGACGATGTCCGCGTCCAGCTTCCCGATCGCCGCTGCCAACACCGCCGACGTCGCGAACACGTCCGAGCCGGCGATCGCGTCGTCCAGCACGTGCACCGCCTCCCCCACCCCCATCTGCAGCGCCTTGCGCACCGCGTCCACCGCATCCGCCGGACCCACCGTCACCGCGGTGATCTCACCGCCGTGCGCCTCCGCGATCTGCAACGCCTGCTCTACCGCGTACTCGTCCAGCTCCGACAACAGACCGTCCACGGCATCCCGGTCCACCGTCCCGTCCCCCTCGAACGACCGATCACCGGTCGCGTCCGGCACGTACTTGCAGGCGACAACGATTTTCGTCATGGGCTTCTCCGTTCCTCGTTGCTTCAACATAATATATTATGCTGAGTAGAGCAAGAGGTCGAGGAGGGCCAGTGACAGACAACCTGATTCCGCTGCGCACCGCGGCCCCGCGTCGCCGGCAGCTCCCGGAGGAGGTCACGGCCTATGTCCGCGAGCTGATCATGTCCGGCGCGGCGCGCCCGGGCGAGTTCCTCCGGATGGAGCCGATCGCGGACGCCGTCGGGGTGAGCAACACCCCGGTGCGGGAGGGGCTGCTGGCGCTGCGCAGCGAGGGCCTCGTCGAGCTGGTACCCCGGCGCGGCTTCGTCGTCGCCGAGGTGACCAGGCAGGACATCCGGGACCTGTTCTGGACACAGGCACAGTTCGCCGCGGAACTGGCCGCGCGAGCGGCCCGAACCATCACCCCCGAACAGCTGCGAACGCTCGAGGCGCTCGACGCGGCGATCGAGAGGGCTGTTGAGGACGGCGATCTCGACACGGTCGCCCGGCAGGGCCATCGCTTTCACCGCGAGATCAACCTGGCCGCCGGCTCGCCCAGGCTCAGTACGTTGCTGGGCTCGGTGGTCAATCACCTGCCGAATCGCTTCTACGCCAGCATCGAGGGACAGGTCGCGGCCACCCGCAACGACCACCCGGACATGATCGTGGCACTGCGTCGCTCCGACCCACGACGGGCTCGAGAGCTGGCCGAGCGGCACATCCTGGACGGCGCGGACGGCGTCATCGGCATGCTCGAGGAGCGAGGCCTGTGGGCGAGCTGACCCGGTGCTCCGCTGATCAAACCCGGGTTCCTGCGCCCGAAAACGCGCGGTGCGCCTGGATTTGATCAGCGCACCCAGTGACGCCGGAGCGCTCCGCTGATCAAACCCGGGTTTCGCGGTCGATACACCCGACCCGGCACGGGTTTGATCAGCGAAGGGGCGTCAGGCGCGCCAGGCCGCCAGCACGTCGCGCACATCCCGCGGGTCGGCGGGCGGGGCCGTCGGCGTCCGGGCCGGGGTGCGGCTGAAGCGCGGCGCGGGCGTGGGGTGCAGCACCCCGTCGACGTGCCGGTACAACTCACGCTCGGCGTTGTGCGGGTGCTTGGCCGCCTCGTCGAACGTGAGAACCGGCGTCACGCACGCATCCGTGCCCTCGTAGACGTCGACCCACTCGTCGCGGGTCCGGGCCGCGACCGCGGCCGCGATGAGACGCCGGAGTTCCGGCCACTTCTCGCGGTCCTCCTGCTCCGGCCAGCCGCTGGTGTCGACGCCCAGCCGGGAGAGGAACTCGCGGTAGAAGTCGGCCTCCAGGGCGCCGACCGCGAGGTACCCGCCGTCCGCGCACTTATAGGTGTCGTAGAACGGCGCACCGGAGTCCAGGTAGTTCGACCCTGGATCGTCGCTGAACCGGCCGGCCGCGCGCAGGCCTTGGGTCACTGCGGTGAGCACCGCGACCCCGTCGACCATCGCTGCGTCGATCACCTGACCGACGCCGGAGGCCCGTGCCTCCAGCACGGCGCAGACGATGCCGAACGCGGCGACCAGGCCGCCGCCGGCGTAGTCGCCCAGCAGGTTCAGCGGCGGGCGCGGGGCGTCGTCGGCGCGGGCCATCGCATGCAGCACGCCGGACTGCGCGACGTAGTTGATGTCGTGGCCGGCCTCGTGGGACAGCGGGCCAGCCTGCCCGTACCCGGTCAGCCGGGCGTACACCAGCGCCGGGTTCCGCGCGGCCAGGTGGTTGGGACCAAGGCCCAGCCGTTCGGCCACGCCGGGCCGGTAGCCCTCCACGAACACGTCGGCCCGTTCGGCCAAGGACAGCACGGACTCGATGGCCGCCGGGTCCTTGAGGTCGACCTCGACGGAGTCGACGCCCCGGTTGGCCAGCAGGTGCTCGGCGGCGATGCCGTCGGTCTGGCCCAGGGCGCGGGCCCGGCGGTTGGCCGGCCTAGTCACCCGGATCACCTCGGCGCCCATGTCGGCCAGCAACATGCTGGCGAACGGGGTCGGGCCCATGCCGGCCAGCACCACCACCCGCACACCCGTCAACGGTCCGGTCATCTCCTCGAATCCCCTTCTGGTCAATGGCTTGCGACGCCGCGGGTTACAGCCCGCGGCCGCCGGTCACCTCGATGACGGCGCCGGTGATGTACGAGGCCAGCGGGGAGGCCAGGAAGACCACGGCGCCGGCCACCTCCTCCGGTGTGCCCGCCCGGCCCAGCGGCACCTCGGCCTCCTTCGCCGCGTAGACCTCGGGTTTCATCGCCAGCGTCATCGGCGTCCGGATCAACCCCGGCTGGATCGCGTTGACCCGAACCCCGGACGACCCGAGTTCCTTGGCGGCGGCCTTGGTCAGTCCGACCATGCCGGCCTTGGCCGCGCTGTAGTTGGTCTGGCCGGGGTTGCCGACCTTGCCGGACAACGAGGACACGTTGACGATGCTGCCCGACTTCTGCGCGCGGAAAACCGGTGCCACCGCGCGGGTGCCCAGCCAGGCGCCCTTGAGGCTGACCCCGATCACCAGGTCGAAGTCGGCCTCGGACAGCTTGGCGATGTACCCGTCGCGGGTGACGCCGGCGTTGTTGACCAGCAGGTCGAGCCGGCCGAAC
>JBDHZW010000148.1:0-11958 GCA_039812105.1 Nakamurella sp.
GAATCCCGCAGCCGCAGTGAATCCCGCAGCCGCGGCGAATCCCGCAGCCGCGGCGAACCCCGCGGCCGTGACCGAGGCGCCGGCCCAGTCGGTGGGCACGCCGGTCGTGGCGTCCCGACTCGGCTGACAATCCCATCTGCGGCCCCCCGGCGCCGGCCCGAGCCCGAGCCCGAGCCCGCGCCGGGGCCGCGCGACCGGTCGAGACCACACCTGACCGGTCCCGACCGTATTCGAGGTACCCACCCACCATGACGACGCCCACCTGGCTTCGGCTGCCGGGCCGCCGCCGGCGGCGCCCACCGGCCGACGGCACCATGACCGTCATCGATCACCTGCACGAACTGCGCCGCCGGCTGTTCGTGACGACGCTGGTCGTGCTCGCCGGCACGGCGCTGGCCTTCGTCTGGTTCGGCCACGGCATCCCGGCGATCGGTCTGCCCAGCCTGGGCGACATCCTGACCGGCCCCTACTGCGCGGTTCCGGCCGAGAGCCGGGTGACGTTCGGCGACGACGCAAGCTGCCGGCTGCTGGCGACCGGGCCGTTCTCGGCGCTGGAGTTGCAGCTCAAGTCGGCCCTCATCGCCGGCAGCGTGCTCACCGCGCCGATCTGGTTGCACCAGTTGTGGGCGTTCGTCGCCCCGGGGTTGCACGCCAGGGAGCGGCGCCACGCGACCGTGTTCGGCGTCACGGGTGGCCTGCTGTTCGCCGGCGGTGCCGTGCTGGCCTACCTGGTCATCCGGGAGGGACTGACCGTCCTGCTCGGGTTCGGTGGTGACGCCACGGTCGCGGCGCTCTCGCCCGAGAGCTACTTCGCCTTCCTGATCGCCATGCTGATCATCTTCGGCGTCTCCTTCGAGCTGCCGCTGCTGCTGATCATGCTCAACGCCGCCGGCGTGCTCACCGGCGAGCGGCTGGCCCGATCGCGGAGGTATGCGATCTTCGGGCTGGTCGTGTTCGCCGGGCTGGTCGTGCCGGGCAACGACCCGATCACCATGGGCGCGCTGGCGGTGGCGCTGGTCGTGCTGTACGAGGTGGCCGTCCAGGTCAGCCGGATGCACGACCGCCGCATCGCCCGACGCCGGGACCGAACCGAGGTGCCGGACGGCGAAGCCGGCCGGATCCCGACCACCACCCCGGTGTGACCCGGTACTCGTCGAGAACGGAGGAAAGACAGCATGTTCGGACTGTCCTGGGGTCAGATCGGGATCATCCTGCTGGTCGCCGTCTTCGTGCTCGGCCCCGACCGCATCCCCACCGCGGTCGCCGGCGCGTTGACCGCGGTGCGCCGGCTGCGCGCGCTGGTGGCCGGCGCGCAGGCCGACACCCTCGGCCAGTTCGGCCCGGAGATCGCCGAGCTCCGTCGCCAGCTGGCCGAGCTGCAGGCGCTGGCCGGCGTCTCGGAGCTGCGCGGGTTGCACCCGCAGAAACTGCTGGACCCGGTCGCGGCGGCCGTGCCGGTTCGCACGGATCCGGCCGGATCCGGTGAGGACGGGAACCTCGGGGACGCCCCGCCCGTTGACGGAGCGCCACCCACCCTCGACCGAAAGTGACATGAGCGTTCCCACCGACAGACCCGACGCCGGGCCCGAGCCTGGCCTCCGGTCCCCGTCCGCCCGATGATCTGGCCGCTGTCCCTGCTGATCGGCGTGCTCGTCGTGCTGGCGATCACCGCCGCGACGGCGTACTTCGTCGCCCAGGAATTCGCCTACATGTCCGTCGACCGGTCCGCGCTCAGGGCCGCGGCCGCCGGCGGCGACGCCGGGGCGCGCCGGGCGCTGTCGGTGACCCGGCGCACCTCCTTCATGCTGTCCGGCGCGCAGCTGGGCATCACCGTCACCGGGCTGCTGGTCGGGTACGTGGCCGAGCCGCTGATCGGCGAGGCCATCGGCAGCGCGTTGGGCGGGGTGTCCGTCCCGGCGGCGGTCGGCATCACCGTCGGCACGCTGCTGGCCCTGACGTTCTCGACGTTCGTGCAGATGCTGCTCGGCGAGCTGTTCCCGAAGAACCTGGCGATCGCCCGACCCGAACCCGTCGCCGTCCGGCTGGCCCGCTCCACCACCGTCTACCTGACCGTGTTCGGCTGGCTGATCGCCGTCTTCGACAAGTCGTCCAACCTGCTGCTGCGGATGCTGCGGATCGAGCCGGTGCACGACGTCGAGCACTCGGCCACCCTGCGCGACCTGGCGCACATCGTCGCCGCCTCCCGGGACAGCGGCGACCTGCCCCGGGACCTGTCCGTCCTGCTCGACCGGGTGATCGACTTCCCGAACCGCACGGTGCACCACGCGATGATCCCGCGGGCCCGGGTCGGCGTGCTGCACCCGGACGTCGACCTTGCGCAGGTGCGGGCGGCGATGAGCACCGGACACTCCCGCTACCCGGTGCTCGACCCCGACCCCGACCCCGACGCCGGCGACGAGGTGGTCGGGGTCGTGCACCTGGCCGACGTGCTGGCCGCGCCCCGGCCGGACGCCCCGGGCGAGCCGGTCACCGCCGCCGGCCTGATGCGGCCGCCGCTGTTCGTGCCGGCCGCTCAGAGCCTGCCGGTGGCCCTGCGCGAGCTGACCGGCAGCGGCAACCAGCTGGCCTGCGTGCTCGACGAGTACGGCGGGTTCGTCGGCGTGCTGACCGCCGAGGACCTGGCCGAGGAACTGGTCGGGGAGATCGCCGACGAGCACGACCCCGGCCCGCCGGTGCTGCCCGACGAGCCGGCCGGCGGCACCTGGGCGCTGCCCGGCGACCTGCCGACGGACGAACTGGAACGGCTGATCGGCCGGACGCTGCCGCCCGGCGACTACGAGACGGTGGCCGGGCTGGCCATCGCCCGCTGCGACGGGTTCCCCCGGGTCGGGGACCGGGTCGACGTTCCGCTGCCGCCCGACCCGGCCGCGGCCGCCCTGGACCTCCACCCGCCGGCCGAGACGCTGCGGCTGCGGGTCGACGAGGTGAGCCGGCACGTGCCGTCCCTGCTCACGGTCACCGTGTCCGGCGAAACCGGGGGACCGACCTGATGTCCGGAACCTGGTGGGCCGTGCTGGCCACCGTCGCGCTGATCGCGCTGAGCGCCTTCTTCGTCGCGATCGAATTCGCCCTGCTGGCCGCGAAGCGGCACCGGTTGGAGGACGCCGCCGTGGGCAGCCGATCGGCCCGGGCCGCGGTGCGCAGTTCGGCCGAGCTGACCGTCGTGCTGGCCGGGTCGCAGCTGGGCATCACCGCCTGCACGCTGGCGCTGGGCGCGGTGACCAAGCCGGCGGTGCAGGACCTGCTCACACCGCCGCTGACCGCCCTCGGCCTGCCGCTGTGGCTGTCCGACGCATCGGCGTTCGTGCTGTCGTTGCTGATCGTCACGTTCCTGCACCTGGTGATCGGCGAGATGGCGCCCAAGTCGTGGGCCATCGCGCACCCGGAACGGTCGGCGATCCTGCTCGCCCTGCCGATGCGCGCCTTCATGTGGCTGTTCCGGCCGATGCTGATCGCGCTGAACTCGCTGGCCAACGCCTGTGTCCGGCTGGCCGGCGTCGAGCCGGTGGAGGAACTGGCCACCGGGCAGAACCCGCAGACCTTGCGGCAGCTCGTCGAGCACTCGGCCGACGTCGGCGCCCTCGACCAGGAGTACTCCCGACGGCTGGCCGGTGCCCTGGATCTGCCCAACCTGACCATCGGCGGGCTCCTCCGGCGTGACGTTCCGCCGACCCGGGTGGAGCGCCGGGCCACCGTGCGGGACGTGCAGCGGGTCGCCCGGGAGTCCGGCCACCTGCGCATCCTGATCGGCGACGGTCCGGGGGCGGATGCGGCGGTGGACGGGTTGGTGCACGTACGGGACACGCTCGTCGCCGACCCGGACGAGCCGGTCGGCCGGTTCGTCCGGCCGACCCTGCGGCTGTCCGCCGGCACCCCGTTCGCCGAGGGGCTGGAGGCGATGCGTCGCGGCCGCAATCATCTGGCCGTCGTGCACGACGACCAGGGCCGCCACCTGGGCGTGTTGACGCTGGCCGATCTGCTGCGCGCGCTCTTCCCGGAGACCGCGCCGACCACCTCCACGGCGACGACGGCGGGCTGACTTCGGGGTTCCGCTCACCGGCACGCGATGTGGAGAGGCTTGCCTTTCTTAGGTTAGGCTCACCGCTCATGTCGAGCATCGGTCCGGACGGAGTGTCGGGCGTGACCCTGACCGCCGACGACCTGGTGCTCGCCTACGAGCGCACGGAGGTCGTGCACGGCGTGTCGGTCCGCCTGCTGCCCGGGGTGGTGACCGCCCTGGTCGGCCCGAACGGCAGCGGGAAGTCCACCCTGCTGCGCTCGCTGGCCCGGCTGCACCGGATCGGCGCCGGCCGGGTCGAGCTGGCCGCCGGCGGGGTCACCCAGGACGTGGCCGCCCTGTCGGCCCGCGAGTTCGCGACCAAGGTCACGCTGCTGTCCCAGTCCCGGCCGCATCCATCCGGGCTGGCGGTCCGGGACGTGGTCGCGTTCGGCCGCCACCCGCACCGTCGCCGGTTCGCGCCGCTGGCCGACGGCGACCGGGCCGCCATCGACCGGGCGCTGACGCTGACCGGAATGACGGCGATGGCCGACCGCGCCGTCGACCGGCTCTCCGGCGGCGAGCTGCAGCGGGTGTGGCTGGCCACCTGCCTGGCCCAGCAGACCGACGTGCTGCTCTTCGACGAGCCGACCAATCACCTGGACCTGCGCTACCAGATCGAGACACTGGAGCTGATCAGGGATCTCGCCGACGAGCAGGGCGCCGCGGTCGGCGTCGTGCTGCACGACCTGAACCAGGCGGCCGCGGTCGCCGACCGGGTCGTGTTGATGGCGCAGGGCCGGGTGCACGCCGCCGGCGAACCGGCCGACGTGCTGACCGATGAACACCTGACCGACGTCTACGGCATCGCCGTGCTGACCACGCTCGACCCCGACACCGGCCGGCTGCGGATCGAACCGCAGGGGCGCCACCTCCGGCGTCCGGCCGTCTTCCCCGAGAGGAATCGATGAGAACACGAACGACCGCCGCCGTGCTGGGCGCCGCGGCGCTGCTCCTGCTGGCCGCCTGCGGCACCACCACCCCGGCGGCCACCGGAACGGCGGCGACCACGTCGGCGTCGGCCGGTGAGGCGACGACCGCCGGATCCGGATCGCTGGCCGCCGACGAGGCCGCGGCGGTCCCGGCGACAGGCCGCACCGACTGCGCCGACGACGGCACCACCACCTCGACCGCGCCGGTGACGCTGACCGACGGCTTCGGCCGGACCGTCGAGCTGGCCAAGCCGGCCTCCCGGGTGGCGGTGCTGGAGTGGCAGCAGGTCGAGGACGTGCTGACCCTGTGCGTCGACCCGGTCGCCGTCGCCGACGTCACGGGCTTCACGCTGTGGGACACCGCCGAGACGCTGCCGGACGGGGTCGCCGACGTCGGCACCCGGGGCGAGCCGAACCTGGACGCGCTGTTCGCCACGAATCCCGACCTGGTGATCGTCGAGGCCTACACCGCCGACGACGAGATCATCTCCCAGCTGGCCGGGTACGGGGTGCCGGTGCTGGCCACCAAGGGCGCCGATGCCGCCGACCCGATCGGTCAGCTCAAGAACACCTTCAACCTGATCGCCCAGGCGACCGGCCGCGAGGAGCGGGCGCAGGTCGTCGTCGACGAGTTCACCGAGTCGCTGGCGAGCGCCAAGCAGGCCGTCGCGGGGTCCGCCGCCGCCGGTCAGAAGTTCGTCTACTTCGACGGGTGGGTGCAGGGCGGCAACGTGTCGATCCGGCCGTTCGGCCAGGGCTCGCTGATGGGCGAGCTGGGGGAGGAGCTGGGCCTGCAGAACGCCTGGACGGGTGAGGTCGACCCGGCCTACGGCCTGGGCCAGACAGACATCGAGGGCATGACCGCGGTCGGCGACGCGACGTTCTTCTACACCGGCACCCAGGACCCGGACGGCGACGTGATGGGCGAGCTGGCCAAGAACCAGATCTGGAGCTCGTTGCCGGCCGTCGAACAGGGCCGGGCGCACGCGTTCCCGCCCGGCATCTGGACGTTCGGCGGTCCGCGGTCGGCGCAGCAGGCGCTGGACGCCTACGTCGCGCAGCTGACCGGCTGACCGTCCCGTGCCCCCCAGCGGTCCGCTGACCACCACCGAGCGGCCGACCGGAACGACCGGCGCGCCGGTCGGTGTCGAGAAGATCGGCACCGCCGGCGTGGTCGGCGCGGCCGGGGTGCTGGCCGGCCTGACCGCGGTGCTGCTGGTGATCGCCGGCTGGCACCTGACCCAGGGCACCTCGGGGGTCGGCCTCGGCGAGCTGTGGACCCTGGTCACGGGTGCCGGTGGCGCCGAGACCGAGTCGACCCGGCAGATCCTGTTCGGCTCCCGGATCCCGCGGCTGGCCGCCGGTGTCGCCGTCGGGTTCGCCCTCGGCGTGGCCGGCGCCCTGCTGCAGTCGCTGACCCGCAACCCGCTGGCCGCGCCGGACACGCTCGCGGTCACCGCCGGGTCGTACCTGGCGGTGGTGGCGGTCGCCGCGTTCGGATTGTCGATCCCGCTCTGGACGTCCGGCCTGGTCGCGTTCGTCGGGGGGTTGGCCGCCGCGGCCCTGGTGCTGGGCCTGTCCGGGCGGGGCACCTCGACCACCCGCATCCTGCTGGCCGGATCGGCGGTGGCGCTGGCCCTGCAGTCGGCCACCGCGACCCTGCTGATCCTGTTCAGCCAGAACACCACCAGCCTGTTCGCCTGGGGCAGCGGTTCGCTCAGCCAGCTCGGGCTGACCGCCTTCCTGTCCGCCGCGCCGGTGGTGATCGGCGCCACCGCCATCGGGCTGCTGCTGTCCCGGCGGCTGGACCTGCTGGCGATGGGC
This sequence comes from Nakamurella sp., assembly GCA_039812105.1. Taxonomy (GTDB): domain Bacteria; phylum Actinomycetota; class Actinomycetes; order Mycobacteriales; family Nakamurellaceae; genus Nakamurella. The sequence goes on from JBDHZW010000148.1 coordinate 6,835, forward strand.
GACGACACCGCCGCCGTGCTGGGCGTTCCCGTCCGGTCCACGAGGATCGTCGGCATCGTGCTGGCGGTGCTGCTGACCGCCGCCGCGGTCACCCTGGCCGGGCCGATCGCCTTCGTCGGCCTGTGCGCCCCGGTCATCGTCCGGCTGCTGGGCCGGTTCGTGCCCGCCCTGAACCGGCACGCGGTGCTCATTCCGGCGTCCGGCCTGACCGGCGCGCTGGTGGTGATCCTGGCCGACGCGGTGGTGCGCGCCCTGCTCGGCGCCGACGCCGGCATCACCATCCCGACCGGGGTGGTCACCACGATCGCCGGGGCGATCGTGCTGGTGCTGCTGGCCCGCCGGCTGCGGGACGCCGGACCGACCCGGCAGCCGCCGGCCGCGCCGGTCGGGGTGCGCAGCCGTCGCCGGTTCGTCCTGGTGCTGGCCGCCTGCGGGGCGCTGGCCGCCGGCACCCTGCTGCTCGGCCTGCTGGCCGGCAACACCATGCTGCGGACCGGCGACATCGCGCTGTGGTTGCACGGGCAGGGCCCGCCGCTGGTCCGCTTCGCGCTGGACGAACGGGCGCCCCGGGTGGTGGCGGCGATGGTCGCCGGCGGCGCGATCGCGCTGGCCGGCGCGCTCACCCAGGCCACCTGCCGCAACCCGCTCGCCGAACCGGGCCTGCTGGGCATCACCGCCGGCGCCGGCCTCGGCGCGGTGATCGTGGTGACCGGCGGTGCGTTCGGCACCGAAGGTGCCTCGAACACAGCCATTCTCACCGCGGCGATCGCCGGCGCCCTGGTCTCCTTCGCCGTCGTCTACGGGCTGACCTGGCGGGGCGGGCTGAACGCCGACCGCTTCGTGCTCGTCGGCATCGGCTTCTGGTACGGGGTCGCCGCGGTGACCACCCTGCTGCTGGTCCGGGCCAACCCGTGGGACACCCCCCGCATCTACACCTGGCTGTCCGGCACCACCTACGGCCGCACCTGGATGCAGATCGTGCCGGTCGCCCTGGTCCTGCTGTCGGCCCTGCCGGCGGCGTTCGCGGTGCGCCGCGAGCTCGACCTGCTGGCGGTGGACGAGGACACCCCTCGGCTGGTCGGGGTTCGGCTGGAGCGGGTCCGGCTGGGTGTGCTGACCCTGGCCGCGGTGCTGGCCGCGACGTCGGTGGCCGCGGTCGGGGTGGTCGGCTTCCTCGGCCTGGTCGCCCCGCACGCCGCCCGCGCCCTGGTCGGCGGCCGGCACGCCCGGCTCCTCCCGGTGTCGGTGCTGCTCGGCGCCGTGCTGCTGGGGCTGGCCGACGCCTTCGGCCGGACGGTGATCGCGCCGGCGCAGATCCCGGCCGGGCTGGCCGTCGCGCTGATCGGCGCGCCCTACTTCGTCTACCTGCTGGCCCGCTCACGGGCCCGAACCTGATTGCCGGACAAGGAGTTCGCATGATCCCCGTCGTGGTGCTGGCCACCGTCGATCCGGTGCTGCGGGACGTCGCGGTGTTTTCGCTGCTCACCGACCTGCCCGGGACCGGCGTGCTGCGGCAGGATCTCGACCCGCACACCGGCACGGTGCGGCGGGTCGTCGGCGACGAGAACGGCACCGTCGAGGACGTCCGGCACCCGGCCGAGCGGGCCTGCCCCGGCTGCATCCTGCGGGAGAACGTGCTGCCCGCGGTGGAGTCGACGGTGGCCGCCGACCGCTGGCAGCGGCTGGTGCTGGCGCTGCCGGTGTCCGCGTCGACGATGCCGGTGACCCGCCCGTTGGCCGACGCGTCCGTGCGCCGCCGGCTCGGCATCGACCTGGCCACGGTGATCTGCGTGGTGGACGCCGACCGGGTGGAGCACGACCTGATGAGCGGGGATCGGCTGGCCGACCGGAGTCTGGGCCTGATGACCGACGACGGGCGGACGGTGGGCGAGGCGCTGTCCGCCCACCTGGCGCACGCCGACCTGGTGCTGACCACCGGGTCCGACCCGGTCGGCCTGACCCTGATCGATCATCTGCGGGGGCGGCGCAGCGGCCGGGCCGAGCTGTTCGACACCCGGGTGCGAGAGCTGTTCGCCGCCCGGCACTCCGAGCGGCACGCCGCGGCCCGGCTGGACCCGTACTGGCTGTCCCGCGCCGACGCGCCCGACGCGCACGGGGTGTGGAGCCTGGACCTGATCAGCGAGCGGCCGGTGCACCCGGAGCGCTTCCTGCACCGGCTGCCCGACCTGGCCGGCGGCCGGGTCCGCACCCGCGGCCGGTTCCAGGTGCCGACCCGACCCGATCGGCTGGGCGTGCTGGACGGCACCGGCGGGCACCTGGCGATCGGCGACGCCGGCCGGCCGGGCACGCCGATGACGACCCGGATGGTGATCACCGGGGTCGGCGACGGACGCGACCAGCGACGCCGGGCGTTCGCCGAGATGCTGCTGCGGGGCGGGGAACTCGCCGAGCCGGACTGGGCCGGCCGGCCGGACGGGCTGGACGACTGGCTCGGCGGGCGATAGCCGGTCGGTCAGCTCGGTCAGCGGCGCACCCGGTAACGCAGGTGCAGCACCCGGTCGCCCTGAACGATCTCGGCCGGGTCGTCCAGCAGGTGCTGCGCGGGCACCGACCCGAAGTAGCGTTTGCCGGTCCCGAACACGACGGGCACCACGTCCATGCGCACCTCGTCGACCAGGCCGGCGGCCAGCACCTGGCCGCCGACGTGGCCGGAGGCCACCTCGACGATGCGCTCACCGGCCAGCTCCTGCGCCCTGGCCACGGCGGTCTCGACGCCGTCGACGAAGTGGAACGGCGCATCGGGGTCCCACCCCTCGGGCGCCGGCCGGTGCGTCACGACGACCACGTGGTCGATCCCGCCCGGAGGCCGGCCGTCCCAGCCGTCGGTCATGTCGAAGACGTGCCGGCCGACGATCGTCGCCCCGATCCGGTCCCAGTAGGGCCGGGTGTAGTCGTACGAGGTCTGCGACACCGTCACCTGGCCGCTCTCGCCCAGCGGGACGTCGCCGTTGGACAGCCAGTCGAACAACGGCCCGGGCTGGTCGTTCTCGTCCGCGATGAAACCGTCGACCGACACCGAGCCGTACATCACCACCGTGCCCACCGGATTCTCCTCTGCCTCGGGAATGCCCCCGACATGGTTGTCGCACAGTAGCTGTCATCCGGCTGCCGCATCAGTGCAGCCCGTTTGACCGACGATCCCGGACACCGTGCCGGGTCCGCCGATGTCGATCACCCGGCGGTGGCACGTCGGTCCCGGTGGCGATCGCGGACCTTCGGCACTGTTCACGAATTCTCTCAAAGGGGTTGACAGACCCGCAGGAGATGAACAAACTTACTGACAAGCGAGAGCAACTATCATAGAATGAGACTGCAAGAAGGCAGGCCGATGCGCGTCGCGGTGATTGCGCAGGTGGCGGAGGCGGTGGCCGACGCCGATCTGGTGCTCAGCCTGACCGGCGGAGTGGGATCGCCGGCCAACGCCACCGCCAGCCGGTGACGGCATCGAATATCACTCCATGATAGACAGGAGTCATCATCTGATATCTGAGTGGGAGGACCCGGACGTGACCGCGCCCGCCAACACCATGCGTTCGGTCCAGCGCGCGCTCGACCTGCTCAACGTGCTGCAGACCTACCAGCACCCGGTCCGGCTCAGTGACCTGGCCCGGCACGCCGGGCTGCACATCGCGACCGTGCAACGGATGCTGAACGTGTTGGTCGACAACGGCTTCGCGGTGCGCTATGCCAGCGGCTACACGGCCGGCCCGGCCGCCCTGTCCATCGCCCACGCCTATCTGGTGGCCAGCCCGCTGAACATGATCGCGCAGCCGATCATGCAGGCGCTGTCCGCCGAGTGCGGCCTCACCTCGTCGCTGTACGTGCCGCTCGGCGACGCCCGCGTGTTGGTGGCCCGGGTCGAGGGCGCGAACCCGCTGCGGTACACCCTGCCGGTCGGCGAACGCTTCCCGCTGTACCTGGGGGCGTCCGGCAAGACGATCCTGGCCTTCCTGGACGACGCGACCAGGAAGGAGCTGCTCGGCGCGGTTGACTCGATCGAACACGCCGACGGCACCTCCAAACCGATGGACGTGTTCCTCGCCGAGCTGGGCACCGTCCGGGAGCAGGGTTACGCGCGGTCCAAGGGCGAACGTGCGCTCGGCATCACCGCGGTCGCCGCGCCGATCCTGGACGGTTCCGGCACCGTGCAGGGCGCCCTGGGTCTGACCGGCCCGTCCGACGAGCTCGACGGCGAACGAACCCAGCGGGTCGTGCCCGAACTGCGCCGTGCCGCGAACGCCATCGGCGCCCGGTACCCCGCGGCCGCCTGACGACGATCCTCGTCACGATGCCGATGCGCAGGCCGTGCCGATCGACTCCCCGGTGGGCAGGGGCAGGGTACGGCCGAGCTCGACGAGCAGCTGCCGGGTCAGTGCGGCATCCTCGGCGGGGTTGCGGTCGGTGCGGTCGGTCAGGGCGTGCACCGCGGTCAGACCCATCCCGGCGGCCACGGCCGGGTCGATGTCGGACCGGCCGACGACGGCCACGACCGGCCGCGGTCGGGAGCGGTGGGCGACCACGGCGGGCAGCTTGCCGTGTGCGGTCTGGTCGTCGATCCGTCCCTCGCCGGTGATGACGAGATCGGCTTCGGCGACGTGGGTGTCGAAGTCGAGCAGGTCGAGGAAGAACTCGGCGCCGGAGACGATCCGCCCGCCCAGCAGCAGGCCGGCGAAACCGAGGCCGCCGGCGGCGCCGGCCCCCGGCGTGTCGGCGAGGGCGGAGGCGTCGGTCCGGTGCGCGGCCAGCCGGTCGACGAGGTGCCGCAGGCCGGCCTCCAGCAGGGCGACATCCGATGGGCCGGCACCCTTCTGGGGGCCGTAGACGGCGGCCGCGCCGGTCGGGCCGGTCAGCGGGTTGCCGACGTCGCCGGCGATGATCAGCTCCACCCCGGTCAGGTCAAGCAGGCCGGTCAGGTCGACGGTGGCGATCCGTTGCAGGGTTCCGCCGGCGATCTGGATCGACCGTCCGGATCGGTCCAGGAAGGCGGCGCCGAGCGCGGCGAGCAGCCCGGCGCCGCCGTCGGTGCCGGCCGAGCCACCGAGGGCGAGCACCACGCGGCGGGCGCCCTGCTCGATCGCGGCGCGGACGGCTTGCCCGGCACCG
>JBDHZW010000149.1:0-11951 GCA_039812105.1 Nakamurella sp.
CGTCGCCGGCCCCGTCACTTTCGCCGTCCGCGCCGCCGGCGACCCCGGCCGACCCGCCGGCGCCCACCGTCGAGGCCGACCGCCCGTTCGCCCCCACCAGCCCGTTCAACGTGCCGGTGGTCGCCGACCCGGCGGTCGACCCGGACAGCGCCGCCATGGTCGCCCGGATCAGCCGGGCCGGGCTCGGCCACGCCAATCTGGTCGAGTTCGGCATCCCGATCTACCAGGCGACCGCGTCGACGCCGCGCCGCCCGGTCGAGTGCACGCTGACGGATTGGCCGCCCTGCGCGCTGGCCGACGAGAGCCCTCGACCGATCCCGGACGATGCGGTGCCCGGCGTCGGCCGGGGCGCGATGGCGGTCGTCGACCAGGCGGCGGGCACGGTCGACGAGTACTGGCAGGCCGCCCCCACCGACGACGGTTGGACCACCGGCTGGGGCGCGATCACGTCGCTGTCCGGGTCGGGTTGGGGCGGCGGCGCCACCGGGGCCGGCGCCTCCCGGCTGGGCGGCGTCGTCCGGGTCGACGAGATCGCGGCCGGCGTGATCCCGCACGCCCTGATGCTGGAGAGCGACACCGCCTGCGCCGCGACCTTCCGGGCACCCGCGCAGAAGACCGACGGCGAGTCGACCCGGGCGGACTGCATCCCGGAGGGGGCGCGCCTGCAACTCGATCCCACGATCGACGTCGCCGCGATCCCGGACATCACGCCGGGCGAGGTGGCGGTGGCCCGGGCGTTGCAGGTCTACGGCGGCTATCTGACCGATCGGGCCGACACGTCGCTGGCCGTCGGCTTCGAGGTGGCCCCCGACGCCGGCCCGACAAACCCGGGCGCGGTCTACACCCGGGCCGGCCTGGCCTGGGACTACTTCGGGATGCCGCACATCCCGTGGGACCGGCTGCGGGTGCTGCAGGCCTGGGACGGCGGATCGGGTTGACCGACCGGGTCAGCCGCGGTGAGCGGTCACCGCGTCCCGGTAGGCGGGCACGGCCCGCTCGACCACCGTCCTCCAGGAGGCCGCGTCGGCCACCCGCCGGGCCGCCTGGGCGCCCATCCGGTCGGCGGCCGCCGGGTCGCCGAGGACCTGCACCAGGGCCGCCGCGACCGCGGCCGGTTCCGGCGCGGTCAGCAGGCCGGTGACGTCGTGCGGCACCGCGTCGCTCATCGAGCCCACGTCGGTGGCCACCACCGGACGTCCGAACGTGTAGGCCATGTGCACGCTGCCGCTGATGTTCACCGTCTCATAGGTGAACACGACCACCCGGTGCGCGGCGAACAGGGCGGGCACCTCGGGCATCGGCACGTAGCCGGGACGCAGGTCCACGTTGCCGATCTCGGCGGCCCGCCGGGTGATCGCGGCCAGGTCGACGTCGGGCATGACCGGCCCGGCGAGCGTCAGCCGCGCGTCCGGGAGTGTCCGCCGGACCAGGGCGAAGGCGTCCAGGAGCAGCGGCAGGTTCTTGTAGGTGGTCCAGGCGCCGAAGAACAATGCGTGCGGCGGCGCCGCCGACGGGGGCGGGGCCTGCTCGGCGGACAGCACCGAGGAGTAGTCGCCGTGGCCGCACACCGCCACCCGGGGCAGGCCCGGGAACGCCGACTCCAGGGTGGCCCGCGGGCCGTCGCCCAGCACGAGGACCAGATCGCAGGCCCGGTAGGCCTTGTCGAGCAGCCAGCGGGTCAGCCGGCCGCCCTTCTCCACCGAGCCCGATGTGCCGTTCACGTCGTAGGGCAGCGGGTTGTGCGCGACGTCGACCAGCGCCGTGGCCGGGCACTGCCGGGCCAGCAACAGCAACGACGCGCTGTCCAGCGGGTAGCGCAGCTCGCCGAACTGGGCCAGGTCGGGCCCCACCATCCGGATCATCGCCGCCGCGTGCCGCCAGGACCGGACCAGCCGCAGCGCCCGGCTCACCCGCCGCACCTTGCGCCGCAGCCCGGAGCCGCCCGGCTCCTCGTTCGGGTTCCAGGTCGGGAACAGTTCGACGACCTCGAAGCCGGGGGTGGCCGACCGCAGTTCCGGGCCGGGCCCGGTGAGCAGCAGCACCCGGTGCCCCTGCCGGGCCAGGGCCTCGCCGAACTGGAAGGTGAACTGGAACATCCCGCCGGTGGGCAGGAACTCCACCAACACGATCGTCAACGGCGGCCCGGTCTCGACGGTCTCGACGGGCTCGGCGGCGGCCGCCGAGGGCGGGGGGTCGACCGCCGGCTGACCGGCGCGGATCAGCGGGATCAGGGGTGCCGAGTCAACTGCCATGGGGTCCCACCACGCTTTCCCGGACCCGGTTCTCGTCCCGGGCACCGTCCTGCTGCTCGTCCCGGCCGGGCCGCGGAAGGTCCTCGTGCGCGCCGCCGGTTTCGGCCGGCGGGCGGGACCGGTCGACCCGGCGCGCCCGCGCCGAGCGCAGGCTCGTCATCAGGTGGTAGACCGCCTGCTGCACGACGACGCCCACGATCAGCGCGACGACCACCGCCAACGCGAGCAGGGTGCTCGGCGACGTTCCGGACGACGCCGCGGTGCCCGCCGCGTCGTGCACCACGTCGGTCCGATACGGCTCGGACAGGCCGGCCAGGTACGTCGACGCCAGGGTGGTGGTGGCGTCGGCCACCTGCTCGGCGACGGCGGCCGTGCCGGCCGTGGTCCGGACCAGGATCACCGAGGTGTCCGGGACGACGCTCACCGTGGTGGTCAGCCCCGCCCGCTGCGCGTCGGTCAGCCCCAGTTGCTGCACGGCCTGGTCCTGGAACCGGAGGTTGTCGGCCACCTCGGCGAAGGTGGCGACGATCTGTCCCCGGCTGAGCGTCTCGTAGTAGGCCGCCGAGTCGGCGGTGTCCAGGTCGGCGCTCGGCAGCACCACCAGCACGGACTCGGCCGTCCACTTGGGCTGGGTGGTCAGGGCCAGCCCGGCGCCGGCGACCACCACCAGCAGGGCGGCGATCACCCCGGCCAGGACGCTGATCCGGACCTCCCGGCGGCTCAGCGCGGCGCCCATCACCGGGCCACCGGTACCGACTCGTCGGCGCTGCGCCGTTCGCCGGCCAGCACCGCCCGGTACAGCGCGCCCAGCCGCGCGGACAGCCGGTCCAGCCCGTGACCCGACTCGGCCCGCTGCCGCGCCGCCCGCGACATCCGCCGGCGCACGGCCCGGTCGCCGATGATCTCGCCCAGCGCGTCGGCCAGGGCCGCGTCGTCGCCCGGCTCGACGATCCGCCCCTCGACGCCGTCGCGGATCAGGTCGGGCACCGCGCCGATCGAGGTGCCGACCACCGGCAGGCCGGCGGCCATGGCCTCGATGATGGCGATCGGCTGGCCCTCGAGAAACGAGGGCAGCACGAAGATGTCGGCCTGGGCCAGCCGGGACTTGATCTCGTCGCCGTACTCCGGGCCGACCAGGCTGTCCCGCAGCCCGGCCGCCTCGAACTCCGCGACGATCTGGTCGTACTCGGCCTGCGGGGTCGGGCCCTGGCCGCCGACCACGACCAGCCGCCAATCCCGGACCCCGCGTTCGCGCAACGCCCGGGCGGCTCGGGCCACCTCGAGAAGTCCCTTGCGCCGGCAGATCACGCCGACGAACAGCACCGTCGGCGGCTCGCCGGCCGCGTCGCCCGGCGGAAAGTCGGCGAGATTGACGGCGTTGTCGACGGTCTCGACCCAGGTGCCGGGGGCCAGCGATCGCATGGTGGCGGTGCCGACGGTGGACACCGTGCACACCAGGTCGGCCAGCCCCAGCGTGCGCAGGGCCCACCGGTCGACCGTGCCGTAGGCGGCGAACTCGGGACGCCCGGCGTTGCCGACCGCCGAGTGCACGTGCGCGATCAGCTTGGCCCGGCCGGCGGCGGCCGCCAGATTCAGCGCGGCCGCCCGCAGCGCCGGCAGCCCCGGGTCGGCGACCAGCTGCAGGTGCACGATGTCGGCCGTGCGCGAGGCCTGGAACACCCGCCAGGCGTCGGCCAGCGCGTACCGGACGTTGGCCAGGTTGAACCGGCCGCCCTCCCGGGTCGCCACCCGCGCCGTGTTCAGCAGCCGGAGGTCGAAATCCTCGGCCAGGACGGGATCCTCGGTGATCGTCTCGGCGAACGTGGCGATGCCGCCGCGCATCGGCCGGGCCTCGGCGACCACCACCACCGTCGGCCGGCCGGGGCCGGCGGGCCGGCCGCGCGTCATGCCGTCACCGCCACGCGGTCGCTCGCGTCGATGGCCCTCTGGTACACGGCGTGCAGCGACCGGGCCCACAGCCGCGCGTCGAACAGTCGCTCCATCCGGTCGCGACCGGCCGCGCCCATCCGGTCGCGCAGGTCGGGGTCGGCGAGCAGGCGCAGGATCGCGGCGGCCAGGGCGGGCGAGTCGCCGGGCGGGGTCAGCAGCCCGGTCTCGCCGTCCGCGACGATGTCGCCGATGCCGCCGACGTCGCTGGCCACCACCGGCCGGCCGCAGCCGCCCGCCTCCATCAGCACGGTCGGCAGGTTCTCCCCGTAGATCGACGGCAGCACCACCAGGTCGGAACCCCGGAGCACGTCGGGAATGTCCTGCCGCATCCCGGCGAAGATCACCGAATCGCCGAGCCCGAGCCGGGCCACCTGCGCCCGCAGCGGCTGCTCCTGCTCGCCCGAGCCGACCAGGAGCAACCGGGCGGCCGGCTGGCCGGCCAGCACCGTCGGCCAGGCGTCGATCGCGTGGGTGATCCCCTTGAAGTCGCGCAGCGCGGCCAGCACGGTGACCACCGGCCGGTGCTCGCCGAGGCCGAGATCGGCCGGTAGCGGCGCGATCCCGCCGCCGGGCGGGGGAGTGAAGTAGTCCAGGTCGATGCCGTTGTGCACCACCGTCCAGGTCGCCGGGACCGGGCGGGAGCGCCGGTAGCGCTCGGCGAACGAGCGCAGCGAGGCCTGCGAGACGAAGATCGCGGCGGCGCTGCGGGTGGCGATCTCGACGGCCAGCCGCTCCCGGCCGGACGCCCGGCCGGACAGCGGGCGGTGCACATGGTGGAAGGTCCCGACGGCCGGGATGCCGGCCCGCCGGGCGGCCGGAATGCCCAGCGTCATGGCCATTTCCAGGTGCGCGTGCACGACGTCGGGCCGGGTCCGTTTCAGGTACCCGACCAGCCGGCGAAATCCGGAGACGTCCACCGTGCGGCGCACGCCCAGGTACTCGGGTTCCACCCCGGATTCCCGCAGCAGCGGCTCGAGCTTGGATCGCTCGGGCGAGCGGCCGTGCAGGCTGAGCACGGACAGCTCGATGTCGGCCTGCGCGCTGACCCGGCCGAGTTGCGCGATCAGCGTCTCGGCCCCGCCCAGCTTCAGCGCGTCCACCACCGTGAGGACTCGCACACTCGTCTCCTTCGATCCAGGCCCGTCGCTATCGCCGTCAGTGCTGCCGTCACTGCTCTTTCACTGCCACCACACAGTCCGCGTAACGCACACCCATCACTGCTCAATACACCCGATCAGTCTATACTGGAAGCCACATTCAGAGCAGAACACACGCATCGTAACGAGATTGTCCATCGGAAGTGTTCATTCGAGCTATCGGGTTCCTCGAATGGACACAGGGTGTGGCGGGCCGGCGGTTGTTCTGACCCCGGAGGGCTGATCGGGTCCCGAAAGGGGAAACCACCATTCACACTCGCGACGATCACGCTCTCGGCGACGAGCCGGGGCCAGATGTCCGGACGGACGTCCCGCCCGACCTGGACGCGTCCGAGCGGACGGACACCGACGCCACCGGCGCGTTGGCCCGGCGGTCGGTCGGCGGGTTCCTGTGGACCACGCTCGCCTGGGGGTCCAACCGGATCGTGATCCTCGGGCTCACCCTGCTGCTGGCCCGCCTGCTCACGCCGCAGGACTTCGGGGTCGTCACCGCCGCGGTGACGATCATCGCGATGCTCGACGCCGCACTGGATCTCGGGGTCGGCGCGGCCGTGGTCGCGCGCCAGGAGCAGGGCATCACGGCGGCCACCCGGATGGCCTCGACGATCAACCTGGGCATCAGCGCGGCGATCAGCCTGGCCGGCATCGCCGCCTCGCCGTGGATCGCCGCCCTGTTCGACGCCGACGCCCAGGCCGATGTGTTCGCCCTGCTGTTCCTGTACCCGCTGTTCCGGGGCGCCGGCCAGGTCAGCGACGCGGTCCTCAAGCGGGACCTGCAGTTCAAGCGGCGCACCGCGATCGACCTGACCCGGGCGGGGGTACGGGTGGCGATCTCGGTGCCGCTGGCGTTGACCGTGGGCGGGGCGGTGAGCATCGCCGCCGGCATCGTCGGCGGCGAGCTGGTGGCGATGGTGCTGCTGTGGATCCTGGTGCCGATCCGGCCCGCGATCCGGGCCCACTGGGGGCTGGCGCCGGACCTGCTGCGCTTCGGCGGTCTGGTCACGGTGATCCGGGTACTGGGTTCGGTGCGCGCGTCGGCCGACTACCTGGTGGTCGGCGCGATGATCGGCACGACCGCGCTGGGCTATTACGGGATGGCCTACAAGCTGCCCGAACTGGTCATCGAGAACGTGCTGTGGATCTTCTCCGCGGTGGCCCTGTCCACGTACTCCAAGGCCCGGGTGATCGGCGCCGACGTGTTGACCGCCGGCATGCTGCGGGCGACCCGGCTGCTGTCCATCTACGGGCTCACCGCCGGGGCGGCGCTGGCCGTCATCGCGCCCGACGCGGTCCCGGTGCTGTTCTCCGCCCAGTGGGCGCCGGCGATCACCCCGATGGTGCTCATCTCGCTGGCGTTGGGCCTGATGGCGGTCGGCTGGGCCAGCGGCGACGTGTTCACCGCCAGCGGTCGGCCGGGAACGCTGGTCGCCCTTGACATCCCGGCCACCGTCCTGCTGATCGCCGGCTTCGTGGTGGCCGCCGACCACGGGCTGGTCGGGGTGGCGACGGCGCTGCTGATCTTCAACCTGCTGTACTGCGTGGCCCGGCTCGCGCTGGTCCGGTACGCGCACGGAACCCCCTGGCGGCGGCTGCTGGCCGCGGTGGCCCCGGCCGTGGCGATCGCCGCGGCGACCGGCGGGGTCGGGCTGCTGGTCCGCTCCTTCCTCCCCGCCGGCCAGTTCCTCACGCTGCTCGTCGTCTCCTTGGCCTGCGCGGTCACCGCGGTCGGCGCCGCCGCGGTGTTCGCCCGGTCCACCGTCCTGGAGCTGGCCACCCTGCTGCGCCGGCGGCGGGTCGGTGCCCCATGACGCCGCCGACACCCCGCTCGCCCCGGCCGTTCCCGAGGAGGAACCGATGACCGCCACCCTGACCCGAGCGGACACCAGGCGGGTCGTGCTGATCACCGCGACCGAACCCGAGCCGCGGTCGTTCGGCAAGCAGGTCGTGCTCGGCGGCATCCTGGACCACCTGTGCGCCCGGCTGGGCGCCGACCAGGTGCACGTCGTGCTGGTCGGCCGGCCCGGGGTCGCCCGCCCGGCGGTGCCGTACCACCTGCACGTCATCGCCAAGCCGTCGACCGCCGAACAGGTCGGCGCCGTCGTCCGGCGGGTGATCGGACCGCCGCACTCCTCCCTGCAGGAGGCGGCCCTGTGGTCGCCGCGCACGCTGGCCGCGATCGCCGAGAAGCTGGCCGAGATCCGGGCCGACCACCAGATCTGGGACACCATGCGGACCGGGCAGTACGCCCGGTGGCTGGGGCACAAGCCGCGGGTGCTCTACGCCGACGACCTGTTCTCCAAGCGGTACGCCAGCATCCTGGAGCGGATCGACCGGGACCCCCGGGACGCGCGGGGTTCGAAGGTGACCGACCCGCTGGGCGAGTTCGGCAAGCTGCTGCCCGGTGCCGTCGGCCGGGTGGTCGCCCGCAAGGCCGTCTACCGGCGGCTGCTGCGGCTGGAGCAGACCCTGACCACCCGGTCCGAGGATCGCGCCCCCGAGGTGTTCGACGCGACGTTCCTGGTCAACGCCCAGGAGTGCGCCGAACTGGCGCGGCGGACCGGCAATCCGACCATCGGCAGCCTGCTGCCGCTGCTGCCCGAGCCGGCGACGCACGCCCGCCGGTGGGACGGGCGGCCGACCTTCGTCTTCCTCGGCGGCCTGGACTTCGCGCCCAACCGCGACGGCCTGACCTGGTTCCTGTCGACCTTCCGGGACGAGGTGCTGGCGGCCATCCCGGACTTCCGGCTGCTGGTGGTGGGCCGGGGGTCGGCCAACCTGCCGGCCGAAGCGGCCGGCTGGGGCGAGCACGTGCAGGCGCTGGGCTGGGTGGACGACCTGGACCAGGTGCTGGGCTCGTGCGCGGCGCTGCTGTCGCCGCTGCGGGTCGGCAGCGGCACCAAGATCAAGGTGCTGGAGGCGCTGGCCCGCGGGCTGCCGGTGGTGGCCACCACCGCCGGCGTCCTCGGGTTGCCGGTCGGCCGGGACGACGGCTGCCTGGTCGCGTCGTCCCCGGAGCAACTGCCCGGCCTGCTGGTGCAGGCCGCCGACCCGGCGGCCAATCCCGCGCTGGCGGCGGCGGCCCGGCGCAGTTGGGAGCGGACCTTCTCGCCGGCCGTCGTTGGGCCGGCCTACGACGCGGCCTTCGGGCTGGACGGCGTGCCCGAGCTGGTGCCCGGCTGATGGGGGCACGGCGATGAGGGACCTGATCCTGGTGGGCGGCGGCATCCTGCTGCTGGCCTTCGTCGTGCTCGCCCTCCGGTTCCCCCGGGTGTCGCTGCTGACGCTGGTCGCGCTGGACGTCTCCAACATCAACGGGGTCATCGCCGATCAGGTCGGGGTCAGTCCCTACAAGCCGCAGCTGGCGCTGGCCGTGGTGGCCGTGCTGGTCATGGTGCGCCGCCGGATGTTCCGGTTCGCCTGGTCGCCGGTCCTGCTCGGGCTGCTGGTGCTGTTCGGCGGGTTCTGCCTGAGCTTCGTCACCGCCGCCGACCCGGTGACCTCGCTGGACCTGCTGCTCTCGGACGCCCGGGACCTGCTCTATTTCCTGGTGGTGTACGTCCTGCTGCTGTCCACCGACGCGCTCAAGCCGGTGACCGTGGTGGCCGTGCTGGTGCTGGCCGGCCTGGCCGGGTTGACCGTCGTGCACGAGTTCGTGTTGCACAACTCCGGCAGCCTGTTCGGGCTGAGCCGGGTCCCGCTCGTGCAGGAGGGCGGCGCGCTGACCCCGCGGCACGCCGGCACGTCGTCGGACGTGAACTTCTGGGCCCGGCTGCTGATCCTGTTCACGCCGATGGCGCTGTCCCTGCTGGCGATCAGCCGATCCGCCCGGGACCGCCTGCTGTGGGCCGGCGCCACGCTGGCCCTGCTGCTCGGGGTGTACCTGACCCAGTCCCGGGGCGGCTTCATCGCCCTGTTCGTCGGCCTGGTGGTGTGGGCGGTGCTGGCCGGCGGGTGGTACCGGCGCTCGTTGCTGTTCCTGCCGGTGGCGCTGCTGGTGATCGTGCCGCTGAGCGGGATCGGTAGCCGGCTGGGCACTCTGACCGCCGTGGTGTCCGGCTCCACCACCACCGCCGACCCGTCGGTGGTCACCCGCAAGCGGCTGCAGCTCGACGCCTGGCAGATGTTCCTGGACCGGCCGATCACCGGCCACGGCATCGGCAGCTACGGGACGATCTTTCCGCAGTACGACCGGCTGTCGAACTTCGACGACCCGGTCGACATCGTTGTCGCCGCGCACAATTTCTACCTGGAGCAGGCGGCCGACGGCGGCGTCGTGCTGCTGCTGGGGTGGGCCTTCTTCTTCGGCACGGTGTACTTCGTCGGCCTGCGCACGCTGATCGCGGCCCGCGCGCTCGGCGACGAGACCAGCCGGTTCCTGGCCCTGGGCGTAATCGGCGGGCTGACCGGCTGGCTGCTGGCCAGCGTCTTCCTGCACCTGTCCGACTTCCGGGCGCTGCTGCTGATGGCGGCCCTGGCCGCGGTCGCCGACGTCCGCTGCCGGATCACGGCCGGTCCGCCGGGGGTGGGGGACGGCCCGCCGGGCGAGGTGGCCGGCCGGCCGGGCGCGGGCGAGCCGGTCGCGGAACCCCCGTCCCGGCCCAGCCGGACCGCGGTCGCCGGGTGGGCGGCCGGGGCCGGGCTCGGCCTGGTCGGCCTGGCGGCGGTGCTGGCCACCGGGACGACCGTCTACACCAGCTCGACGACGCTGGGGGTGGTGCCGACCGGCGACGTCGGCGGCGCCACCGCGTACGAGCTGGACGTGGTCAGCCGCGGGCTGATCGTGCCGACGATCGCCGAGGTGCTGGACCGTTCCCTCGACGTCGACGAGCTGGCCGAGCAGGCCGGCCGGCTCCCGGCCCGGACCGACGGGGCCACCGTGGCGGTCGCGCCGTCCCGGCTGGGCGGGGCGGTGGTCGTCACCGTCACCGCCGACACGCCGGACCTGGCCGCCGACCTGACCCGGGGCGCGGTGACGTCGAGCCAGGCGCAGCTGGCGAACCTGCGGGCCGGCTACGCGCTGACCGGCGAACCCGCCGAACCGCAACCGGTCTCGTCACCGCCCTGGTGGGTGGTGGGGGGGCTGGCGGCGATCACCGCGCTGTGTGCGGTGATGGCCGTCGTGACCGGCCGCCGCCGGCGGACCGACCCCGAAACAAGTGCCGTCCGAGAAACATTGGCGTTGTCAGAGCAGATGGGCCGATCATGACCGAATTGCGCAGCAACACGGCGGCCGGTGACTCCCGCGTCGACCCCGAGCCGAAACCGTCGGAGCGGCGGGGCTCCCGCCTCCGCCGGTTCGTCTGGCGGATCCGGGCGTGGATGATCGTCCTGCCGGTCGACGCGCTGATGCTGATGGCGCCGATCCTGTGGGCGCCGGAGGAGTACGTGGCGGTGCTGGCCACGACGGCGCTGTCGCTGTTCTTCATCGTCGACCGGGGCCGCTATCACGCCCGGCTGCACGTCAGCGTGCTGGACGAGCTGCCGAGCCTGCTGGCCAGCCTGCTCACCGCGGCCGCCATCGTGGCGACGGCGATCGTGCTGCTGCCCGACCAGGTCCCGGTCAGCGTCTACCTGCGCAACGCCGCCATCGCCGTCGCGCTGGTGATCGTCGGGCGGATCATCACCTCGCAGCTGATCATCTTCAGCCGGCGGCGCCGGTTCAGCCACCACCGGACCGTGATCATCGGCGGCGGACCGACCGCGGCCGAACTGGTCCGCATCCTGAAAGAGCATCAGCGGTACGGGCTGTCGGTGGTCGGCTTCGTCGAGGACACCGACGACTGCGCGGCCGGCGCGGTCGCGCAGCGCCTGGGCAACATCTGCGACCTGGACTTCGTGGTCGCCCGGCGGCGGGTGGACGTGCTGCTGGTGGCCGACTCGGCGACCCCGGAACGCACGCTGGTCGAGGAGGTGCGGGCGCCGGCCAGCTCCCGCTGCGACCTGCTGGTGGTGCCCCGGATGCACCAGTTCCGGACCGAGTCCGGGGGGTCGGACCACATCGGCTCGATCCCGATCATGCGGATCGGCCAGCCCCGGCTGAGCGGCCCGGCGACCGTGGTCAAGCGGGTGTTCGACGTGATCGTCGCCGGGTTCACGCTGATCCTGGTGTCGCCGATCCTGGCCGTCTGCGCGCTGGCCGTGCGCCTCGACGGCGGTCCGGGGGTCATCTTCCGGCAGCCGCGGGTGGGCCGGAACGGCGAGCTGTTCGACTGCCTGAAGCTGCGCTCGATGCGCCCGGCGAACAGCGCCGAGTCGGCCACCAACTGGTCCATCGCCAACGACAACCGGGTGAGCAAGGTCGGCCGGATCCTGCGCCGGACGTCGCTGGACGAGCTGCCGCAGCTGTGGAACATCGTGCGCGGCGACATGAGCATCGTCGGGCCGCGGCCGGAGCGCCCGCATTTCGTCGAGCAGTTCTCCGAGAAGTACGACCGCTACGCCTACCGGCACCGGGTGCAGGTCGGGCTGACCGGCCTGGCCCAGGTCAGCGGCCTGCGCGGGGACACCTCGATCGCCGACCGGGCCCGGTACGACAACTACTACATCGAGAACTGGTCGCTCTGGCTCGACGTCAAGATCATCATCCGGACGT
>JBDHZW010000150.1:0-11908 GCA_039812105.1 Nakamurella sp.
GGCCGCGGTGACCGCGGGGTACGTCGCCGTGCTGGCCGTTCCGGCGGCCCGGTCCGCGATCGCCGGAACCGGCCGGGACCGGGGACGGGCCCTGCGCAAGGCCGCCGTGACCATCCCGCTGGTCACCGTCCTGCCGGAGGAGTTCGGGTTCCGCGCCGTCCTGCCGGGGCTGCTCGGCAGCGACCGCGGCGCGGCGGTCGCGACGTCCACCCTGTTCGCGGTCTGGCACCTGTTGCCGGCGCTCGGCGGCGGGCCGGCGAACGGCACGGTCGACTCCGTCGTCGGGAACACTCGACACGGCACCGTCATCCGGGTGGCCGGCACGTTGCTGGTGACGGGTGCCGGTGGGCTCGTGCTGGCCGAGCTGCGGCTTCGCAGCGGCAGCTGGCTCGCTCCGGTGCTCCTGCACTGGGCGATCAACGCTCTCGGCGAGCTGGTCGTCGCCCGGTGGAGCGTCAGTCCGCCAGGGCCATGACCAGGATCGCGACCAGCGGCACCACGATCAGGACCCCGCCGACCCACAGCGGTAGGAACAGCGCGACCAGGAAGCCGGCCGGGACCACCGGCGCGGCGAGCATCGCGCGCCGGGTCGCCTGACCCAGGGTCCAGCCGGGGCGGTCGCGCAGCGAGTCGTACCAGAGCAGCACGAGAACCAGCAGCAGCAGCGCGGCCAGCGTCGCCGCCGCCCAGTGCCACCCGTCGACCACGGCGTCAGGATAGGGGGAACTGGATAGGGTCATGCCCATGTCCACACCCGCCGGCTCGCGCCGCACCTTCGAGTACGCCACCGTCCCGCTGATCACCCACGCCACCAAGGCGATCCTGGACACGTGGGGGGAGGACGGCTGGGAGCTGGTTCAGGTGGTGCCCGGCCCCAACCCGGAGCAGCTGGTGGCCTACCTGAAGCGGGAACGCTCCTGATGACGGCCAGCGAGCGGCTCACCGAGCTGGGCATCACGCTGCCGCAGGTGGCCACCCCGGCCGGCTCCTACCTGCCGTCCGCGCGGACCGGGAACCTGCTGTTCACCGCCGGCCAGCTGCCGTTCGTGGACGGCCGGCTGCCCGCCACGGGCAAGGTCGGCGCCGAGGTGTCGCCGGAGGACGCCAAGGAGTACGCCCGGCTGGCCGCGTTGAACGTGCTGGCCGCCATCGAGTCCGCGGTCGGGGTGGACAACGTCGAGCGGGTGGTCAAGCTCGTCGGCTTCGTCGCGTCGGCCGAGGGTTTCACCGGCCAGCCCGGGGTCGTCAACGGGGCGTCCGACCTGATGGCCGAGGTATTCGGGGAGGCCGGCCGGCACGCCCGGTCCGCGGTCGGGGTGGCCGAACTGCCGCTCGGCTCGCCGGTCGAGGTGGAGGCGATCGTCCAGGTCCGCTGACCCGCCGCCGGATCAGCCGGCCGCGGCGCGGTTCTCGGCGTGCGCGGCGGCCATCCCGGCGTTGCCCGTCCGGGGGTCCGCCGGGTCGTCGCCGGCGATCAGCGCGTCCAGATAGGCCCGGTCCGCCTGCCACCGCCGCCGGGCCGCCCCGGCGCCGGCCGCCACCCGGCCGTGCCCGGGGACCAGCACCGCGGCCCGCTCGACGACCGGGCGCAGCAGTTCCAGCCCGGCGAGGTAGTCGGCCGGGGTCGAGGACTCCAGCAGCGGCAGTTCGACGTCGCTGAGCATGTCGCCGGCCACCAGCACCCGCTGCTGCGGCAACCACAGGGCGGTGTGGCCGGGCGCGTGGGCCTGGTGGGTGAACAGCCGAACCTCGGGCCCCGGCCAGTCGAGCGTGTCGCCGTCCAGGGCGCCGACCCGGCCGACCAGGCCGGCCAGCTCGGCCGGCCAGTGCTCGCCCAGCCGCGCGACGATCGCTTCCCGGTCGTTTGCGCAGATGTCGGCAACCCGGGCCGAGGCGAACCGGGGTGCCGGACCGAGCCGCGGGTGCCACAACACGTGGTCGTGGTGGGCGTGGGTGGCGAACCCGGCGACCACCTCGATGCCGAGACCGGCCAACCCGTCGGCGATCCCGGCCAGTTCGTCCGGCTCCCAGGCCGGATCGACGAGCAGCGCCCGGCCGTCGACGGCGACGACCGTGCTGGTGGTCAGGTCGCGGCGGCTGGTCGCGACGCCGACCCGGACCGGACCGTCGACCACCCACCGCCAGCCCACGGCGCACCTCCGATCGCGCGGTCGGGATGCCGCGCCGTCCTGCTGTCGATCCACCGGGTGGCCGTCGACGCACCCGACGGCCGGTGAAGTTAGGTTGGCATGGTGACCGACCCTGTGGTGACCCACCAAGCGGTGACCGACCACGCACCCGACCCGGGGGAGGCGATCCGACCGGCGGCGACGGTGATGCTGGTGCGCGACGCCGCCGGCGGCCTGGAGACCTTCATGTTGCGCCGGGTGCCGGCGATGGCGTTCGCCTCCGAGATGACGGTGTTCCCCGGCGGCGGCGTCGACGCCGCCGACCGGGAGGAGGTCGGCTGGTGGGGGCCGGACGCCGGCTGGTGGGCCGGTGCGCTCGGCGAGGAACCGGCGCCGGCCCGGTCCCTGGTGGTGGCCGCGGTCCGCGAACTGTTCGAGGAAACCGGTGTGCTGCTGGCCGGGCCGGCGGCCGACGGTCCGGTCGTCGCGGTGGCCGAGGAGGCCAGGGTCGCGGTCATCGAACGGCGGTCCACCCTGGCCGAGGTGCTGGCCGACGCGGGCCTGCGCGTCCGCTCGGATCTGTTGCGGCCGTGGGCGAACTGGCTCACCCCGCCCGGTCAGGGCCGGCGGTACGACACCTTCTTCTTCGCCGCCGCGCTGCCCGCCGGGCAATCGGCCCGGATGCTCACCACCGAGGCGGATCTGGGCGAATGGCATCGCCCGGACGACCTGTTCGCGCAGCGCCGGGCAGGCCGGACCAAGCTGATGCCGCCGACCATGGCGATGCTGCGCGACCTGGCCGCGGCCGGCACCGTTGACGAGCTGCTCGCCCAGCGCCGCACCGTCACCAAGATCCGGGTCCGGCCCGAGGACGTCGCCCGGCTGGTGGCCGGCGAGGGCTTGGAGGTGCCGGGTCGATGAGGGCGGTCACCGAGCACGCCCGGGTGTTGCTGGCTCCCAATCCCGGCCCGATGACGCTCGACGGCACCAACAGCTACCTGCTGTCCGGCAACGGCGGCCGGTCGTCGGTGATCGTCGACCCCGGCCCGCTGCACGACGGTCATCTGGACGGCCTGGCCGCGGTCGGCGACGTCGAGCTGATTCTGGTCACCCACCGCCATCACGACCACACCGAGGGCGCCGCCGCCCTGGCCGCGGCCGTCGGCGCGCCGGTCCGGGCGGCCGACCCCACCTTCTGCGTCGGCGGCGAGCCGCTGCGGGACGGCGAGACGGTGACCGCGGCGGGGCTGGACATCGGCGTGCTGGGCACCCCCGGGCACACCGCCGACTCGGTCTGCTTCCTGCTGACGTCAGATTCACCGGAGCGGCCGTACGGCAGCGTGCTGACCGGGGACACCATCCTCGGCCGGGGCACCACGGTGATCGCCCCGCCCGACGGCAGCCTGCGCGACTACCTGGGGTCGTTGCGGGTGTTGGCCGCGCTCGGGCATGCGTTCGTGCTGCCCGCGCACGGTCCGCAGCTGCCCGATCTGGAGGCGGTCGCGGCCCAGTACCTGGCCCACCGGGAACAGCGGCTGGACCAGATCCGGGACGCCCTGGTGCAGCTGGGCGGTGACGCGAGCGTCGGCGCGGTCACCGACTTCGTGTACCACGACGTCGACGCGTCGGTCCGCGGCGCGGCCGAGCATTCGGTGGCCGCCCAGCTGGAGTACCTGCGCGGCGCGCAGCAGTGAAGCCCGGGTGACCGCCGGGCTGGACGCGGTGCTGCCGCTGCTGAGCTGCCCGGTCTGCCGGGCGCCGCTGACCCGCACCGGCGGGGTGGTCGGCTGCGGGAACGGGCACCGGTTCGACGTCGCCCGGCAGGGACACCTGACCCTGCTCGGACCGGGGTCGCGGACCGACACCGGGGACACCTCCGACATGGTGGCGGCCCGCCAGGATTTCCTGGACGCCGGGCATTTCGCCCCGCTGACCGCGGCGATCGTCGCGGTCGCCGGCCCCGGGCCGGTCCTGGACCTGGGCGCCGGCACCGGGCACCACCTGCGGGCGGTGGTCGGCGGCGACCCGGGGGCGGTCGGCCTGGCGATCGACACGTCCAGGTATGCCGCGCGGCGAGCGGCCCGCGCCCATCCGCGGATCGGGGCGGTGGTGGCCGACGCCTGGTCCCGGCTGCCGGTGCGGGACGCCGCCGTCGGCACCCTGCTGTCGGTGTTCGCCCCGCGGGATCCGGCCGAGGTGGTTCGGGTGCTCGGGCCGGGCGGTCGGGCGGTGATCGTCACCCCGTTGCCCGAGCACCTGGCCGAACTGCGGGATCGGGTGGAGCTGCTCGCGGTGGATCCGGGCAAGGCGGCGGCGGTCCGGGACCGGCTGGTCGGCCTGACCGCCGTCGGCAGCACGCACGTCCGGCACGAGATGCGGCTGACCAGGGACGACGTCGACCGGGTGATCCGGATGGGTCCGTCCGCCTACCACCTTTCGGCGCAGCGGCGCGGCGCGGTGGTGGCCGGGCTGGACGAACGGACGTCGGTGACGCTGGCGGTGACGGTCAGCGTGTTCGGCGCGGGTTGACGACCCACCGGACGACCCAGGGGACGACTCAGTGGAAGCTCAGCGGGCGCGCCGGACCAGGCGTTCGGTGTCCAGCAGCACCACGCTCTTGCCCTCCAGGCGCAGCCAGCCGCGGTGCCCGAAGTCGGCCAGCGCCTTGTTCACCGTCTCCCGGGAGGCGCCGACCAGCTGGGCCAACTCCTCCTGGGTGAGGTCGTGGGTGACCCGCAGGTGGCCGCCCTCCTGCTGACCGAACTGCCGGGCCAGCTGCAGCAGCGCCTTGGCGACCCGTCCGGGCACGTCGGTGAAGATCAGATCGGCGAGGGCGTTGTTGGTCCGGCGCAGCCGGCGGGCCAGCACCCGGAGCAGCTGTTCGGCGATCTCCGGGCGCTTGTTGATCCACTCGCGCAGCCCGTCCCGGTCCATGGTGCCCAGCCGGACGTCGGTCACCGCCGTCGCCGACGAGGTGCGCGGGCCGGGGTCGAACACGGACAGTTCGCCGAACATGTCGGACGGACCCATCACCGCGAGCAGGTTCTCCCGGCCGTCCGGGGAGTGCCGACCCAACTTGACCTTGCCGGACAGGATGATGAACAGCCGGTCGCCGAGCTCGCCCTCGGAGAAGATCGCGCTACCCCGGGCGTACTCGACGGTCTCCAACTGGGACGCCAGGGCGGACGCCGCATCCGGGTCGACTCCTTGGAAGATCCCGGCCTTGGCGAGCGTTTCTTCCACCCTGTCCTCCTGATCCGTTCCCCCCGACGGGGTCAACCGCTCCCGAGATGACGGACCGGCTGAGACGCAGAGCACAGTCTAGGGGGTGCGGGTCGGTCGTTCTCGCCCGACGTGCGCGGGATCCGGCAGCCGGAAAGCCGGGTCGGTTCAGGAGCCGTCGGCGCTGGTCGCGGTGTCCTTGTTGGCCTCCTTGTGCCGGCGGCGCAGCCTCGGCCGGCGGCGCAACCGGAACTTGGCGAACGCCTTGGTCCAACCCTCCCGGATCAGCGTGTTGACCTCTTCCGGTCGGGCGGTGTCCAGGAACTCCTGCACGTCCGTCTCGCTCACCGTGGAGGTCTTCAGCCGCCGCTCCAGCCGCTCCATCAGCAGCGCGAACACCATCAGCAGGAGCGGGATCAGCAGTACCAGGAAGACCGTCATGGTCTGCCCATCATCCCCCATTCGTGCAGCCCGGGCGGGCCCGGTGGTCCCGCGGGTCGTCACCGGGTGGTCCGGCCGGCCCACGACGGTGCCGGACGACCCGGACCGGACGTGGATGTCGGACCCGTGTGGCAACCTGGCAGCGTGGTCAACAGCGTGGTCGGTGCCGGCGTGCCCGGCGCCGCCGAGCCGGGCGTCCGGCCGGCGGTTCGCCGACCGGTCAGGCGCGCCAAGCCGCCGGCGACACCGCTGGCCCGCACCCGTCGCGCCCGGCAGCTGGCCGGCGAACTCGGGCGCGGCTATCCGGACGCGCACTGCGAGCTGGACTTCACCACCCCGCTGGAACTGGCGGTGGCGACCATCCTGTCCGCCCAGTCCACCGACGCCCGGGTGAACATGGTGACGCCGGCGCTGTTCGCCCGGTACCGCACGGCCGCCGACTACGCGTCGGCGTCGCGGGACGAGCTGGAAGAGATGATCAAGTCCACCGGATTCTTCCGGAACAAGACCACCGCGCTGATCGGCCTCGGGCAGGCCCTGGTCGAGCGGTTCGACGGCGAGGTGCCGGGGACGCTGGCCGAACTGGTCACCCTGCCCGGGTTCGGCCGCAAGACGGCCAACGTGGTGCTGGGCCACGCGTTCGGCGTGCCCGGCATCACCGTCGACACCCACGTCACCCGGCTGGTCGCCCGGTGGGGACTGACCGGCCAGACGGACCCGGTCAAGATCGAGGCGGACCTGAACGCCCAGGTGCCGAAGGCGCAGTGGACCGAGTTCTCCGACCGGACGATCTTCCACGGTCGCCGGGTCTGCCACGCCAAGAAGCCGGCCTGCGGGGCGTGCTTCCTGGCGCCGCTGTGCCCCGCCTACGGGGCGGGCGCGGGGGTGGTGGATCCGGAGGCGGCCGCCGCCCTGGTGGTCGGGCCCGAACGCGAGCATCTGCTGTCCATGGTCGGGCTGGAGTCGGCATGACGCCCGGCAACCAAGTGCTGACCGGGCGCCGGCTGGTCGACGATCTGTCCGGGTTGCCCTCCTGGATGCGTTCGTTGGCCGAGGCGATCGACGGCCGGCAGCTGCCCGGCCCCATCGCCAGGCTCTCCGGGACGGCGCCGCCGTCGTCCCGCCGTGGGTCGGTGCTCATGCTGTTCGGCGAGGGGCCGGGCGGCCCCGACCTGCTGCTGACCGAGCGGGCGGCGACCATGCGCTCGCACGCCGGCCAGCCCGCCTTTCCCGGCGGGTCGATCGACCCGGGCGAGGGGGTCGTCGAGGCGGCCCTGCGCGAGGGGTACGAGGAGACCGGGCTCGACCCGGCCTCGGTCGTCCCGGTCGCCCTGTTCCCTGAGCTGTTCCTGTCCCCGTCGAGTTTCCTGGTCAGCCCGGTGCTGGCGTACTGGCGCAACCCGGGCGAGGTGCGCGCGGTCGACCCGGCGGAGACGGCGGCCGTCGCCCGGGTGCCGGTGACCGAGCTGTCCGACCCGGCCAACCGTGGTCAGGTGCGGCTGTCCAACGGCTGGGTGGGCCCGGCCTTCCTGGTGGCGGACCTACTGGTGTGGGGGTTCACCGCCGGCCTGGTGGACTCGCTGCTGGATCTCGGCGGGTGGTCGGTGCCGTGGGACCGGGACCGGCTGTTCGAGCTGGCGGTTGACCCGGTGATCCCGTGAGCGCCGGGCGCGGGGTCCGTCCGTGCGGCTGGCGGCGGGACCGGCGATGACCGGCTTCAACATCGTCGATGTGGTCGTGGTGGTGCTGGTGGTCGCCGCGGCCATCGCCGGCTACCGGCAGGGCTTCATCACGGCGATGTTCACGCTGGTCACCGCGATCGCCGGGGCCATCGTCGCGATCTGGCTAGCCCCGTCGCTGATGGGGCTGGTGACCGACTCCAGCGCCAAGATCGCCATCGGCATCGCCTGCGTCATCGTCGGGGTGGGGGTCGGGGAGATCGCCGGGTCGACGGTAGGCCGGGCCATCGCCCGGCGGATCAGCTGGCGGCCGGCGCAGGCGGTGGACCGCACCCTGGGCCTGTTCGGCAACGCGCTGGCGGTGCTGCTGGTCATCTGGCTGATCGCGGTGCCACTGGCCGCGGTGCCGTTCCCGGCGTTGTCCTCGGCCATCCGCGGATCGGCCGTGCTGGGCAAGGTCGACGAGGTGATCCCCAGCCAGGCGCAGGATGTCTCGATCCGGCTGCGCGAGGTGTTCAACGACTCCGGCTTCCCGGCGATCCTGGACCCGCTGGCGCCGACCCCGAACACCGCGGTCGACCCGCCGGACGAGCAGGTGGTCTCGTCGCCCGGGGTGGCCGCGGCGGCCCGGTCGATCCTGAAGGTGCGGGCCACCGCCGAGTCGTGCGCGCGGCGGATGGAGGGCAGCGGCTTCGTGATCGGGCCGGGCAAGGTGCTGACCAACGCGCACGTGGTGGCCGGCTCGGACCGGGCCGTCGTCGAGTCGGACGGCGACAGCCTGACCGCGACCGTCGTGCTGTACGACCCGCAGACCGACCTGGCCGTCCTCAACGTGCCCGACCTGACCGCGCCGGCGCTGCAGTGGGCGCCGACGCCGGCCGCCTCCGGGTCGGACGCGATCGTCGCCGGCTACCCGTTGGACGGTCCGTACACGCTCACCGCGGCGCGGGTCCGGTCGGTGATCCAGCTGCGCGGCCCGAACATCTACTCCAATGCCACCGTCACCCGCGAGGTCTACACGCTGCGGACGCAGGTGCACCCGGGCAACTCCGGCGGCCCGTTGCTGGCCCCGGACGGCACCGTGCTCGGGGTGATCTTCGGCGCGGCCATCGACGAGACCGACGTCGGGTTCGCGCTCACCGCGGCCGAGGTGGCGCCAGTGGTGCAGGCCGGCCTCGCCGACGACTCCGCCGCCTCCACCCAGTCCTGCACCGCCGCCTGACCCAGGCCCGGCTACGGGTGCTGGGCCCGCTCGGCGTGGCCGGCGATCAGCCGGGTGACCAGGTCCGGTGACTCCTCGGCCGGGTAGTGCCCGACCCCACGGACCGTCGACAGCGTGTACCAGCCGGTGCACTGTTCCCGGGCGTCGGTCAGCGAGGAGGCCGGGGTGAACCGGTCGGCGTCGCCCACCACGTGCAGCACCGGCGCGGTCACCGGCCGGGTCAGCGCCTCCCGATGCCGGTGCCCGTCGTGCCGCAGCGGCGATCGGGCCACCCAGCGCAGGTGCTCCACGGCGCCGCGGGCGGCCCCCGGGATCCGGATGGCCAACCGCATCCCGGCCATCGTCTCGGTGAAGTCCCGGGACGCCTTCCACACCGGACCGGACTGCGAACGCACGATCCGCTCCAGCAGGGCGCCGTTCGCCGCGGCCAGCCGCCGTTCCGGGTAGAAGGGGACGGCCGCCCAGGACAGCAGCCGTCCGTACCGGTCCGAGCGGACGGGATGACGCACCCGGGCCATCCGGATCGGGTGCGGTGCGGCGATGGCCACCACGCCCCGAACCTGGTCGGGCTTCATCACCGCGGTGTTGAAGGCGGTCACCCCGCCGTAGCCGTGCCCGACCAGCACCGCGTCCCGCTCGCCGAGGGAGCGGACCAACCCGGCGACGTCGTCGGCCAGGTTGAACGCGTCGTAGCCGCGCGGGGGCTTGTCGCTGTCCCCGTACCCGCGCAGGTCGGGCGCGACCACCCGGAAGCCGGCCGCGGCCAGGCCGGGGATCTGGTACCGCCAGGACCGCCAGTACTGGCCGAACCCGTGCAACAGCACCACCAACGGGCCGGTGCCGGCCTCGGCCACGTGGAACCGGATGCCGTTCGCGCTGACGTCGCGATGCTGCCAGGGCCCCTCGTCGCGGATGGACGCGCCGACCGGCTTCAGCGGTGCTGCCGGCGTGCGGTCGGTGGCCGGGTCGGGCCGCTCGGGCTCAGGAACGCTGGACAGGTCGCCGATCCGATCGAACTCAGGGGTTGGTGGCCGCGGTCTTCAGGGCCGCGGCGGTCGCCTCCAGCGAGGCGATCGTCTTCTCCGGCTTGCGCACCTTCTTCACCTTGCGCAGGCCCAGGAACGCGAACAGCCCGGCCATCAGCAGCATGACCACGAACACGATGGTGAACGCCGCCCAGACGGGCAGCCAGATGGCCAGGATCCAGGCGACCATGAACCAGAAGAAGAACATGGAGAACGCGCCGATGACGGCGGCCACGGCGAAGAAGGCGCCGCCGGTGGCGCCGGTCTTGAGCGTCTGGGTGATCTCCAGCTTGGCCAGCTCGATCTCCGAGCGGACCAGCGTCGACATGTGCGTGGTGACGTCCTTGACCAGCGTGCCCATGGAGGCGTTGCGGTCGAACGCCGGCTCGGTGACCAGCGGGATCTGGGCGCCGGTGGAACCGGGAACGGTGAACTGGTTCGGCGGCGTCGGGTTCCCCGGAGTCGTCACAAACCTCTCCTACATCCTCGACGGGTCGACCGGTCACCCGGTCGGCGGTCGGCGGCCCGGCCGTCCGCGCGTGTGCCGACGATCGGGCACGGCGGTGGCAAGGTCACCGATGCTGCTGGTACCCCGTTCCGGCTCCGGCGCACCGTGGCGGGCCGGGTCGCGGTCGTGGCGGGCTTCATCGTGCCATGCCCGGCGGCACGCGCACGCGCCGATCCCGACCAGCGGTCGTCGCCGGGTTTACTGGCCGAGCAGCCAACGGTCCGGCGCGGCCAGCTCGGCCGCGGCCGCCGGCCCCCAGCTGCCCTGGGCATAGGGCTGCACGGCCGGCCGGTGGTCCAGCACGGGCTGCAGCACGTTCCAGGCGCTGGCCAGGCCGTCCGGCCGGGTGAACAGCGAGCGGTCGCCGATCAGCACGTCGTGGATCAGCCGGACGTACGGCGGCAGCGCGTCCGCGCCCTCGACGTCGCCGAGCACGATCGACGCGTCGCTGACCACCAGGGACAGCCCCGGTCCCGGCTCCTTGACCACCATGGACAGATCCACCGCGCCGTTGCCGGCCAGGGAGAAGGACAGCACGCCGCCGTCCGCGGGGACGTCGAACGGCGCGTCGGCCGGCGTCTTGAGGACGACGCTGACCCGTTGGGTCGACTCGGCCATCCGCTTGCCGGTGCGCATCAGGAACGGCACGCCGCGCCAGCGGTCGTTGTCCACCCACATCCGGGCGGCCACGAACGTGTCCGTCGTGGAGTCCTTCGCGATCCCCGGCACGTCCCGGTAGCCGTCGTACTGGCCCAGCACCACCTCGGCCGGATCCAGCGGGCGGAAGCAGCCGATGACCTCCTCGCGGGCCGACTGCAGGTCGTCGGCGCTCATGCTCGCCGGACGTTCCATCGCCACCTCGGCGGCCACCTGGAACAGGTGGGTGATCATCATGTCGAGCATGGCGCCGGTGGCGTCGTAGAAACCGGCCCGGTCGTCGATGTCCAGGGTCTCCGGGGCGTCGATCTGCACCGCCTGGATGTGCTCGGCGTTCCACGCCTGCGCGAACAGGCTGTTGGCGAACCGCAGCACGTGCAGGTCCTGGGTGGCCTCCTTGCCCAGGAAGTGATCGATCCGGTACACCTGCGACTCGTCCAGCACCGCGTGCACGGCCGCGTTGAGGGTGCGGAAGTCGTCGGGCGAGCTGCCGAACGGCTTCTCGTAGACGGCCCGGCAACCCACGGCCAGGCCGTGCGCGCCCAGGGCCGCGGTGAAGCCCTGAAAGGCCACCGGCGGCACCGCCAGATAGTTGATCAGCTGGGCCTTCTCGCCGAGTTCGGCGCGGGCCTTGGCGACCGCGTCGACCAGCTCGCCGGGGTCGTCGACGGTGAAGCCGCCGCCGGCGAACCGCACCCGGGAGCTGAACTTCGCCCATTCGTCCGGCTGGGGCGCGGTGGCGAACTCGGTCAGCGCGTCGTGGATGTGCTGGGCGAACTGCTCGTCCGACTTCTGCCCGCGGCCGGTGCCGATCAGCAGGTAGTTCTCCGGCATCAGGTGCTGTTCGGCCAGCGTGTAGAACGCCGGCAGCACCATTCGCTTGGCCAGGTCGCCGGTGGCGCCGAAGAGCACGATGATCACCGGGGCGTCGGGAGCGGTCAGCGCAGGCATGGCGGTGACGGTACCGCCGCGACGATTCGCCCGTACCGCGACCGGCGGGGTGTCACCCGACCGGGGTGAGCGGG
>JBDHZW010000151.1:0-11863 GCA_039812105.1 Nakamurella sp.
CTGGGCGGCCATCGCCGACCCCCATCGGCGCGCACTGCTGGACCTGCTGCGCACCGGCGAGCGGGCGGTCGGCGACCTCGTCGACCACCTGCGGCTGAGCCAGCCCCAGGCGTCCAAGCACCTGCGGGTGCTGCGGGAGGCCGGCCTGGTCCGGGTTCGCAAGGACGCGCAGCGCCGGCTGTACCGGCTCGACCCCGGGCCGATCGCCGAGATCGACGCCTGGCTCGCCCCCTACCGGCAGCGGTGGAACGAGAGCCTCGACCGGCTCGAACAACATCTGGAGGAGAACCCGTGATCGTCGACCTGGGAAGCTATGTCGAGCACGACGGGCGGCCGGCCGTCCGATTCGAGCGCACCTTGCGCGCACCGATCGAGCGGGTGTGGGCCGCGGTGACGGATCCGGCCCAGATGCCGGCCTGGTTCCCGTCCGGCGTCCGCTACGAACCCGTTGTCGGCGGCGAGATCTCGTTCTTCGGCGACCCGAACCTGCCCGAACCGGACGACGTCGACCGGGTGCTGGCGTGGGATCCGCCGCACCGCTTCGCCTTCGGCTGGGGCGGCGACGAGATCCACCTGGAGCTCAGCCCGACCGAGGACGGGTGCCGGCTGGTGCTGCTGAACGTGCTGGCCGACAGGGATACCGCCTCCCGCAATGCCACCGGCTGGCACGGCTGCCTGGCCGAGCTCGACAAGGTGCTGGCGGGCATTCCCAGCGGCGGCCCGCACGCCCAGCCGGTCGCCGACTTCTGGCCGGTGTACCACGCGCACGTGGAAAGCGGCCTGCCGCACGGCGCCTGGATTCCGGACGAGGTGCTGGCGGCGCGCCCGTCCTAGCCGCTGTTGATCATGGAGAAGTGGCCCTGAAGGCTCGGCCTGAACGGCCACTAGCCCATGATCAACAGCAGGGCCAGTCACCTTCGGTGTGGGTTCGTCCGCGCGGGCGAAGTTGATCCGCGCGGTCAGGTGGTGGCGTGCCGGTCGAGGAAGGTGAGCACCTCGACCTGGTCGACGCCGGGGAAGACGCCGGGCGGCATCGCGGCGAGCAGGTGCGAGTGCACCCGGGCGCTCGGCCAGGCCATGCCCTCCCACCGGTCGGCCAGCTCGTGCGGCGGCAGCGCGCAGCAGGTCGGGTCGGGACAGCGGGACTTCGACCGGGCCGTCGTCTCCCGGCCCCGCATCCACTTCACGTCCGCGTACGGCACGCCCACGTTCACCGAGAACAGGCCTTGCGGCGTGCGATCGACGATCGCCGTGCACCAGTATGTTCCGGACTTGGTATCGGTGTACTGCTGGTACGCCGATGACAGGTCGGACCGGTCGAACACCACCCGGGCCGTCCAGTACCGGCACACCCGCTGACCCTCGATCGCACCGGTGGCGTCCATCGGGAACTGCACGCCGTCGTTCTCGTAGGCCTTGTAGATCACCCCGGCCTTGCTGATCCGCATGAAGTGCACGGTCAGGTCCAGGTGCCGGGTGGCCAGGTTGGTGAACCGGTGCGCGGCGGTCTCGTAGGACACGGCGTACGCGTCGCGCAGATCCTCGATCGCGATGTCCTTGGCCGCCTTGGCCCGCCGCAGCAGGGTCAGCGCCCCCCGCTCCGGGATGAGCAGCGACGCGGCGAAGTAGTTGATCTCCACCCGCTGCCGCAGGAACTCCGAATAGTCCTGGGGCACCTCGTGCCCGAGGACGACGTGGCCCAGCGCGTTGAGGGCCAGCGAGCGCGAGTCGTGCTGCCCGGCGTCCGGCTGCGGCAGGTAGATGATCCGGTTGGCCAGGTCGGTGACCGTCCGGGTGGACTGCGGCAGGTCGCCGGTGTGCCGCAGCCGGAAGCCCAGGTGCCCGGCCAGCCGGTCGACCACCGATCGGGTGATCGGGCCGCCCTCGTACCCGGTGGCGGTCAGCAGGTCGGCGGCCACCTTCTCGATCTCGCCGAAGTAGTTGCCCCGGCGGCGCATCTCGTCCCGCAGCTCGGCGTTGGCCCGGCGCGCCTGCTCGGGGGTGGCCGCCCGCTCGGCCTGGATCCGGGCCAGCGCCCGGTGCAGCCCGACCAGCGACTCCAGGGCCTCGGTCTGCAGCCGCGGCCCCGGCTTGACCGCCGGGATGTCCAGCGACTTGAACCCGGTCGAACGCTGGGCCCGCTCCAGCTCGATCTCCAGCGCCGCCCGCCGCGACGGCGGGGCCACCGCGAGCAACTCACCCAGGTTCGTGCCCAGCACCCCGGCCAGGGTGGTCAGCAGCGACAGCTTGGCCTCCCGCTTGCCGTTCTCGAACAGCGACAGCGCGGACGGGCTGATGCCGGCCGCCTCGGCCACGTCGGACAGTGTCATCCCGGCGCTCTTGCGCAGATGCCGCAGCCGGCGCCCGATCGTCAGGAGGTCGGGGCCGGACGGGCTCTGTTCGTTCCTGGTCGTCTCCGATCGGCCCTGCGCGGACGCTGTCGGTCGTGTTTTGACAGCGACGAGCGCCGGCGGGGCACCGTCGGCGGCCCCGGCCCTTGATCGACTTCGATCACCCGATCGGGGCGAAAAGTGCTGACCACCGCCCCCTCCCACCCCTGTCGGGGCCGGAGCGTGACGCGCGTCACGTCGGCCCGACGGGGCCGCCGGAGGCAGTTGGGGGGCTGGATCGCTCACTCCTGCACGATAGCGGAAGAAACGCGATTCTTTACTGGCGAGTTCCGTTGAGGGCCTTGCGCCGGGAGCCGACAGTTGCTGAGTCGAGCCGAGATGAACGGCCGGTAACCCGCCGCAACGCGGGACCTACCGCATAGCGAACACAGGAAGGGACGGCCAGCAATGACCGCCACGTTGGATCCCACCACCGAGGGCCGCACCGCGACCCGCACGTCGGATCAGGCCGCGCTGCTGCGTCAGGAGTGGGCCGACGACGCCCGCTGGGCCGGCGTCGAGCGCTCCTACACCGCCGAGGACGTCATCCGGCTGCGTGGCACCGTCCAGGAGGAGCACACGCTGGCCCGGCTCGGCGCCGAGAAGCTGTGGAACGCGCTGCAGACCAAGAAGTTCACCCGGGCGCTGGGCGCGCTGACCGGCAACCAGGCCGTGCAGATGGTCAAGGGCGGCCTCGAGGCCATCTACCTGTCCGGCTGGCAGGTCGCCGCCGACGCCAACCTGGCCGGCCAGACCTACCCCGACCAGAGCCTGTACCCGGCCAACTCGGTGCCCGCCGTGGTCCGCCGGATCAACAACGCGCTGCTGCGCGCCGACCAGATCGACCACGCCGCCGGCAAGACCGGGACCGATTACCTGGTGCCGATCGTCGCCGACGCCGAGGCCGGCTTCGGCGGCCCGCTGAACGCGTTCGAGCTGATGAAGGGCATGATCGCGGCCGGCGCCGCGGGCGTGCACTGGGAGGACCAGCTCGCGTCGGAGAAGAAGTGCGGCCACATGGGCGGCAAGGTGCTGATCCCGACCAGCCAGCACTGCCGGACCCTGAACTCCGCCCGGCTGGCCGCCGACACCTCCGGCGTGCCGACCATCGTCGTCGCCCGCACCGACGCGCTGGCCGCCGACCTGATCACCAGCGACGTCGACCCGGTCGACCAGCCGTTCCTGACCGGCGAGCGCACCTCGGAGGGCTTCTACCGGGTACGCAGCGGCCTGGAGCCGGTGCTCGCCCGGGCCAAGCAGTACGCCCGGTTCGCCGACCTGATCTGGGTCGAGACCGGCACCCCGGACCTGGGTCTGGCCCGCGAGTTCGCCACCGAACTGCACAAGGAGTTCCCGGGCAAGCTGCTGGCCTACAACTGCTCGCCGTCGTTCAACTGGCGCTCGAAGCTGTCCGATGCCGAGATCGCCGGCTTCCAGGACGAGCTGGGCGACCTGGGTTACGCCTTCCAGTTCATCACCCTGGCCGGCTTCCACGCCCTGAACCACTCGATGTTCACGCTGGCCCAGGGCTACAGCCGCACCGGCATGAGCGCCTACGTGGAACTGCAGCAGCGCGAGTTCGCCGACGAGGCGATCGGTTACACCGCGGTCAAGCACCAGGCCGAGGTCGGCACCGGCTACTTCGACCAGGTGGCCACCGCCCTCAACCCCGACAGCGGCACGCTGGCGCTCAAGGGGTCGACCGAAGAAGAGCAGTTCCACTGATTTAGCCTCGGCGTCGGGCTCGTCCGCGATCCGCACGGGCCCGACGCCGACCCCAATCCCGAAGTGCACGTTCTGACAGGAGAACTCCGATGTTCGGACCGCCCAAGGCCCCGAAGATCAAGGGCATCATGCATCCCCGGTTCGACGAGATCCTCACCCCCGAGGCGCTCGCGTTCATCGCCAAGCTGGACGGGGCCTCCGCGGGCCGCCGGGCCGAACTGCTGGCCGCCCGCCGCGAGCGCGGCAAGCGCATCGCCGCCGGCGAGCCGGTCGACTTCCTTCCCGAGACCGCCTCGGTCCGCGAGGATGCCGCGTGGCAGGTCGCCTCCCCGGCTCCCGGCCTGGAGGACCGGCGGTGCGAGATCACCGGCCCGACGAGCCGCAAGATGAGCATCAACGCGCTCAACTCCGGCGCCCGGGTCTGGATGGCCGACTTCGAGGACGCCACCGCGCCGAGCTGGTTCAACGTCATCGACGGGCAGTTGAACCTGCTCGACGCGATCCGGGGGAACCTGGAATTCACCGACGAGTCGGGCAAGGAGTACAAGGTCGGAGAAAAGACGCCGACCATCGTCGTCCGGCCCCGCGGCTGGCGGCTGTGCGAGAAGCACCTGACCATCGACGGCCGCCCGCTGCCGGCGTCGCTGATCGATTTCGGGCTGTTCTTCTTCCACAACGCGCAGGCGCTGATCGATGCGGGCAAGGGTCCGTACTTCTACCTGCCGAAGCTGGAGTCGCACCTGGAGGCCCGCCTCTGGAACGACATCTTCGTCCAGGCCCAGGCGCTGCTCGGGATCCCGCAGGGCACCATCCGGGCGACGGTGCTGATCGAGACCCTGCCGGCCGCGTTCGAGATGGAGGAGATCCTCTATGAACTGCGCGACCACTCCTCCGGCCTGAACGCCGGGCGCTGGGACTACATCTTCAGCTACATCAAGACGTTCGCCCACAACGGCGCCGAGTACGTGCTGCCGGACCGGGCCAACGTCACGATGACGACGCCGATGATGCGCGCCTACACCGAGCTGCTGGTGTCCACCTGCCACAAGCGGGGGGCGCACGCGATCGGCGGGATGGCCGCGTTCGTGCCGAACAAGGCCGACCCGGAGATCACCGAGCAGGCGCTGGCCAAGGTGAAGGCGGACAAGGAGCGGGAGGCCGCGGACGGCTTCGACGGCTCCTGGGTCGCCCACCCGGGCCTGGTCGCGACCTGCACCGCGGCGTTCGACGCGGTCCTGGGCGACCGGCCGAACCAGCTGGACAAGCTGCGTCCGGACGTGCACGTCACCGCCGCCGACATCGTCAACCCGGGGTCGACGCCGGGCCAGGTCACGCTGGCCGGCCTGCGCACCAACATCTCGGTCGCGCTGCGGTACCTGACCGCGTGGGTGTCCGAGCAGGGCGCGGTGGCCATCGACAACCTGATGGAGGACGCGGCCACCGTCGAGATCTCCCGCACCCAGGTGTGGCAGTGGCTGCACTACAAGACCAAGCTCGCCGAGGGCCTGGTGGTCACCCGCAAGCTGGTGGACGAGCTGATCGACCACGAGGTCGCCGAGCTGCACAAGCTGGCCAAGGACGAGCGGGCGCACCGGCACGTCGACGAGGCCAAGGACGTGTTCGCCGAGGCCGCCCTCGGTGACGACCTGCCCGGCTTCTTCACCCCGTACGCCTATGTCCGGTACCTGATCGCCCGGCCGCTGCAGCCGACCGGTCCGATCGGTCCCGATGACCTGCGGATGTCCGAGCGCGTCCCGCGGGAGCACCAGCCCGCCTGAGCGAGCCCGCGAGCGAAGCACCGACACAGCGGCGAGATTCGCGGCGGAGCGACCGAGCCTGCGAGGTGCTCCGCGAGAAGCCCGCCTGACCACCAAGCTCAGGCGTTTCGAGCGGCCCGGCGATCCACCCGATCGCCGGGCCGCTTCGTCGTTCCCGGGGCGCCTACCGGTCCGGGCCCCTGGGCCGACGGGCTCGTGCGGCGGGGGAAGATCGAGTCGCGCGGGACGACCCGAGGTTCCCCGCGCAAGCTGCGCAGGTGTGCCGCCGCCGGCTCAGGACGGGGCCGCGGCCTCGCTGGGCAGCGTCACCGCCTGAAACTCGGTGTCCCACCAGCGGTCCCAGGCCGCCGCCAGCTCGGCCCGGTCGGTCTCGGGTAGGCCGTAGGTGCTCAGGATCGCCGACGAGCCGGCGACCGGGCGATGCTCGGCCGGCGGCGAGTCGGCGACCACCAGCAGCCCGTCGCCCCATTCGGTGACGGTCAGGCCGAGCTGGTTCGCGGTGCGGAAGAACACCTTTCCGGAGATGGCCGCGCCACCCGGCAACGTCGCCGAATAACCGCTGCCGACGGGCCGCGCCGCGATCTCGGCCAGGCCGAGCCGGGCCACGATCGATCCGGGTTCGCGCGGCGTGCCGGCGGTGAAATGGGTGACCCTGGCCTGCCCCGGGTGGCTCTCCAGCGCCCACTTCAGCTGGTGCAGGAAGGTGGTCCAGCCTTCGGTGATGTCGTCGTAGTAGGCGTCCCAGTCCGGGTTGGCGCCGCGCGGCGCCCGGGTGATCCGGACCCGCACGCCCTCGTCGGTCTCGGTCAGGTCGAATACGTCGGTGCCGAGCGACAGCCGGCTGGGGGGCTCCTCGACCACCGCGGGATTGAAGTAGATGACCTGGATCTCGGCCTCGAGAGCGTCGCTGCCGTCCGGCGCGCGATAGTCCCAGCCGTGCCAGTTGCGCAGCACGTCCGGGTCCCGCAGGGCGTGCCAGACGTCATCGGGCGGCGCCGCGACGGTGACCTCGATGACGGGTACCGGCTCACTGCTGGGTTCGGACATCGGTTGCCTCCTCGGTGTTCTCGGGGTCGTTCTCGGGGTTGATCTCGGGGTTGGGCCCGGCCACGGCGGGGTGACCGGCGGCCATCAGACGGTAGGGCCGGCCGCCGGGCGTGTCGAAGGTCGCGACCACCTCGGCGACGGCCTGGGCCAGGGCGTCGGTGAAGTCGTGCACGTCGCCGGGAGCGGCGAACCGGACGTCGGACTCGATCGTGAACGTGAGCAGCCGCTTGCCCTGGTCCCGGGATCGCGCCGCCATCCGGCTCACGTCGCGAACCACCGCCCCGGCCGTCCGCACCAGGTGCTCGGCCGCGTGCCGGTCGCCGTCGGCCGAGGCAGCGGCGCCCAGCACGCCGGGGTCGACCACCAACGCGTCGGCGACGGTCCGCAGCACCCGCTCGGTGAACCCGCGGCGCGGGCGGAGTTCGACCAGTTCGAGCAGTTGCTGCGACTCCAGCACCCGCAGGTGGTAGTTCAGCTTCTGCCGCGGGATCCCGAACTCACGAGCCAGCTCCGCCGCGGACGCCGGCTCGCGCAGCCGCTCCAGGATCCGTCGGCGCAGGTCGGGCAGCGCGCAGGCGACCCGCTCGGGGGTGTCGAGCAGGGCGAGCGCCGCAGTCATCGGGTCAGTCTCGAATAGACAAACTCATTTGTCAATTGGGTCGACCTCTCCGCGCCACGAATCGTCACGGCGCGCCGGCAATTCGCGGCGCGTCCTGCACAAAGCCGACGCGAAGTCGATGACTCGAGTTCAGAACCGGCGCGAAGCATCCGAACGCCGCTCGACCCGGCGCGAAGCAGAGCGACCCCGAGCACCGCCGCAGCTGCGCGCCACGAATGACCACCACGCGCCGGCCATTCGCGGCGCGGCCCGACCAAGAACGGCGCGAAGTCGATGACCCAGGTCGAGAAACCGGCGCGAAGCCGAACGCCCCGCACCGAACCCGGCGCAAAGCCGAAACGCCGACGCTCCGCTGCCCCGCGCGAACCGTGACCCCCGTCACCGACCATTTCGGTCGGTTCACCTACCAATTTGGTCGGTCAGCAGTTACCGTGATCACCATGACCCGCGCCTTCCGCCAGCAGATCGACGACGGCATCCTCGACGAGGCCGCCTCGTTGTTCGCCCGACAGGGGTTCGCCAAGACGTCCGTGCAGGACATCGCCACCGCCGTCGGACTGTCCAAGGCGGGTCTGCTGCACCACTTCCCGACCAAGGACGCGATCCACGACGCCGTGCTGGCGCTGGCCGGGCGCCTCGGCGACCGCCTGGTCGGCCAGGTCAACGACCTGCCGGTCGGCCCGGGGCGGGACCGGCGCGTCCTGGAGATGGTCATCGACATCGCCGCCGCCCACCCCGGCCTGATCTCGTTCCTGCTCGCCCCGGCCATCCAGCCGGACCCGGCGACCACCCCCGACGACGGGCCCGCCGCCGCGGTCCTCGGCGTGTTCGGCGTCGACCCGGAATCGGCCGACACCGACCGGCTGGTCCGGGTGATCGGCGCGCTGTCCGCGCTGGCCGTGCTGACCATCACCGCCCACCACAAGGACCAGAGCGCCGACTGGCGCCCGCACATCCTGCAGACCTGCTTCGACGCGCTCGGCCACCCGAGCGCCTGATCGCCCACCGACAGAACAGAAAGAAGCCCACCATGGCCCGCCTGCTCTACCGACTCGGCACGTTCGCCCACCGGCGACGCTGGGCCGTCGTCATCACCTGGCTGGTGATCCTGGCCGTCGGCGCGATCGGCGCCGTCACGCTCTCCGGCAAGACGTCGAACACGTTCTCCATCCCCGGCCAGGAATCGACCATCGCCCTGGACAAGATCCAGTCCGAGTTCGGTGCCGGCGGCGACGACGCCAGCGCCCGGGTGGTCATCGCGGCTCCGGCCGGGCAGACCCTGACCAGCCCCGAGAACGCCGCCGCCGTCACCGGTCTGGTCACCGAACTGAACGCGCTGCCCGGTGTGGTCGGCGCGAGCAACCCGCTGAACCCGCAGGCCCCCGCGGTGAACGCGGACCAGAACACCGGCTACAGCACGGTGACCTACGCAGTCCCGCAGGGCGAGGTCACCGCCGACCAGCAGGACGCGCTGCTCGCCGCGGTGGACGGCGCCCGCTCGTCCGGGCTGAGCGTCGAGGTGACCGGCACCGCCGTCACCAACCAGGCTGAGGTGCCGGCCGGGGCCGGCGAGGCGATCGGCGTCATCCTCGCCCTTGTCATCCTGGCCCTGACCTACGGCTCGCTGGTGGTGGCCGGCATGAACCTGCTGACCGCCGGGGTCGGCGTCGGCGTCGGCGTCCTGGGCATCACCATCACCAGCGGCTTCGTCGACCTCCAGTCCACGACGTCGGTGCTGGCCACCATGCTCGGCCTGGCCGTCGGCATCGACTACGCGCTGTTCATCATCACCCGCTACCGGCACGAACTCCGGCGCGGCGAGGACGTGCGGTCCGCGATCGGGATCGCCGTCGGAACCGCGGGTTCCGCGGTGGTCACCGCCGGCCTGACCGTCGTCATCGCGCTGGTCTTCCTGTTCGTCGCGGGCATCCCGTTCCTGACCCAGATGGGCATCGCCGCCGCGGCCACCATCGTCGTCGCCGTCCTCGTCGCGCTCACCCTGGTCCCGGCCGGGCTGAGCTTCGTCGGGCGCCGGGCACTGCCGCGCAAGCACCGCGAGAATCCCACCGCGCCGGACGGCGGCCGGCACGCCGTCGCGACGCCCGGCTTCCTGCAGCGCTGGGTGGGCACCGTGACCCGGCACAAGGTCATCGCCGTGCTGGCCACCGTCGTGACGCTGGGCATCGTGGCGATCCCATTCTTCTCGATGCAGACCACGCTGGTGCAGACCCCGGCCGAGGGCACCACCCAGGCCCGGGCCGAGCAGCTGCTGGCCGACGGCTTCGGCGAGGGCATCAACGGGCCGCTGACCATCCTGTTCGAGGGCTCGAACGCGGCGGCCCAGGCG
The DNA here is from genome assembly GCA_039812105.1 of Nakamurella sp. GTDB lineage: Bacteria > Actinomycetota > Actinomycetes > Mycobacteriales > Nakamurellaceae > Nakamurella. The sequence continues at coordinate 9,907 of JBDHZW010000151.1, forward strand.
GCGAGCGCGGCGCAGCCGATCTCCGGGCTGACCGACGTCGCGATGGTGACCCAGCCGATTCCGAACGCCGACGGCAGCGCCGCGCTGCTGACCGTCATCCCGCAGTCCGGCCCGACCAGCGAGGCGACCGAGCAGCTGGTGCACGACCTGCGCGAGCTGCTGCCGACCGTCACCTCCGGGGTGGACACCTACGTCACCGGCGCCACCGCGGTCAGCGTCGACGTGGCCACCGCCCTGAACGACGCGCTGCCCATCTACCTGGCGATCGTCGTCGGGCTGGCGATCATCCTGCTGGTGCTGGTGTTCCGCTCGATCCTGGTGCCGCTGGTCGGGGTGCTCGGCTTCCTGCTCACCGTCGGCGCCGCGCTCGGCGCGACCGTGGCCGTGTTCCAGTGGGGCTGGCTGTCCGGCCTGGTCAACCTGGACTCGACGGGGCCGCTGATCAGCCTGACGCCGATCATCGTCATCGGCATCCTGTTCGGGCTGGCCATGGACTACCAGGTGTTCCTGGTGTCCCGGATGCACGAGGCGCACGCACACGGGGCCGGCTTCCTGGACGCCATCCGCACCGGCTTCCGGCAGGCCGCCCCGGTGGTGGTCGCCGCCGCCGCGATCATGTTCTCCGTCTTCGCCGGGTTCGTCCCGGCCGGTGACGGGCCGATCAAGTCGATCGCGTTCGCCCTGGCCGTGGGCATCGCGGTGGACGCGTTCGTGGTCCGGATGATCCTGGTGCCGGCCGCGCTGGCCCTGCTCGGCGAGCGCGCCTGGTGGCTGCCCAAGTGGCTGGCCTGGCTGCCGACGCTGGACGTCGAGGGGGCCGGGCTGGAGCGCACCGGCCCCGGCGAGGCCACCCCGCCGCGGGAGCTGGTCGGCGCCGGACGCTGAACCGGCGCCACGTGGCGGGGCAGCCGCACCTACCGGACCTCGCGCATCACCCGGACCAGCGCCGGGAGGCCGGTCAGCAGGGCCGACCGCTCCTGCGGGGTCATCGCCGCCACCCAGCGCTCGTAGTGCCGGTGGAACGCCTCCCCCATCTCCCGGTGCAGCGCGCGACCGGCGTCGGTGAGCCGCAGCCGGTACCAGCGCTGGTTGGTCGGGTCCCGCTCCCGGACGATCAACCCGGCCCGTTCCAGTTCGGCGGCCAGCCGGCTGACGCTGCTCTTCTCCAGGTTCAGCCGCTCCACCAGATCCCGCTGGGACAGCGGCGGTTCGGTGTCCAGCTCGTGCAGCGCGAAGGCCTGGGACAGCGAGATCGCGTGCCCGCTCCGCGTCCGCTCCGGCTGGAGCAGCCCGGAACTGCGCACCAGATCCATCAGCAGGTGGTGCAGCCGGGCGGCCTCCTGGCTCTCGGTGTCCACGTGCCTCCACAGTTGTGCAATACAACTCACGACGCTAGTCTGAGTTGCAGACTACAACTCTTGGAGGTTCTCGCGATGCCCGTTCACCAGCACGCCGGCCACCGCAACCTGCCGGGCCTGTTCGCCGGCCGGTCCAGCCGCTCGTACGACCGCATCGCCCGCTGGGTGCTCCCCCGCGCCTACCGGCGGCTGGCGCGCGACGCCGCGGCCCTCGCACCGGCCGGCGGCGACGTGCTGGACATCGGCACCGGCCCCGGGATCCTGCTGCGCGAACTCGGCCGGCAACGATCCGACCTTCGGCTGACCGGGCTCGACCTGTCGCCCGACATGGTCGCCGCGGCCGCCCGCAATCTCGCTGAGTTCGGGGAGCGGGCAACGGCGGTCGTCGGTGACGTCACCGACCTCCCGTTCGACGACGACTCCTTCGACCTGATCACCACGTCACTGAGCCTGCACCACTGGGACCGGGTGGATGCGGCCGCGCCCGAGTTGGCCAGGGTCCTGCGGCCGGGCGGCCGGGTCGTCGTCTACGACTTCCCGTTCGCGCCGTTCGACGAGCTGGCCGCCGGACCGCTGACCGACGCACCCCGATCCCGGAT
>JBDHZW010000152.1:0-11821 GCA_039812105.1 Nakamurella sp.
CGCGTTCACGCCGGACGGGCGGGCGGGGGCACCACCCGGCCGACCGGACGGACGGGCCGTCGGGGCCGGCGAGCCGTTCGCGGCTTCGCCGTTCGCGGGCGCCTTGGCCGGCGGGTTCGCCGGGAAGGCGTCGCGCAGCTTGCGCACCACCGGGGCTTCGATGGTCGAGGACGGGGACTTGACGAACTCTCCGAGGTCCTGGAGCTTCGCCATGATCTCTTTGCTGGTCTTGCCGAGCTCTTTCGCGAGCTCATGTACACGGGCCTTGCCTGCCACTGCTCTCCTCACGGTGAGGGCGGGCGGGCTGGCGGGCCGCGCTCGTCCTCTAGTCGATGTGCCGGGTGCTGCTCATTGCTGCTTCACGGCGTGCTCACGTTGGGTCGACCTGCTTTCTGTTCCAGGCGGCTCTTTCGATCGGGCCGGGCACCGCGTTCCGGGCCGGTCCGATCCGCAGGTCCGGCGCCCTCCGCGTCCCCGAGGAGGTGTCGGACCTTGCTGATGTCGAGGTGTTCGGAGACCCGGAGGGCCCGGCCGAACGCCCGACGGCGCTCTGCCGTGTCGAGGCATCCCGGATCGGGATGCAGCCACGCTCCCCGGCCGGGGAGGCGGTGCCGAAGATCGGGAACGACGTCCCCGTCCACGGCCACGACGCGCAGTAGATCGGTGGCTCGCTCGCGACGACGGCAGCCGATGCAGGTGCGCACCGGACCGGCGGGGCCGGTGGCGGCAGGTGCAGGGGCAGCCGACGACGACGGCCGGGCCAACATTGAAGTCTACCGCCTTCCGGACGGTGGCCGGACCGACCCGTACCGACCGGGCCGGCCCCCGGTCCCGGCCCACCGGATGGGGGCGGTCGTCATCGCGTTTCGCCGGTCGGCTCGGGCACCGCGTCGCTGCGGATGTCGATCCGCCAGCCGGTCAGCCGGGCGGCCAGGCGGGCGTTCTGCCCCTCCTTGCCGATGGCCAGCGACAGCTGGAAGTCCGGCACGATCACCCGGGCGGCCTTGGCCACCGGGTCGACCACGGTGACCGACACCGCCCGGGCGGGCGACAACGCGTTCCCCACGAACGTCGCCGGGTCCTCGTCGTAGTCGATGATGTCGATCTTCTCGCCGTTCAGTTCGCTCATCACCGCCCGGACCCGGGCGCCCATCGGTCCGATGCACGCCCCCTTGGCGTTGACCCCGGCGACGGTCGGCCGCACCGCGATCTTGGACCGGTGTCCGGCCTCCCGGGCCACCGCGGTGATCTCCACCGATCCGTCGGCGATCTCCGGGACCTCCAGCGCGAACAGCTTGCGGACCAGGTTCGGGTGGGTGCGGGACAGGGTGATCTGCGGACCGCGCAGCCCCCGGGACACCGACACCACGTAGCAGCGCAGCCGCTGCCCGTGCGTGTAGGTCTCCCCCGGCACCTGCTCGGCGGCCGGGATGACGCCCTCGACCGCGTTCTTGCCCTCGCCCAGGCTGACCACGACCACACCGCGGGCGTTGACCTTGGCGTCCGCCGAGACCGTGCCGGTGATCAGATCGTGCTCACGGCCGGCGAAGTCGCCGAAGGTGCGTTCGTTGTCGACGTCGCGCAGCCGCTGCAGGATGACCTGCCGCGCCGTGGTCGCCGCGATCCGGCCGAAGTCCTCCGGAGTGTCGTCCCACTCGCGGACCACCTCGCCGGATTCGTCCGCCTCCTGCCCCCACACCCGGATCGCCCCGGACTTGCGGTCGATCTCCACCCGGGCGTGGCCGGCGTGGCCCTGGGTGTGCTTGTAGGCGGTGAGCAGCGCGGTCTCCAGGGTGTCGATCAGCGAGTTGAAATCGATGCCCTTTTCCTTTTCCACCGCCCGCAGCGCGGCGATGTCCACGTTCATCGGCTGACCCCTTCCGCGTCCAGCAACTCCTGCACGGCCGCCGGCGGCGCGGAGAACTCGACCTCCACCTTGGCGTTGCGAATGGCCGAGTACGGCACCTCGACGGTCCGGGCGGTTCCCTTGGGTCCGGCGACCACCAGATCGACGGCGTCCTCACCGGCCCGCAGCAGGTGGCCGGTGACCGGACCGTCCTCGGTGGTCAGCACGACCAGCCGGCCCCGGGCCCGCCGGAAGTGGCGCGGCTCGCGCAGCGGACGGCCGATCCCGGGGCTGGTCACCTCCAGCGTGTAGGGCAACTCGCCCATCGGGTCGTCCGGCCCGTCCAGTCGCTCGGAGATCTCCCGACTGACCTCGGCGGCGTCGTCGAGCGACACCCCCTCGTCCGCGTCGATGACGATCCGCACCACCCGGCGCCGACCCATCGAACGGACCGTCAATTCCTCGAGGTCGTATCCGCGGGCGGCCGTCACCTCGGTCGCGATCGCCCGCAGGCGACCCTCGTCACCGGTCACCATCGCCGCCTCCTGTCTGCACAGCCGGGCCGGCTGGTGGGTGCGGCGCTCGCGGTGTGCAGTTGTGGTGGGAACACCCCGCGCCTGCGCCCAGCGGTGCCGGCGGTCAGTGCGGAAGCCTATCGGTCCGCCGGCCCCCGGCCGCGCGCTGCGCGATCCGCCCACCGGCCGCGCGTGTGATGTGGGCGTGCGTCGACGAAACGACCATGAGCCATCGGCTGACATGATGGCGGTGTGTCATCCGCCCCCGGCAGGCCGGTCACCCGGCGTGCGCTCCTGCTCGGCGCCGGTTCCGTCGGCGCCGTCGTCGCGCTGTCGTCGGTCGCCGGCTGCAGCTACTTCGGCTCCGACGACCCGCCGACCCCGACGATCGATCTGAATCCCGCCGCCCTCGATCCGATCAACGGGTTGATCGCGACCACCCGCCTGCACATCCTGCGCCTGGACGCCGCGATCGCCGCCGACCAGGCCGACGCCGGCAAGCTGCAGCCGCTGCGGGACGACCGGCAGCAGCACCTGGACGCGTTGACCGCCGAGTACGCCAGGACCAACCCCGCCGATCCGAACGCCACCGCCGCGACCACGACGGCGGCCTCCGGCACGGTCGCCCTGCCCGGCTCGCCGGAGGCGATCGTGTCCGCCGTCCGCGGTGACGCCGCCACCGCGCAGGTCCAGTTCACCGACGCGATCTCGACCGCATCCCGCTACCGCGCGGCGCTCTACGGCACGATCGCCGCCTCGTTGGCCAGCCACCGGGCGGTGCTCGCATGACGTCTCCGGGTCCGACTCCCACCCCGACCGCCGGCGGGTCGCCGAGCGGATTGGCCGGCGGATCGCCGGGCGCGTCCGCATCGCCCTCGCCGTCGCCGATCAGCACTCCGCTCAGCACCCAACCGCCGGGCCCGCTCGGGCCGGACGCGCAGACCGCGATGCAGGCGGCGCTGGTCGCCGAGCAAGCCGCCGTCTGGGCCTACGGGCTGGTCGCGGCGCACGCCCGGGACCAGTCGGCGATGGTCGCGGACGCCCGCTCCGGACACCTGTTGCGGCGCGACGCCACCGCCGCCCGGCTCACCGCCGCCGGCGCCACCGCTCCCGAGCCGGCCGCCGCCTACCAGGTGTCCGTCGACGTCCAGGACCAGAACTCCGCCTGGCAGCTGGCCCAGGACATCGAGTCGGACGTGGCCGCGGCCTGGCGGGTGGTCATCGGCTCGTCCGACGACGCCGAGGTCCGCGGGTTCGCCCTGACCGGGCTGTCCGAGGCGGCGGTCCGGTTGGCCATGTGGAAGCAGGTGGCCGGGATCAACCCGGCGACGATCCCGTTCCCCGGGCAGAGCTGACCCGGGGAAGACCCGGGCGCAACGGCGCTGAATCGGCCGGCGCGACCCCGGCGGGACCGCCCGGCTCAGCCGCGGACGACCGACCGCAGGTGCTCGACGACCTCGGCCAGCGGCACCTCGGCCTTGTCCCCGCTCGCCCGGTCCCGTACCTCGACCACGCCGTTGGCGATTCCCCGGCCGACCACGCAGATGGTCGGCACGCCCAGCAACTCGGCGTCGGCGAACTTGACCCCGACCGAGGCGTTCCGGTCGTCCAGGATCACCCCGACGCCGGAGGCGTCCAGTCCGGCGGCGATGAGTTCGGCGGTGTCGGCGATCTCGGCCGACTTGCCGGCCATCACCACGTGCACGTCGGCCGGCGCGACCTCCCGCGGCCAGATCAGCCCGCGCTCGTCGTAGGAAGACTCGGCGATGGCGGCGACCGCGCGGGACACCCCGATGCCGTACGAGCCCATCGTGACGGTGACCAGCTTGCCGTTCTCGTCCAGCACCTGCAGACCCAGCGCGTCCGCGTACTTGCGGCCGAGCTGGAAGATGTGCCCCATCTCGATGCCGCGGGCCAGGGTCAGCGGTCCGGACCCGTCCGGCGCGAGGTCGCCCTCCCGGACCTCGGCCGCCTCGACGGTGCCGTCGCCGGCGAAGTCGCGGCCGGCGACCAGGTCGTAGACGTGCCGGCCGGCCTCGTTGGCCCCGGTGATCCAGGCGGTGCCGGGCACCACCCGGGGATCGAGCAGGTAGCGGATGCCGGTCGGTCCGTCCACCCCGAGCACCCCCGGACCCAGGTACCCCTTGACCACCAGCGGATGGTTCTTGAAGTCGTCCTCGACGAACGCCTCCACCTCGGCCGGCGAGACCTGCGCCTCCAGCCGCTTGACGTCGACCTCGCGGTCGCCGGGCAGACCGATCGCCAGCGGCTCCCGGGAGCCGTCCGGATGGCGGAGCATCACCAGCACATTCTTCAGGGTGTCCGCCCCGGTCCAGGGCCGATCGGCCCGGGGGAAGGTCGCATTGCTGTGGTCGACCAGCGTCTCGATGGTCGGCGTGTCCGGGGTGTCCTCCACGTGCGCGGCCGGCAGCCCGTCCGGCGACGGCGCGTCCGGCACCGGTGTGGTGACCGCCTCCACGTTGGCCGCATACCCGCCCGGCGACCGCACGTAGGTGTCCTCGCCGTTGATGCAGTCGGCCAGGAACTCCTCCGACGCGGACCCGCCCATCGCGCCGGACATCGCCGCGACGATCACGTACCGCAGCCCCAACCGGTCGAAGATGCGGATGTACGCCTCGCGGTGTCGTTGATAGGACGCCTCCAGTCCGGCGTCGTCCAGGTCGAACGAGTAGGAGTCCTTCATGACGAACTCGCGGCCGCGCAGGATGCCGGCCCGCGGCCGCGCCTCGTCCCGGTACTTGGTCTGGATCTGGTACAGGGCCAACGGCAGGCCCTTGTACGAGGACACGATGTCCTTCACCAGCAGGGTGAACATCTCCTCGTGGGTGGGTCCGAGCAGGTAGTCGCCCTGCTTGCGGTCCTTGAGCCGGAACAGGTTGTCGCCGTACTCGGTCCACCGGCCGGTGGCCTCGTAGGGCTCGCGCGGCAGCAGCGCCGGGAAGTGGACCTCCTGGGCGCCGATCGCGTCCATCTCCTCGCGGACGATCCGTTCGACGTTGCGCAGCACCCGGTATCCCAGCGGCAGCCAGCTGTAGATCCCGGGGGCGGCCCGTCGGATGTAGCCCGCGCGGACCAGCAGCCGGTGGCTGGGCACCTCGGCGTCGGCCGGGTCCTCCCGCAGCGTGCGCAGGAACAGGGTGGACAGCCGTGTGATCACTTGCCTGGCTCCTCGTCCGACTCGCGCGACCGATCGCGCGGCGGCCGGGTGCGGCCGCAGCGCGCGGGCCAGCCTATCCGGACCGGGGTCGGACGTTCCGACGAACGCCGGGTCGGGCCCGGGCGCGGCAGCGCCACCTCGGGCCGTCACGCACGGCCACCGGCGAGTGGGCCGAACCGGTGATCGCAGCCCGTCCGGCCACCGAATAGCGTTCCGGCTGCCGCCTTCCCGGCCGCGATTGCCCGAGACGTCCTGCGGCGGAACGTGTATCGGCGAGCACCCCGGCCTTTCCGACGGCCTCGTCGCCACGGCGACATCGATTGTCCGGCGCAGCCTTTCGGACCCCATTCGGCGCTCGGGCGGTCCGGCGGGAACCGGCGGCCGAGATTATGCCGTCGGTCACACCTCGTTCGCCTGGCCGTTAGCTCAAGTTCAGCTAACATACTTAATCGGGCCCCGCCGTTCCGGCCCGTTCCGGATGTGCCGACCATCGAGGAAGCCATGCCGTCGACAGGTAGTGCCGTGCGTTCCGCCATGCCGCCCGCCAGTGCACCCGCGCGCGCCCCGGGTTCGTCGCCGGCGGCCTCCGCCGGCCGGCCGGCCGTCGATGCCGTGCTCCGGTCGCTGCCGTCCCACGGCTGGACCGCCGGTTGGGCCGGCCGCCGCGATCGGGCCCTACTGGTCCTCCGGGATCGGGCCGGCCTGTCGTTCGCCGACCTCGCCGCGCTCACCGTCGACGACATCGAGGTCGACGAGGGTGTGGCCACCGTTCGGGCCGGCACCGGGGATCCGGTCACTCTGCGGATGACCCAGGACTGCCTGCTCTGCGGACCCTGCGCCCTGGTGCGCTGGCTGCACGCCCTCGACCTGTCGACGGTGCACAACGACGGTCGGGTGGTGGCGTCGGTGATCGGCCGCGCCGCGCCACTGACCGCCCATTCCCCGCACGTCTGCGAGGGCCGCACCGTGCCGTCACCGGACACCGTCGGCCTGCGCGTATTCCCGGCCTCCGACCCGTGGACCTCGGTCCTGCCGGCGCCGGCTCGACCGGTGCACGACATCCGCTTCCGCCCGACCGCGCCGACCCGACGCCACGCCGATCATGCGCGAATCGAATCGAATCCCGCGCCGATCGACGCCTGCGCCGCGCTGGAGTCCCGCAGTCGTGCCCTGATGGGCGGTTTGGCCTGACCGGTGCGACTGGATGTGACGACCGTCACATTCGCACCCTTAGCAGGTTAGCTGACGGTAAAGCTAACCTGCTAAAGCAAGGAGCCGTTAACAAACCGCCGCGAGGGCAATTGCCTTATGGCGCAGGCTCATCGCCGGTGACGAGCGATCGTCGACGACGCTGATCCGCCATCCTCGTGGCCCGAGCCGCGCCCACCGCGCACCAGGAACCTGCGGAGGTCCTTGAAATGTCCTCAGTCATCGTCGCCGGGTCGAGAACCCCGATCGGCCGCTTCAACGGCGCCCTCGCCTCGGTATCGGCCGCCGAACTCGGCGGGGTCGCCATCCGCGGCGCCCTGGAGCGGGCCGGCCTGACCGGCTCCGACGTCGACTACGTGATCATGGGCGAGGTGCTGCAGGCGGGCGTCGGGCAGATCCCGGCCCGGCAGGCCGCGGCCAAGGCGGGCATTCCGCTGGACGTCCCGGCGATCACCGTCAACAAGGTCTGCCTGTCCGGCCTGGACGCCATCTCGCTGGCCGATCAGCTGATCCGGGCCGGCGAGTTCACCACGGTGGTGGCCGGCGGCATGGAGTCGATGACCCGGGCGCCGCACCTGCTGATGGGTTCGCGGGCCGGATTCAAATACGGCGACGTGACGATGATCGACCACCTCGCGCACGACGGCCTGCACGACATCTTCACCGACGTGCCCATGGGCGAGCTGACCGAGTCGACCAACGACATCGACTTCGTGTCCCGCCAGGAGCAGGACGCCTTCTCGGCCCGCTCCCACCAGCGCGCGGCGGCCGCCGTTGCCGCCGGCGTCTTCAAGGCCGAGATCGAGCCGGTGGTCATCTCCACCCGCAAGGGCGACGTGGTGGTGGACGCCGACGAGGGGGTCCGCGGCGACACCACCGTGGAGAGCCTGGCCAAGCTGCGTCCCTCGTTCCGCAAGGACGGCACCATCACCGCCGGTTCGGCCTCGCAGATCTCGGACGGCGCGGTCGCCGTCGTCGTGATGGACAAGGCCGAGGCGCAGCGTCGGGGCCTGGACTGGATCGCCGAGATCGGCGCCTACGGGTCCATCGCCGGTCCGGACTCGACCCTGCAGGACAAGCCGGCCCGAGCCATCCAGAAGGCCTGCGACAAGGCCGGCCTCAAGCCCACCGACCTGGACCTGGTGGAGATCAATGAGGCGTTCGCCTGCGTGGGTATCGCATCCGCCCGCGCGCTGGGCCTGGACGAGGAGAAGGTCAACGTCAACGGCGGCGCGATCGCCCTCGGCCACCCGATCGGCGCGTCCGGTGCCCGCCTGGTCCTGCACCTGGCGCTCGAGCTGCAGCGCCGCGGCGGCGGCACCGGGGTGGCCACGCTGTGCGGCGGTGGCGGCCAGGGCGATGCGCTGATCGTCACCGTGCCCAAGGCCGGCTGACCGGACTGCTCCAGCAAGGCGGTCACGCCCCCGCTCGGGGGTGTGGCCGCCTTGTGCATTTGCCGATCGGTTCTCCGAAATTCGGTTGACCGGCGCTCGAACGCCCAGCAGGATCGACCCGTCCGATCGCCGGACGCCGTCCGAGACCCGTCCGACTCGATGGGAGGGATGCGACATGACCGTCCGTGTGCTGCCCCCCGCGCAGCCCATCACCCCCCATCCCGGGCGTCGCTGATCGCACCTGCGTCGCTCTCCCGGGATCCATCCCTGCCCAGGAGCCCGACGTGCCACGCTTCCGCCTGTCCGATTCCCATGATTCCGACGGTCGCCACGATCCCGACGAGATCGACGACCTGCACGACCGTTTCGATTCCGTACGCGCCGCTCGCCGCCGTCCCCCGGCGCTCGACGATCGTCGTCCGCTCGTCGTCGCCGAGGGCAAGTCCGGCCACCGGACGATCGACACCGACGCCCCCGAGCCGGATACGACCGAAAGCCCCTTCTCCAGCTACGATGTCGCGACTCGTGGACCAACACCCGCACCCGACTGGCTGATCACCTCGCTGTCCGCTCGGGACACCGCGCTGGGGGTTCTCAAGTCCGGCAAGGAGGCCGACGTCGGCCTACTCGAACGCGCCGTGCCGGGCGGCCCCGGCTGCCTGCTGGCGGTCAAGACCTTCCGGGACGCGCACCATCGGCTCTTCCACCGGGACGCCGCCTACCAGGAGGGGCGCCGGGTGCGCCGTTCCCGGGAGACCCGGGCCATGGCCGCCCGGACCGGGTTCGGCCGGGAACTGCTCGCCGGCAAGTGGGCGACCGCCGAGTTCGGCGCGCTCTGCTCGCTGTGGTCGGCCGGCGCCCGGGTGCCCTACCCGGTGCAGCTGATCGGCAGCGAGGTGATGATGGAGTTCATCGGCGACCCGGACGGCACCGCGGCCCCGCGGCTGGCGGCGACCGATGCGACCACCGCCGAGTACACCGAGTGGTGGCACGACCTGGTCGGCACCCTGGAGATCCTGGCCGAGTCCGGGGTCACCCACGGCGACCTGTCCCCCTACAACGTGCTGGTCGAAGAATCCCCCACCGGTGAAACCCGTTGTGTGGTGATCGATCTGCCGCAGGTGGTGGACCTGGTCGCCAACCCTTCGGGGATGGACTTCCTGGCTCGGGACTGCCGCAACATCGCCGAGTTCTTCGCCCGGCGGGGCGTGCTGGCCGCCGACGCGGAAACCCTCACACTGCGACTGGCGGCCCTGGCCATGCCCTGAGTGGCCGTGACCGGCGGTCCGTCGACGGGTGGTTGAATGCCGGTGGCGCCGGGGCTCCGGCGTCACCGGCACCACCCGGGAGAGGATCGACGTGACCCTGGATCGACCAGTTGCCCCCGACCCCTATGCGTTGCTTCCCGAGGTCGGCTCCTTCACCGTGAGCAGCCCGGACATCGCCGACGGCCAGGTGGTGGCTCCCCGATTCCGGTACGGACCGGACGACCCCGGCGGGGAGAACGTCTCCCCCGCCCTGTCGTGGTCGGGCTTCCCCGCGCAGACCCAGTCGTTCGCGGTCAGCTGCTTCGACCCCGATGCTCCGACCCCGTCGGGCTTCTGGCACTGGACGGTGGTCGACCTGCCGACCACCGTCACCGAACTCGCGCAGGGGGCGGGCAGCGCCGGCGGATCACTGCCCGACGGCGCGTTCCACGTCCGCAACGACTTCGGCAACGCCGGCTACGACGGGCCGGCTCCGCCCCAGGGTGACCAGGTGCACCGGTACTTCTTCGTGGTGCACGCCGTCGACGTGCCCACGCTCGGACCGGACGACAGCGCCGGCGCCACGGTGATCGCGTTCAACCTGGTGTTCCACACGCTGGCCCGGGCGATCATCACGCCGGTGTTCTCCTACTAGGTCGGCGCCGGCCACCGTTGCCGGCCGCGTCGCCGGCCACCCGGGCGGGGCCCCGTCGTAGCCTGACCGCATGCACTTCGACCTGGTTGTGGTGGGGACGGGTTCCGGCAACACCATCCTCGGCCGGGAGTTCCGCGACCGACGGGTGGCCCTGGTGGAGTCCGGCACGTTCGGCGGCACCTGCTTGAACTACGGCTGCATTCCCACCAAGAGCTTCGTCTACCCGGCCGACCTGGCCGACGCCGTCGACCGGGCCGACCGCCTGGGCCTGACCGCCACGGTGGCCCCGGTCGACTGGGTCCGACTGCGCGACCGGATCTTCAGCCGCATCGACGACATCTCCCGGCACGGCCTGGAGTACCGGCAGGGCGACAAGTGGCCGAACCTGCAGATGCTGCAGGGAGCGGCCCGGTTCACCGGGGTCAGGCAGATGGCGGTCGACCTGACCCAGGGCGGCCGGGTGGACATCAGCGCCGACCGGTTCGTGCTGGCCGCCGGCGGCCGCCCGGTCATCCCGGACATCCCCGGTCTGGACGAGGACGCCATCGGGGACGGGGTCGTGCACACGTCCGACACGATCATGCGCATCGACCGGCGGCCGGACCGCATCGTGGTGCTCGGCGGCGGGTACATCGCGGCCGAGTTCGCGCACGTGTTCGACTCGTTCGGCACCCTGGTCACCCAGGTGGTGCGCGGTCCGCGGCTGCTGCGCCACCACGACGACGACGTCGCGACGACGTTCACCGACCACGTCGGCGGCCGCTACGACCTGCGGCGCGACACCGAGGTCTGTGGGGTCAAGCCGACCGCCGACGGCGTCCGGGTCTTCCTGGAGGGTCCGTACGGCGAGACGACCGTGGACGCCGACATGCTGCTGCTGGCGACCGGCCGCCGACCCAATTCGGACCTGCTCAACCTGGCGGCCACCGGCGTCACCGTCGACGACAAGCACCGGGTGGTCGTGGATCGGTACCAGGAGACGGTGGTGCCGGGCATCTTCGCGCTCGGCGACCTGAGCTCGCCGTACGCGCTCAAGCACGTGGCCAACCACGAGGCCCGGGTGGTGCGGCACAACCTGATCCATCCCGACGACCGGATCGCCACCGATCACCGGTTCGTGCCGGCGGCGGTGTTCACCGAGCCGCAGATCGCCTCGGTCGGCCTGACCGAACGGCAGGCCCGGGAGCGTGGGATCGAGTACGCGGTGGGCCGGCGCGACTACGGCGGGACCGCTGCCGGCTGGGCCCGGGAGGACACCACCGGCTTCGCCAAGGTGCTGGCCGACCCGCGGACCGGCCTGCTGCTCGGCGCGCACATCATCGGGCCGGAGGCGGCGACGGTGATCCAGCCGCTGGTGCAGGCGATGTCGTTCGGGCAACGCGCCCACGACGTCGCCCGCGGCCAGTACTGGATCCACCCGGCCCTGCCCGAAGTGATCGAGAACGCCTTGCTCGACCTTCCCAAGCCCACCCCCTGACCGCGCGGATCAACTACGCCGGCGCGGATCAACTCCCACCGAATGTGACGGGTGGGACGCGAGTTGCCGATTTCAGCCGCGCGGAGGCAGATGATGCGCGCGGGTCGGACGGGCGCGAAATCGCGGGGACGGCAACGCCCCGACCGGGGATCCCGGTCGGGGCGCTGGCTCTCGTGAACGGTCAGCTCAGGTCGTTGCCCATGTAGCAGAACGACTCGGCCTCGTGGTCGCTGTAGCTGTAGTACTGCTCGTAGGTGTCGACGTACTCGCCGCTGAAGTCGAAGTCGTAGCCGTTCCACT
>JBDHZW010000153.1:0-11787 GCA_039812105.1 Nakamurella sp.
CGCGGATTCGGTTGTTGCTGGTCGAGGACGACGACCGGATTCGCACTGCGCTCGGCTTGGCATTGACCGACTCCGGGTATGCGGTCACTCCTGCCGCCACCGGTGAGCAGGGTCTGGCCCTGATCGACGGGCAGCCGATCGACCTGGTCGTGCTGGATGTGATGCTGCCCGGCATGGACGGGCTGACCATCTGCCGGCTGCTCCGCACCCGCGGCGACATCCCGATCATCATCATCACCGCCCGGTCGGACACGGCGGATGTGATCGAGGGCCTGGAGGCCGGCGCCGACGACTACATGACCAAGCCGGTGGTGGCCAGCGAGCTGGCCGCGCGGATCCGGGCGTTGCTGCGCCGCCGTCGGCCGCCGGCGGACGAGAAGTCCACCACCGTGCGCCTGGGCGACCTCGAGGTGGGGCTGGACAGCGGAACCGTCCGGCGGGCCGGCGGGCAGGTGCATCTGACCCGGACCGAATTCCGGTTGCTGGCCGAGTTGCTGTCCGGGCGCGGCCGCACGGTGACCCGGGAGGAACTGCTCCAGCAGGTGTGGGGGTACGACTACTTCGGCGACACCCGCCTGCTCGACGTGCACATCCGTCGGCTGCGGCGCAAGGTCGAGGCCGACCCCGACCGCCCGGCTGTGGTGCTGACGGTCCGCGGGGTCGGCTACCGGATCGGGATGCCGGGTTGACGGGTATCCGGGCGCGGCTGGGCAGCCTGTGGCGGCGCCGACCCCAGCTGTCTCTGCGCTGGCGGGTGGCGGTGACCTTCGGGCTGGTTTCGGTGGCGCTGGCGGCCGTCATCGCCACCGTCACCTGGCGGCTGGCGTCGCAGTACATGGTCGATCAACGGGTGCAGCGGGCCACCCTGCAGGCGACGGTGACCGCGCAGACGTTGCGTGACAACGTCGGGCAGTCGACCGATCCGCTCACCGACCTGATGGCGAACCTGACCACCGACCCGGACACGACCATTCTGATCGGCGGGGACGACGGCTGGGTGGTCGCCGGCCGCCCCATCGACCCGGACGCGCTTCCGGAGTCCCTGCGGGCGCCCGGGCCGGACGCCCACTGGACGCTGCTCGACGTCGGCGGCTCCGCCGTGCTGGCCGTGGCGCTGCCCTCGGGTATCGAGAATTCGCCCGTCTTCGTCGAACTCTTCGAGCTCGTCGAGTACGACCGGACGCGCCAGTTCCTGGTGCTGGTGTCGGCCGGCGGGGTGGTGGCGAGCGGGCTGATCGGGGTCGGCATCGGCTGGTGGGCCAGTCGGCGAGCGCTCCGCCCGCTGACCGTGCTGACCCGGGCGGCCGGCCGGGTGGCCGCCGGCGACCTGAGCGCGCGGCTGCCCGACCAGGGCGACCCGGACCTCGCCCCGATCGCGGACGCCTTCAACCGGACGGCGGCGGATCTGCAGGAGCGGGTGCGCCGGGACACCCGCTTCGCCGGCGACGTCAGCCACGAACTGCGCACCCCGCTGACGACGATGGTCAACGCGGTCGAGGTGCTCGGGCACCGCCGGGACACGCTGGATCCGGTCGCCGGCCAGGCGGTCGACCTGCTGGCGGCGGAGATCCTCCGGTTCCGGGTGATGGTCGTGGACCTGCTGGAGATCTCCCGCGCCGACCAGGACATGGACGACCAGGACGCCGAGCCGGTCGACCTGGGCGAACTGGTCCGGCGGGTGGCCGCGTCGGTCCCCGGTGTCCCGGACCCGGAGGTCGAGTCCCCGTCCCCCCTGGTGCGCGGGGACCGTCGGCGGCTGCTCCGGGTGCTGGCCAACCTGCTGGACAACGCCCGCCGGCACGCCGGCGGGGTCGACCGGGTGGCCGTGCTGCACCGGTCGTCGATGGCCAGGATCGAGGTCGACGACCGGGGACCGGGGGTGCCGGCCGAGTACCGCCAGCAGGTGTTCGAGCGGTTCACCCGGATCCGGGGCACGGGCGACGACGGCGGCAGCGGCCTCGGCCTGGCCCTGGTGGCCCGGCACGTCCAGCGCCACCAGGGATCGGCGTGGGTCGAGGACCGGCCGGGCGGCGGTGCCCGATTCGTGGTCGAGATCCCGTGTTCGGCAGTGAGCGACGATGGCGGCGTCTCCCGCCCACCGGCATCGGGGTGAACCCGGCTTGCGGGAGCGCCGCCTCGAATCCTGCCCGAGCCGGCGCCCGGCGAACCTGACGACCTCCTGACGATCGGGCCGCGTGGAACGCGGCGGAGCGGGCAAGGACGCGCGTGGGCGGTCGGGGTTGCCCGCGGGGACGCCGATGTGGCGAGCGTCCTCGGATCACCGTTCTCACACGTCACCGCCGGTAGCCTGATTCGGTGCGTGTGATGAGCGGCCTCGGGCGTCTGATTCTGGGCACCCTGTTGGCCGGGGTGCTGGTGGCCGGTCTCCTCCTTCCCTATTCCGTCGGAATGGGCATCGCCACCAACGCCGTCACCGACGCGATCGACGATGCCAATGCCGATCCGTTGAACGCCGACATCCCGCTGCGGACCACCGTCACCGACTCGGCCGGTTCGCCGATCGCCACCGTCTACACCCAGAACCGGGTGTACGTGCCGCTGTCGTCCATCTCGGATTACCTGCAGGTGGCCGTGGTGTCGATGGAGGACCGCCGGTTCTACCAGCATCAGGGCGTCGACTGGCGCGGCACCGTCCGGGCCCTGCTGCGCAACGCCCAGGCCGACGCCGCCGCCCAGGGCGGATCCACCCTCACCCAGCAGTACGTGAAGAACTACCTGTACCTGGTGGAGGCCAAGACCGAGGCCGAGAAGGCCGACGCGATCGCCACCACCCCGATCCGCAAGCTCAAGGAGGCCAAGCTCGCACTGCAGGTGGAGCAGAAGCTGAGCAAGGCGGAGATCCTCGAGCGCTACCTCAACCTGGTCGCCTTCGGACCGTCGCAGTACGGCGCGGAGGCCGCGTCCCAGTGGTTCTTCGGGACGTCGGCGGACAAGCTGACGCTGGCCCAGGCGGCCCTGCTGGCCGGCATGGTCAACAATCCGCCGAAGTACAACCCGCTCGACGAGAACCACGTCCAGGACGCCCGGGACCGCCGGGACCTGGTCCTGGACGTGATGGTCAGTACCGGCCGGCTGTCCGAGGCGACGGCCGAGGCCACCAAGCAGCAGGACCTCGGGCTCAACCCGAGCCGAACCCCGAACGGCTGCATCGCCGCCGCGAACTCCGAGACCAACGGCTATTTCTGCCAGTACGTGCTGGATTACCTGGCCAACGCCGGATTCGACAACGACACCGTCGCGACGGCCGGCTGGACGATCAAGACCACCATGGACCCGGCCGTGATGGCCTCGGCGAAAGCGGCCGCGACGTCCAATGCCGACCCGTCCCAGCCGGGGGTGGACCGGCTGGCCAACGCGGTCGCCGTGGTCGGCAAGGACGAGCCCCGCAAGGTGCTGGCCCTGGCCGCGAACCGGCCGTACGGCCTGGACACCACCAAGGGCGAGACGGTGCAGCGGCTGACCACCACGTTCGCGCCGCTCGGGGCCGGGTCGACCTTCAAGATCTTCACCGCGGCGGCCGCGATGGAGATGGGCCTGGGCACCAACGCGACGATCGACGTGCCGGCCACCTACACCAGTCCCCTGGTGCCGTCCGGCCAGTTCAAGAACGCGACCAGCTACCCGTCGTCGATGACGTTGGCCCAGGCGCTGGCGACCTCGCCGAACACCGGGTTCGTCGCCCTGGAGGACCAGGTCGGGTTGCAGAAGGTGGCCGACATGGCGGTCGCCCTGGGCATGAAGGGCTATCTGCTGGACGCCGGCGACGTCGACCCCGCGTTCGCCAGCGCCGGCACCGACTACGCCGCGCAGATCACCGCGCAGAAGATGGCCTCGTTCACCCTCGGGGTGTCGCCGGTGAGCCCGCTGGAACTGGCCAACGTGGGCGCGACGCTGAACTCGGACGGCAAGTGGTGCCCGCCGACCCCGGTGGACACCATCACCGACCGGAACGGCAAGTTCGTCACCTGGGACAAGCCGGCCTGCGAGCAGGCCGTGCCGGCCGACCTGGCCCGCACCCTGGCCGTGGCCATGGAGGGCGACCTGGCCAGCGGCGGCACCTCCAACGCGTCGGCCACGGCCGCCGGCTGGACCTGGACGGCGGCCGGCAAGACCGGCACCACCCAGGAGTACAAGTCGTCCGCGTACGTCGGCTTCACCCCGGAGATGAGCGCGTCGGTGATCCTGTGGGACTCCGAGCCCCGGCCGCAGTCCATCTGCAAGGATCCGATCCGGTCGTGCTCGACCGACGAGGCGATGGACGGCGCCGGCATGGGCGGCGGGGCCACCCCCGCGGCGACCTGGTTCGCCATGATGAAGCCGCTCAAGGAGGGCCAGCCCGACACCTTCTTCCGGCCCGCGTCGCCGACCTACATCAAGGGTTCGGCGAGCACCCAGGTGCCCAATGTGGTCGGCAAGAACGTCGACGACGCCAAGAACACGCTGACCGCGGCCGGCTTCACCGTCAACGTGGTGGCCAAGCAGGACACCGGGGCGTCGGCGAACGTGGTCGTCGACCAGAACCCCAAG
Organism: Nakamurella sp.; assembly: GCA_039812105.1. Taxonomy (GTDB): domain Bacteria; phylum Actinomycetota; class Actinomycetes; order Mycobacteriales; family Nakamurellaceae; genus Nakamurella. Next base: position 4,549 of record JBDHZW010000153.1, read on the forward strand.
GCGACCGCGTTGCCCGGTGGGGCGATCACGCTGTCGGTGTCGGCGGGATCGGGCGGCTGAGGCCCCGGTCGGGCGGTCGACCTCCGCTGATTAGGCTGCCGATCATGGTTGACGTCCCCGCCCGTCCGCGCTCCCGCGGCCGCACCGTGGCCGTGGCGGCGGGCGGCCTGGCCGTGGCCGGCGCCGCGACGGCCGGCTGGTCGCTGTACGCAGAGCCGCGGGCGTTCGCGTTGCGCCGGGTGGACCTGCCGGTGCTGGATCACGGCGCCTGGCCGATCCGGGTGCTGCACCTGTCCGACCTGCACATCGTGCCGGGCCAGCGGCACAAGATCGAGTGGGTGTCGGCCCTGGCCGACCTGCGGCCGGACCTGGTGATCAACACCGGCGACACGCTCTCGCACCGCAAGGCGGTGCCGACCGCGCTGGCCGCGTTCGGCGACCTGCTCGACCTGCCCGGCGCGTTCGTCTACGGCAACAACGACTTCTACGCGCCGGTGCCCAAGTCGCCGCACCGGTACTTCCTGCCCAAGCGTCCGGTGCCGCCGAGGGGTCCGAGCCTGCCCTGGCAGGATCTGCGGGCCGGGATGGTCGAACGCGGCTGGATCGACCTGAACAACGTGCGCACCGCCGTCGAGATCCGCGGTCAGCGGGTCGCGTTGGCCGGGGTGAACGACGCCTACACCCGCCGCGACCACTACGAGCTGATCGAAGGCCCGGCCGACGCCTCGGCGGTGCTGCGCCTGGGCGTGACGCACACCCCGGAGCCGCGGATCCTGGACCGGTTCGCGCTGGACGGGTACGACCTGATCCTGGCCGGGCACACGCACGGCGGGCAGGTCCGGGTGCCGCTGGTCGGGGCGCTGGTGACCAACTGCGGGCTCGACCGGTCGCGGGCCCGTGGCGTGTCCCGCTGGGGCTCGCACACCATGCTCAACGTCTCCGCCGGGTTGGGCACCAGCCCGTACATGCCCATGCGGTTCTGCTGCCGGCCCGAGGCGACGCTGCTGACCCTGCGGGCCCGGCCGGCCTGACCTGGTGAGTCGGGTCCGTTCGGGGTCGGCCCGGGACCCACTCGGGGTCGGCTCGGGTCCGCTACAGGTGGGGACGAGTCCGCTCCCCATCGGCGTTCCCTACTCCCGGTCGAACCGGAGTGGAGAACGCCGAGCTGGAGTAGGGACAGGCGGCCGGACACGGGCGGTGTGAGGTCGGTGCTCGCCCGGTGGTCGGGAGGGCCTCGTCGATCGGCTAGACTCGTCCAGGCTTTCGGGGTGTGGCGCAGCTTGGTAGCGCGCTTCGTTCGGGACGAAGAGGTCGTGGGTTCGAATCCCGCCACCCCGACCAGAAGGCGAAGGGCTCCCCTCGGATCGATTCGAGGGGAGCCCTTTTCTCGTTGCCGCGCGGCCGGACCGTTCCCGGCTTCCACCCCGGTCACCGGGGCCGCCTCCGTCGCCCGATAGTCCGCCAGCTCCCGCAGCACCGCCCGGCGGAACCGTGGCCGGTCGGCCAGACTGACGGCCGGCGTGGTCGGCGACCGGTGGTCCGCGCTGGTCACCGGGATCAGCACCGGCAACGTCGCGCCGCCCAGTTCGCGGATCATCGATTCCACTCGTTCGACGCGCAGCGCCGACGTCACCGACAGTGGAACGTTTCGCACCCCGGAACGGTTCGGGTGATGTGCCCGGCGACCGGGCCGCGGGTGGCGCCCCGCTACCCTGCCGTGCATGCCCGAGCAGCCTTCCGCCGAACCCGAGCGCGAGATCCTGACCTGGACGGACTTCGGCGACGGCATCCGGGAACTCGCCCAGCAGGTGGTCGACTCCGGCTTCGTCCCCGACCTGGTGGTGGCGATCGCCCGCGGCGGCCTGCTCCCCGGCGGGGCGCTGGCCTACGCGCTGGGCACCAAGGCGGTCGGCACGCTCAACGTCGAGTTCTACACCGGCGTCGACGAACGGCTGGCCGACCCGGTGGTGCTGCCCCCGTTGCTGGACACCGACGCGCTCAAGGGGCTCACCGCGCTGGTCGTCGACGACGTCGCGGACACCGGCGAGACGCTTGCCCTGTCCCAGCGGTTGATCGCCGAGCACACCGTGCAGACCCGCACGGCGGTGCTGTACTCGAAGCCGCGGTCCATCATCGAGCCCGATTACGTCTGGCGGCGCACCGACCGGTGGATCACGTTCTGCTGGTCGGCGCTGCCCCCGGTCACCCCCGGCTAACGGGCACCGGCCGGCGGAACGGTCAGGCACCGACCAGGTCGAACTCCTCCCACTGCCCGATCGCCCAGCGGTTGGCGATCAGCGGCGCGCCGCCTGCGCTCTCGGCGGTGACGTACTGGTTGTCGGCCGCCGCTCGCAGGCTGATCGACGTGTCCGCGTTCGCCACCAGCGTGAACGTCTCCCACTGGCCGACCGCGCCGCGATTGGCGATCAGGCTGGCGGCGCCGGCGCTCTCGGCGCAGACCCAGGCGTTGTTCGCGTGGGCCCGCAGGGCGACCCGGGTGCCGCCCAGCATGACCAGGTCGAACTGCTCCCAGTAGCCGATCGCCGTACGGTTGGCGATCAACGGTGAGCCGCCGGCGTTCTCGGCCGTCACGTAGCGGCCGTTGGCGCGGGCCTTCAGGGCGATCACCAGCGGTTCGGCGCAGCCACCGAGGTCCTGACCGCCGCCCGGGTACCAGGGCAGGTCGACCGGCGGAGCATCCGCGTTCCGGTCCACGTAGCCGGTGGCCAACGCCTCCCACTGGCCGTAGGCCGTCGGGTTGTTGCTCTGTTGCACGCGCTGGGCGGCGTCGTTGAGCGACATGCTCTGCCAGCCGGGGATGTCCAGCAGGCCGGACGTCGGGGCCGCGCTGCGGGATCCGCCGAAGAACGCCATGGCCTCCCAGCGCGGGTCCAACAGTCGCCGCACCACCCCGGCCGGGTCGGTGCGTCCGTTGCTCACGCCGTAGTCGCCCCAGCCGTAGGCGGGGCGCTGCTGGTACAGGCCGATCGAATCGGTGTCGTGGGCGCCGTCGAAGACGCCGAACCGGTCGTGCGGATAACGCAGCGACAGCCGGGTGGTCGCCAGCCAGTAGGCCCGGCCCGGCCACGGCCAGGACGCCGATTGGGCGCTGCTGCCGTCGTTGGCCAGGTTCCGCAGCGACGACTCCTGCTGCATCACCATCACGGCGATGATCTGGCCGCCGCGGCCGACGCCCATCGTCTTGGCCACGCCGATGGTGGTACGCACGGCGGCATCCTTGGCGGCCGATGTCGGGTTGGCGCCGTCGCAGTTGGCCATCATGCCTCGTTGGGCCCACGATGACGTCGTCGACGCGGCGGCGGCCGGTGACGACAGCATCAGTGTGCAGCCCAGTGCGGCGACGACCGTCGCGACCAGCAGCCGTTGAGCCAGTTGCATCGCATCACCTTCAGCGAACCCGACGGACGACCACGAATCGTTATCGCGACGCAACGGTAAGTCATCGAACGTCCGACGGCGACCCGAGGCCCGGCCCGGCTGGGGCAGGATGCTGGGCATGTCCGCGGAACGGTCACACCCCGATCACCCTCGCGCGCCGGTGCCGGACCGGCTGTTCGACGACCGGGACGCGGAGTCCCGCTGGCGTCGCCGTTTCACCGCCGTGCGGACCTCGCTGCCGCACCACTCCCGCGACAACGCCGACCGCACCTGCTACACCTCCACCGCGACCGGTCGGACCGAGGTCTGGTGCTGGGACGTCGCCGTCGACCGGCACACGCCGGCCACCGAGCGTCCCGACGGCACGACGATCGCCACCCTGTCCGCCGACGGGTCGACGCTGTGGTGGTTCGACGATCACGACGGCGACGAGTTCGGATCCTGGCGCGGGCAGCCGTTCGGCAGCGGGCCGACGTCGGACGCGAGCCGGTCGCTGCCGGACGTGCCGCCCGGCTACCCGGCCGGGTTGGAGGTCGGCCGGGACGTCATCGTGGCCGGCTTCGCCGACGACGACGGCTCCCGCGTCCATCTCGCGGTCGGCGGCGGGCCGGCGTCGGTCGTGTACCGGCACGTCGAGGACGCCTCGGTGGGCGCCCTGACCACCGACGAGAGCATCTGGGTGCTCGCGCACACCGAACACGGCGACGCCAGATACCCGGCGTTGCGGGCGATCTCGGTGGCCGACGGCCGGGTGCTGGCCGAGCTGTCGGACGCGCCGGGCAAGGGTCTGGATCCGCTCGCGGTCAGCCCGGTCGCCGGCGACCAGCGGATCCTGGTCGGGCACGAGCGGCGCGGCCGCGACGAGTTGCTGCTGTGGGATCCGACGACCGGCACCGCGACCGAGCTGCGGCTGGATCTGCCCGGCGACGTGGCGGCCGACTTCACCGCCGACGGGGCGGCCCTGATCGTCCTGCACACCTACGCCGGCCGCAGCACCGTGCACCGCTACGACCTGGCGTCGGGCCGGCTGACCGAACTGCCGACGGCCCGTGGCGTGGTGGCCGCGGCGGTCGCCCGTCCGGACGGTTCGATCTGGTACCGCTGGACCGACGGTGCCACCGCCGCCCGGTTGCGGGTGCTGGCCCCGGACGGAACGGACGGCGAGCTGTTCCGGCCCGCCGGCGATCCGGCCCCCGGCAGCGAGCCGCTGCGGGACGTCCGGGTGGACGGGCCGGGCGGGTCGATCCACGCCTTCGTGGCCACCCCGGGTCCCGGCGGACCGTTCCCGGCGGTGTTCGACGTGCACGGTGGTCCGGCGGCCGCGGACGAGGATGCCTTCGACGCCAACCGGGCCGCCTGGCTGGACGCGGGTTTCGCGGTGGTGCAGGTGAATTACCGCGGCTCCACCGGATACGGGTCGGCGTGGCGGGACGCACTGACCGAGCGCGTCGGTCACACCGAGCTGGCCGACATCGCCGCCGTGCACGACCATCTCGTTGCCGACGGAGTGGTCGATCCGGCCCGGACGGTGATCGCCGGCTACTCCTGGGGCGGCTTTCTCACCCTGCTGGCCCTGGGCACCCAGCCGGAGCGGTGGGCGGCCGGGGTGGCCGGCGTACCGGTCGCCGACTACGTCGCCGCGTACGAGGACGAGATGGAGCCGCTGCGGGCCTACGACCGGGCGCTGTTCGGCGGCTCGCCGGCCGAGGTCCCCGAGACCTATCGCGACTCGTCCCCGCTGACCTGGGTGGACCAGGTCCGGGCGCCCGTGCTGGTGCTGGCCGGCGAGAACGACCCGCGCTGCCCGATCCGGCAGATCGACAACTACCTCGAGGCCCTGGCTCGCCGGGATGCCGACTACGCCGTGTACCGCTACGACGCCGGCCACGGCTCCGGCGTGGTGGCCGAACGGGTTCGCCAGCTCTCCGTGGAGATCGCCTTCGTGCGGCGGGTTCTGGGCTGATCGGCGGTCGTCGCCATCCGGGCGTCAGAACTCGGCGGCGCCCCAGGGCCCGATCCGCACCGTCGACTCGGCGCCGAGATCCACCTGGATGCCGGGTGCGACCGCCAGCCCGGCGACGGGGCCACCGGCACCGAACTGAACCGCGATCAACGACATCCGCTCCTCCCGGTTCCCGGCCAATGCCCCGGTCCACTCCAATTCGGCGGCGGCCCGGCCACCGGGCGGCAACCCGACCGCCACGCCCGGGTCCGGAGGCGGCACTCCGACCCGTTCGATCTGGGACCGGACCCGCTCCGCGACGACCGGGAAGGCGGTCCCCCACCCGCCGCGGAACCCCACGCCCGGCCAACCGGTCAGCTGGCAGTCCCGGGTGCCGGAGTTGGTGGCGACCAGCTGCGCGTACCGGTGCCCGGCCGCGGCGTCCAAGCCGATCAGCGACAGCTCCACGTCCTGCGGACCGCACCGCTCGTCGTCGTCCGGGACCGACGCCGGAAGCCGGATCAGTCCGGCCAGGTCGGCCGGGGTGAGCTCGGCGTCGGGGGTCGGCGCCGGCCCGTCTGGTCGATCGGCGTCGGTCGGTGGCTCCACCCGGGTGGATGGCATGACGCCCGACCGCCACAGATCAGTCGGCCGGGCCTGCGACGACGGGGACGCTGCCGCCGAGGTGGCCCACGGCGACGCCGGTGACAAGGGAGCCGACGGGGACGCCGGTGACAAGGGAGCCGACGGGGACGCCGGTGACGAGGGAGCCGACGTCCCCGCCGGTGACGAAGGAGCCGACGGCGACGAGGTAGCCGACGGCGAGGCGGCCCCCTCGGTGGGCGGCAGCGCGCAGGCCGACAGAGCGATGGCACAGCAGGCCAGTCCGATTCCGCCGGTCAGTCGGGTCGTCCGGCTCGCCCGGCGCACGGGCCGACCCCTGCCGATCATCAGACCTCCGATGCGCCCGCTGTTGTCGACGCCCGTTGCGCCTGTGGAAGACGCGCGGGCTTCGGCCGGGGTTGCGCAGTTGACTCGGTCGGCGCCCAGCCCGATCCGATGTCGGCGCCAGCCTTGCGCGAGGCCACACCCGGGTCGTTGCGGCGCCCGCTGAACGGTCCCGGGGTACTCTGCGTCGCCCAGCGCACCCCGCACCGCCCCGGCGCACTCCGCACCGTGGATCCGCGGAGCGGAGTGCGCCCGCGGCGCGCAAGGTGCGCCGGCGGCGTGCAAGGTGTACCCGCACCGCACGGAATGCGCCCGAACCCAGCGCAGCCGACCCCACTCCACGACGTTCCCGCGCACTCTGCACCACCCTCGCGCACTCCGCACCGTGGATCGGCGGAGCACAGTGCACCCGCAGCGCGCAAGGTGCGCCGGCGGCGTTCAAGGTGCACCCGCAGCGCACGGAATGCGCCCGAACCCGGCGCAGCCGACCCCACTCCACGACGTTCCCGCGGACTCTGCACCACCCCGGCGCACTCCGCACCGTGGATGGATCCGCGGAGCGGAATGCACCCGCAGCGTGCAAGGTGCGCCCGCGGCGAGCAAGGTGCACCCGCAGCGAACGGAACGCGCCCGAACCCAGCGCAGCCGACCCCACTCCACGACGCCCCGGCGCACTCTGCACCACCCCGGCGCACTCCGCACCGTGGATCCGCGGAGCGGAGTGCGCCCGCAGCGCGCAAGGTGCGCCGGTGACGCGCAAGGTGCGCCCGCGGCGCGCAAGGTGCGCCCGCGGCGCGCAAGGTGCGCCCGCGGCGTGCAAGGTGCGCCCGCGGCGTGCAAGGTGCGCCCCGACCGACCCGTCGGGGCGCACGTCGGGCCGCGCATTCGCGCCGACGACGAGCATTCAGGCTGGGCCGACGGAGCGCCGCAACTGACCCCGTCATTAGTCC
>JBDHZW010000154.1:0-11746 GCA_039812105.1 Nakamurella sp.
GCGGGCTGAGGTAGGCTCTTGGGCGCCCGGTACGCCGGGCGGTGGCCGGGATGTGGCGCAGCTTGGTAGCGCACTTGACTGGGGGTCAAGGGGTCGCAGGTTCAAATCCTGTCATCCCGACGCAGCGGCTCCTCCACCTCATATCGCAGGTGGGGAGCCATCTTTCGTTCCAGCGCCGGGCGTCGAGGATGCGAAGCGTCAGAACCTCTGAGTGACGAGTTCGTGACCCCAGGACTCCGGACAGGACATGGTGCAGGAATTTGGTGTGCGATCTACCGGTGTGGTTTGACCGAATAGTGAAGTTGTAGGTCGGTGCCAGGGTAGACGGCCGAAGCCTCGGTCAGTAGGTCGCAGAGTCGGCTGAGGGCGGCGGTGGCGCGGGGGGTGTGCAGCGGGTCGAGCCGGATGTGCAGCGCTTCGTTGGCAGGGTGGATGTCGCCGGTTCCGGTCAGACCCGGATGCGTTGACGGCCGTCGCCGCGCAGGTCCGGAGCCGGCCCTTTCCGGTCGCCCGCAGACGCGAGGACCGCCCCTCCGTGGTCCGCGGATGATGCTTGCGCGCGCGTTGATTCAGAGCCCTCGCCACGCATCATTGGGAGTAGATTCCCCGTCCATGGATGGGTATTTTGTCCGGGTTCGACGTGAATGTGCCATCGGGTTGATCGTCTTCGCCGCGATGACGGCCGCCTGCACCAGTAGCCCGGCCGACCCGACGCAGGCGGCGTCCCGGGCGGCGACGGCGATGTCGCTGTCGCCCGCGATCTCGGCCGAGCTGGATACGACGATCCAGGACACGATGGTGGCCGGCTCCGTTCCGGGTGCGATCGTCGCGATCAATACACCCGAAGGCAGGTTCGTTCGCGCCTACGGACTGGCCGACACCGCCGACGGGCTCGAGATGAACCCGGCCATGACGACGCGGATCGGCAGCGTCACCAAAACATTCACCGTCACCGCGGTGCTGCAACTCGTCGACGAGGGCAAGCTCGCCCTCGACGACCCCATCGGCGACTATCTGCCCGGGGTGCCGAACGGGGACACGATCACCATCCGGCACCTCGCCGGGATGCGCAGCGGCCTGCCGGACTACTCGTCGGATTCCGACTTCTACATCGCCTACAAGCTCGACCCGGACGCCGGCTGGCAACCGGACCAGCTACTCGCGTACGCCTTCGACGATCCGGTGCTGTTCAAGCCGGGCGAACGTTTCCACTACTCCAGCACGAACGCGATCCTGCTCGGCCAGCTCATCGAGAAGATCAGCGGCACAACCCTGTCCGACTATCTCGACAGCAGGCTTTGGGGCCCCGTCGGGTTGTCCGAGACAGCCCTGCCGAAGGACGCCGCGCTCCCGGAGCCGCACGTGCGCGGCTACACGACGACCGGGGGGACCACCGTGGAGACGACGCGGTGGAACCCCACGTGGGGCTGGGCGGCCGGCGGCGTGGTGTCGACCGTCGACGACCTGGGCCGGTGGATCCGGGTGATCGCGGACGGCAGCCTGCTGTCCGCCGAGACACAGCAGGCGTGCCTGGACTTCCAGCCCACCGACGACCCCACGTTCGGGTATGGACTCGGGCTCATCGAGCACGACGGCTGGATCTACCACGCAGGGTCCATGCCGGGCTATCAGACATTCGCCGGCTACCAGCCCGACGCCGGGGCCGTCGTGGTCATCGCGATCAACACCGACGTCACGGCATCCGTGCAGGGTGCGGACTTCGTGACGGTGGACCTCGTCACCGAGGCGGTCACCACGATCGTCACCCCCGACTCACCCTTCACCGCGCCACAGCTGTGAGCGCGACGCGCCATCAACCGCGCCGGCCAGCACCGCTTCCCACGGCTCGAGCCAGCCAACACGACCGAGCCAACCCTGGCGTCCAGCAGCCGGTCAGTTCGTCGTCAGCACGATGAGCGGACTGTGCCGGACCATCTCGTCGACGTCGGTTCTGCCCCAGTGCTGGGCCGCCGCGGCCATCAGCGGGCGGCGCTCGTCGGGGTCGGTGACGACACGTGCCGTTGCCGGCAGGTCGACGTCGACGGACTGCTTCAGGTGGACGACGACCCGCGGGTCGGCGGTGATGTTGTGGATCCAGTCGCGTGTCCGGTCGGCCCGGGGAATCCCGGTGATGAACAGCGTCCCGTCCTTCTCGTGGAGGTAGATCTCGATCGTCCGCGGCTGACCGCTGCGGCGGCCGGTCGTCGTCAGGTCGATTACCTGGCTGCGGTGCAGAGCGTCGGCGATCTTCTCGTCCAAGGTTGCCTCCGGTCCGACGGCACCGCCTGGCCACGACGGCGGAGGCGCGATGCCACTGTCAAGCCATTTCCGACCAGGATTCTTCCCGAAGCCGGCCGCTCGCCGACGGTGCAGGACCAGCGGCAACGGCTCGTCGACAGGCGGCGGCTCTGGAGGGGCGCGCCGAACGCCTCGAACCGGTGATCGGGCGGCAGGGCGACCCCGCCGTCCGGGACGCCACGAGAAACTCGGCTTCTTCCACGGCCGGTGTGCGGTGACCACCGCGCTCGCCGACCTCGATGAGGTCGTCGGGTCGCGAGTACGTAGGGCACGCTGATCTCCATGACACCCGACGGTCCGCCGCCCGCCTCCCATCTCGAGCACGCGAGTTTCGCGTCCCACGCGGCCGGTGCCGAGGTCGACTATCAGGTGCTGCTGCCCGCCGACCGCGCCGACGACGAGCCGTTGCCGCTGGTCCTGCACCTGCACGGGGCGATGTCGTCGTCGGCGTCCTTGGAGGTGGCCAGGCCGATCTACGACGAACTCCGCTCCCGCGGCGAGCTGCCGCGGGCGGTCGTCGCCTGCCCTAGCACGCCCACCCTGGACGGCTTCTACCTGGACTGGGAGGGCGCCGGCCGGTGGGCGACGCTCGTCGCCGACGAGTTTCCGGCCTACGTCGCGGAACGGTACGGCCCGGTCACCCGTCGGGTCGTGTTCGGGGCATCGATGGGCGGCTACGGCGCCCTCAAGCTGGCGTTCTCCCGACCCTCCGAGTGGGTCGCGGTCGCCGCGCTCTCACCGGCCGTCTTCCCCGGCGAGACCCCGGCGGACGTCGACGACGAGCACCTGCCGTCGGTGCTCCGAGATCTGCACGAGGCCATCGGCAAGGATCTCGATCGGTACCGGAAGAATTGCGTTCCCGCGCTGGCGCGGGCGAATCGCGCTGCGATACTGAGCGCCGGGTTGCCCATCTGGATCGACTGCGGCGCGGCCGACGAGTTCCGCCTCTACGACGGGGCGGCCTACCTCGACCGGCTGCTCACCTCGCTGGACATCGACCACGAGTTCCGGCTGGTCGAGGGCGCCGGCCACATCGGTCCCGAGGTGCCCGATCGCACCGCCCGGGCGCTGCGTTTCCTCGGCGCGGCGCTCCGGGAGGCCGAGCTGGTCGGGCCGGCTGACTCCGGTCCCGGTGACGAACGACCCGTCCACTGATCGGCGGATACCCGAGTGTCACGGGCGGCTCCGTCGCGATCGGCGATGGCGAGCGGCTGACAGCCCGGCGCTGAGGGCACCGCCTCCGAAATCTCACTCGACTGTCGTAATCCCACGCCGTTGTGATCGTTCCGTTATAACGACGAGTGATTTCGATCTTGTTCTTCCCGACATTCCCGGCCGGGCCGGACAGCGAGGTCTTCGTCACGCGAACTTTCGTCGGTCGTTGCTGTTTCGGTGTCCGCTACAGTCCGTGCGCGCGCATCGACATGCGCACCCTGCCGGCCGTCGGTGGAATTCATCGGCCGGCTCTCCACCGAAGAATCGGACGACACATGATGCGTATGCGGCCGGGCGCCACCGGCAACAGCGGAACACGACGGCTCCCGTTCGTGGCCGCGGCCTTGACGCTCCTCGGCGCGATGCTGCTGCTGCCCTCGACCCGGGCGGCCGCCGCCACCCCGCTGGCCGTCGACAAGCAAGTCGTCACCCACCAGTCCACGGCGTCGACCAGCGTCAGCTCCCCGGCCCTGAGCACGTCGCAGCCGGGCGAGCTGATTCTGGCGTTCGTCATGTCCGACGGTGGCCGAACGACCCGGCAGACCTTCACGTCGGTCACCGGCGGCGGCCTGGCGTGGACGCTGCGCCAGCGCTCGAACGCGCAGCGGGGGACCAGCGAAATCTGGCAGGCGGTCGCGCCGTCGACCGTCAGCAACCTGGTCGTCACCGCCACCCGCGGCAACGGCTCCTACGTCGGATCGATGGTGGTCACCGCCTTCACCGGCGCCGACACCAGCGCGACCGGGGCCACCGTGGCCGCCGCCGGCCGGTCCGGCGCGCCGACCGCCACGCTCACGCCGACCAGATCCGGGTCGTGGGTGTGGGCCGCCGGCAACGACTGGGACCGGGCGGTGACCCGCACGGTCGGGTCCGCCCAGACCAAGGTGGACGAGTTCCTGCCCGCGGCCGGAGACACCTTCTGGGTGCAGCGGCAGACGTCACCGGGTACCGGCACCGCGGCGGTCACCATCAACGACACCGCGCCCACCAACGACCGCTGGAATCTCGCGCTGATCGAGATCCCGGCGGCGACCACGACCGCACCGCCCGACAGCACCGCGCCCGCCGTGTCGGTCACCGCGCCGGCGGCCGGCGGCACCGTGTCCGGTTCGGTCCCGCTCTCGGCGACCGCGAGCGACAACGTGGGCGTCACGAGCGTGCAGTTCCAGGTCGACGGCGCGAACGTGGGTGCCGCGGACGCGTCGTCGCCGTACGGCATCAACTGGGATTCGACCACTGCGGCCAACGGGACGCACAGCATCCGGGCGATCGCCCGGGATGCCGCCGGCAACAGCACCACCTCGGCGACGGTGAGCGTGACCGTCAGCAATGCCACCGGCTCCACGGGCTTCAACCCGGGCAATCCGAACGGGACCGCGACCGTCCCGGCCGGCATGGGTCTGGAGAACGTCAGCCAGCCGACCACGGTGATCGGTAACGGAACGGCCGCGAGCTGCACGTCGGCGGCGGTGGTGTCGGCCGTCGCGGCGGGTGGCGTCATCACCTTCAACTGCGGTGCCAGCCCGGTCACCATCACGCTGACCCAGACGCTCAAGGTGCGCAACAGCATCCAGAAGCTGGTCATCGACGGCGGCGGCAAGGTGACCCTTTCCGGCGGCAACGCCAACCGGATCCTGTACATCGACACCTGCGACACGACGCTCGGCTCGGTGTCCGGCAACTGCCTGTACGCACCGACGTATCCGCAGGTCACCGTCCAGAATCTGACGTTCGCCGACGGCAACGCGACCAACTCGACCTACGTCTCGCCGGGTGACACCGATCAGGGCAGCAACGGCGGCGGCGCGATCTTCGCCCTCGGCGGTCGGCTCAAGGTCGTCAACTCGGTGTTCGTGCGAAACACCTGCGCCAGCAACGGTCCCGACCTCGGCGGCGCGGCGATCCGGGTGCTGGCCCAGCATTCGGCGACGCCGAACGACCTGGACAACTCCTACGCCGCGCGGAATCAGGATCCGGTCGCCATCGTGAACAGCACCTTCGGTGGGGCGAGCGGGCAGAGCAACAGCTGCTCCAACGGCGGCGCGATCAGCGGCCTGCGCACCCCGATCACCGTGCTGAACAGCCTGATCACGAACAACAACGCGGTCGGCTGCTGCTCCAACCCGCCGAACTCCGGGACGCCGGGCGGCGGCAGCGGCGGGGCGATCTACACCGACGGCGATACCTACGACCTGCGGATCGCCGGCACCGACATCGAGAAGAACACCGCCAAGGCCGGCGGCAGCGCGATCTTCTACGTCAGCAACGACCGGACCGGGCATCTGTACATCGACGGCTCGACGATCAAGGGCAATACCTACGCGCCGAGCGGGCAGAGCAGCGACCCGCATTTCCAGAACTACCCGGGCATCTTCTATCTCGGCAACGGTGCTCCGGTGATCACCAACTCGACGGTGACGAACTGATGCGGTGCGGAATGAACGAGGTCCCGCGCGACCCCCTGGCCGCCGCGCGGGAGCGCGTCACCCGCCTGGAGCGTGAGCTCGCGGCCGGCCCCGGCTCATCCGGCAGATCGGCCGAGTGACGCGGACCGGCACGGGCTCACGGATGGCGGTGGTTCACGACTGCCGAGGGCCGGTGCCGGACGGTCACCCGTAACGGGCCGCGAACTCGCCGGGCGTCATCCCGGTCACCGACCGAAAGTCCCGGGTGAGGTGGGCCTGGTCCGCGTAGCCCAGTTCGGCGGCCACCACGGCCAGCGATCCGGGTCGCTCCCGCAGCCGGGCCGACGCCTCCTGCAACCGGCGGCGTTGGATGAGCCACTTGGGCGAGAGCCCGACCCGACGACGGACCAGCCGCTGCAGTGCGCGCTCGGACAGGCCGAACCGCTCGCCGACCTGAGCGACCCGCAGCACGTCCGGGTGGCCTTCGACGTGCTCGACGATGCGGTTGACCAGCAGGCCCTCGTCGTCGACCGGGAGGAGCGCGCGCAGGGCGGCATTGATCGGGGCCATCGCGGCGGCGTGGCTCTCGGGCATCCGGGGCCGGGTCATCGCCGCCCGGACGTCGGCGGTGAGCGGGACGGAGGTCGGCCCCAGCACCTCGGCGAGATCGACGTGGCGGTCCCGCACGTCGGCCATCGACCGGCCGGCGACCAGGAACCCGCCGGCCGGTTGACACATGACGCCGACCGCCCAGCCGTCGCCGGCCAGGGTCGTCGCCGACAGGCCGGAGGTCACGCCGTAGAAGCGGGCGTACTCGTCGGTGATGACCAGCTGGGCGCAGGGATACTGCAACACCCGCTGCACCGCCTCGCGTCCGGGGTCGACCGACCACACCGGGATCCAGAACCGCTGAACCAACCCGGTCAGGTCGCCGGGCGGCGGGTACCGGTGGATGGTGTGCGACAGGTCGCGTGGATCGCGAAGATGGGCGCGCTCGATCCGGTCGGGTTTCATCAATCGCCGGCCACCCCGGCGGCGATAGCGTTCCCGGCCATGACGACCACCCAGCAGAACCGCACGCACGAACGCTACGCGGAGGCCAACGCCCCGCTGACCACGTTGCTCGATGCCGTGCCCGCCGATCGATGGGATCGGCCCAGCCCGTGTGAGGGCTGGACGGCGCGGGACGTCGTGCGGCACCTGATCGAGACCCAGCGCGATTTTCTCACCGGCCGCGGGTTCGACCTGCCGGCCGACCCGGATGCGGAGCCGGCGGTTGCCTGGCGGGTCCACGCCGGTGCCGTCGGTGATCTGCTCGCCCGGCCGGACGTCGTCGCGACCGCATACGACGGCTACTTCGGCTCGACCACCGTCGGTGCGACCCTCGGCAACTTCTACGTTCCCGACATGGTCGTGCACCGCTGGGACATCGCGTCCGCGGTGGACGGCGACACCCAGTTCACCGAAACGGAACTCGACCGGATGGAGGCGAGCATCGAATCGTGGGGGGATGCGATGTACACCGACGGTGTCTGCAAGCCGGGCGTGGTCGCGCCCGAGGGTGCGTCCCGGCAAGTGGTGCTGCTGGCCCGAATGGGGCGGCGGGCCTGGTGACGCCGGCCATCGAGTGAACCGTTTGCGGCGTGCAAGGGGGTCAGCGACGCCACATGGTGGGAGTGCCGGATGGTCCGGGTGGACACTCGCACCAGGCCCGCCAGTTCGCCGATCCGCATACTCGCCAGTCAAGACCTTGACGCCGCGTCAAGGTCAAGCGGGAACGGCGGGTTCGAGGTCCGTATGGAGGAAATCATCGCCTTTGAAAAGCAATGGCTCGCCGGACGTCCGAGCCAGGGCGTACGCGAAGCTGTCCCCGAGATTGAGTCCGGCCGGATGCCCACTGCCCTTGCCGTAATCGCGGTAGGCCCGCCGGGCAGCCTCGGCGTGCTGACGGGTCAATGGCACGACCTCGATTTCGTCGACGAGTTCATCGAACCGGGCGCTGAGCACCGGGTCGCGGTTGGCGTCGACCACGATCGCAGACTCGACGTAGGTCGCCGCCGACATCCGGGACGTCGGAGCGTCCAGCAGTGCCTCGATGAATGAACCGGCCTCGGGTTCGCGAAGCAGGATCGCAATGACGGCGGAAGTGTCGACGATCAACGGGGCAGCCCATTCTCGTCGTAGAGCAGGTCGCCGTGATCGGTGCTTCGATATGGCTCGACCCAACGCCCCGCAGCGTCGGCCGAGATGCGGTGGAGACGTGCCGCCTTCGCGGCGCGTACTTCGGATGGTGACCGTTCCAGGCGATCCAGTCGTTCGCGCAACGACACGATGATCGCCCGGGTCACCGTCTCGCCGGTCTGTGCGGTGAGCTGCCGGACCAACTGCTCGGCCTCGGGGTTCTTGATGCTCAATGCCATGTCCATAATTCTACCCTCGCTTTATAGAAATGCTTCACGGCAGCTGATGCACCGCCAGCGGCAACACGGCGCCGGCCCCGGCCTCGACCAGCAGCGCCGATGCGACGGTCACCGTCCACCGGGTGCGGATCACGTCGTCCACCAGCAGCACCGGACCGCCCAGCTCGACCCCGGTCCGTAACGCGGTGCGGGCCAACAATTCCCGCACCCGGACCGCCGACGACACCTCGGCCGACGGTGGGGGACCGGTCACCTCCAGCGCGTCGACCAGCGGCAACCGGCCGATCCGGGCGATGTGCTCGGCCACCGAGCCGACCAGCTGGGGGAACCGGCGGGAGGGCATCGACACCACCGCGGTCGGCCGCTCCCACGAGCGCGACCACCGGCGCAGCACCTCCACCATCCCGTCGAGCACCTCCGCCGGCGCCGGGCCGTCCGCGCGCCAGAGCGTTGCCAGCACCTGCGCCCACGCCGGGTCGTCGGCGAACGCCAGCGCCCGGCCTGGTTGCAGGCCGGCGATCCGCCCCTTGCGGCCGGGCAGCCCGCTGGGCCACAGCTTGCGCGGCTCGACCACCACGTCCTGGCCGCGGAAGAACCGCTGCGCCGCCGTCACCGTCGCCGGGTCGGGTGACGCGCCGGGCGCGGGCAACGTGCCGGTGCAGACCGAGCACCGGCCGCAGGGGTGCGGGTCGGGGTCGTCCAGGGCCTGCTGCAGGAACTGCATCAGGCACCCTTCACCGTGCGCGTACCGGCGCATCAGGTCCGCCTCGGCGGACCGGACCTTGCGCAGCGCCGACCATTTCGCCTCGTCGTAGACCCAGGGCCGCTCGCCCTCGCGCCAGCCCGACCCATCCCGGGCGACCACGTCGTCGACGGCCAGGATCTTCAGCAGCGTCTCCAACCGGCCGCGGCGGATGCCGGTCGCCGCCTCGATCGCCGGCAGGCTCTGCGGCGCCCCACCGCCGTCCTCCAACGCCCCCAGCACCTTCCGCACCATGTCGTCGGTGGGGATGCCGGCCGTCGCGAAGTACTCCCAGATCCGCTCGTCCGACGCCCCCGGCACCAGCACCGCCACGGCATCGTCCAGGGCCCGCCCGGCCCGGCCGACCTGCTGGTAGTAGGCGACCGGCGACGACGGCGACCCCAGGTGCAGGCAGAACGCCAGATCCGGCTTGTCGTACCCCATGCCCAGCGCGGACGTCGCCACCAGGGCCTTGATGTCGTTGCGCCGCAACCGGTCCTCGAGCTCCTCCCGGTTCTGCGTCTGCCCGGAATAGGCGGCCACATCGTGCCCGCGCTCGGTCAGGAACCCGGCCAGCCGCTCGGTCTCGGCCACCGTCAGCACGTACACGATGCCGGAGCCGGGCATCGTGGCCAGCGCGTCGGCCACCCAGGCGTACCCCTCCAGCGTGCTCAGTCCGGGCACCACCGACAGCCGCAGCGACGCCCGGGCCAGCGACCCGCGCAGGGTCACCGTGTCGTCGCCGAGCTGTGCCGCGACATCCGCGGTGACCCGCTCGTTGGCCGTCGCGGTGGTGGCCAGCACCGGGGTGTCGGGGGACAGTCGCAGCAGGATCCGGGTCAGCCGCTGGTAGTCGGGCCGGAAGTCGAAGCCCCAGTCGGAGACGCAGTGCGCCTCGTCGATCACCAGCATCCCGCAGCGGGACAGCAGGTCCGGCAATTCGGCGGCGAACCGCGGGTTGGCCAGCCGCTCCGGGGAGACCAGCAGCAGGTCCAGCCGGTCGGCCCGCAACTCGTCCAGCACGGCCGCCCAGTCGTCGACGTTGGTCGAGTTGATGGTCGCCGCCCGCAGGCCGGCCCGTTCGGCGGCGGCGATCTGGTCGCGCATCAACGCCAGCAGCGGGGACACCACCAGCGTCGGCCCGGCCCCCCGGCCGCGCAACGCGGCGGTCGCGCCCCAGTACACCGCCGACTTGCCCCACCCGGTCGCCTGCACCACCAGCACCCGCCGGCGGTGCTCGACGAGTTCGTCGACGGCCCGGATCTGATCCGCACGCGGGCGGGCGTCGGCGCCGGCGACGGTGGAGATCACGTGCGCAAGGACATCGGCGGCCGGGGTGGCGGCGGTGGAACGGGTCATGCCCCCATCATGTCCGAGGCGTCCGACAGTCCCGCCCACCCCGAAACGATCATGCAGGACACGCCCTTATCCGGCGCGGATAAGGGCGTGTCCTGCATGATCAAATCGGGGTGGGCGGTCAGGCCGGGACGCTGCGCCGCTTCTGCCCGTACCGGCCGCCGGAGCCGTAGCTGGCCAGATCGATGATGATCGCCAGGCCCAGCCACAGCCAGTCGAACCCGGTGACCCCACCCGGCGCGACCAGCACGTACATCAGCGTGGTCCACGGGGCCAGCAGGAAGCCGAGGAACGGCAACCAGAAGCTGTCGAAGGTCGCGCTCCAGCGCAGCGGCTCGAAGATCCACCACAGGGCGATCCCGGCGCGGGGACCGAAGAACAGCAGGATGACGAACAGGCACATGACGCCAGCATGAACGGGCGCGTCCGGCCCGGCATCCCTCGCCCCGGGCGAGTCGCCAGAAACGGCACAATCGCCGGATGACCCATCGACGGCAGGTCGGCATCGTGCCGTTCGACGGCTTCGAGCTGCTCGACGTCATCGGCCCGATCACCCTGTGCGCCCGGCGAGCCGGCCGCCGCCGACGCGGCCCGGGAGGTCGAACTCGATCGGCATGCCGACGCCGGCTGGGACCCGTTCGCGGAGGTCTACGGGCTGGCCTGACCTCCGGGATGCACCCGGGACGGGAGCGGTGTGGATCAGTGCACCGAAAAGCCGCCGTCGACGAAGATCGACTGCCCGGTGACGTAGCCGGCCGAGGGTCCGGCCAGGAACACCGCCGCTCCGGCGAAGTCCGTCGGCAACCCGTTGCGGCCGACCATGGTTCGCTGCGCCAGCGCCCGCACCCGGTCCGGGTCGGCGGACAGCCGGGCGTTCAGCGGCGTCAGCACGAACCCGGGCACCAGCACGTTGCTGGTGACTCCGGACGACGACCAGGCCTCGGCCTGGGACCGGGCCAGCGCCTCCAGCCCGCCCTTGGACACCCCGTAGGCGCCGCTGTCCACGAAGGCCCGGTGCGCCTGCTGCGAGCTGATGTGGATGAACCGGCCGTAGCCGCGGCCGGCCATGCCCGGGCCGAAACGCTGCCCGAGCAGGAACGGCGCGGTCAGGTTGACCGCCATCGTGGTGTCCCAGACGTCGTCGCCCAGTTCGCCCAGCGGTGGGCGCAGGTTGATCCCGGCCGAATTGACGACGATGTCGGGCTCACCGAAGTGGCCGGCGGCCGCGTTTGCGGCGGCCCGCACGCCGGACCGGTCGGACAGATCCCCGCACACCCAGGCGACGCGGCCGCCGCCGGCGGTGATCTCGG
>JBDHZW010000155.1:0-11711 GCA_039812105.1 Nakamurella sp.
CCGCCAGGACCCGCCGCCCGGTGCCGCGACCCGCCCCGCGCCGGCCGGCCGTCACCGAGTCGCCGGCCACCGCCGGGGCGGCGGAGCCGTCGAGTCGTCAGCCCACTCGGGCCGAACTGTACCGGACCGCCCAGCGGCTGGACATCCCCGGCCGGTCCACGATGACCCGCGACGAGCTGGCCGCCGCGGTCGCCGCCGCCGGCGGCTGACTCGCGCGCCTCTCAGCTGCGAAGCCGCAGGTCAACGCAGTTCGCCGACCATCCGGACGGTCTGCGGGATGGTCAGGTGCGGCAGGTACGCGTGGCTGATGGCCAGGCCGATCCGGGGCAGCGCCGCGGTCTCCGGGTAGCACATGTACATGGGCTCGTAGTCGGGCTGGAACTTGGCCTTGAACTTCAGCAGTGAGCGGAAGCCGTACACCGGTTCCATCGTCCGGCCGATGAACTCCAGCAGCTTCTGCACGCCGGTCAGCTCCTCGTCCGGGTTGGCCTGGGCCAGCGGGGCTCCGGACATGCTCAGGAACTCGGCGCCCTCGGTCTGCACGTCCAGCGCGGCGGTGCCGATGAGGAATTCCATGATCCCCTTGACGTCGCCGGCGCTGCGCCGGCGCATGAAGTCCAGGGTCCAGCCGACCGGCTGCCCGTCCCGGTAGGACGGCATCCAACTGGTCACCCCGTGCACGGTGCGATCGCCGTCCACGGCGATCAGGCAGCGCACGTTGGCGTCGTTCAACTCGTTGATGCCGCCGAGGGTGAAGCCCATCTCGGGCAGCGCCTTGTCCGACACCCATTCCTCGGAGATCGCCTCGATCTGGTCCCGGATGGCCAGCGGCGCGGTCGGGAAGACGACCCATTCGGCGCCGATTCCCGACTTCTTCGCCCGGCTGATCGAAGAGCGGATGTCCTGGAACTTCTTGCCGGAGAACGCCAGCGAGCCCAGCCGCAACACGGTCTCCTCGGCCACCTGCAGGCTGGGCCAGCCCAGCCGGTCGGTCACCTGCTTGGTCGCCTCGGTGGTGCTGTACAGGCAGGGCGTCCAGCCGTGGTCGTTGCAGAACGCGATGAACTCGGTGATCGTGCGGTCCAGGTCGGCGGCCGGGCCCACCGGGTCGCCGGTGGTGATGGCCACGCCGCCCTCCACCCGGTACGCGACGTAGGAGCCGCCGTCGGACGAGAACCAGTAGCTGTTGCCGTCCCAGGTGGTCATGTAGGCCAGCGTGGTGATGCCGTGCCGCCGCAGGATCTCCCTGGCCCGCTCCCGGTCAGCGTCGTGGCTGGTCACCTGCGCGGTGACGAACGTGCGCAGCATTCCGACGAGCACCACCAGCCAGAAGGCGACCGGCGCCCAGTCGGCGACGAACGACGCGAACCCGCCGGTGGCGGTGATGTCCGGCCCGACGATGTCGTCGTAGCCGTTGGGCAGCAGCTGCAGCGGGAAGTCCAGCACGAACTGGCCGACGGTCGGCCGCCCGCTGTCCGGCGGATCGCCGATGACGAAGCTGCCGGTCATCGTCGCGCCCACGACCACGTACAGGACCCACAGTCCGATGAACGTGCCGAGCACCACCAGGCCGAACCGCCGGTAGGTGCCGGCCGGCGCGTGCACGGTGAACACCCGGCGGGTCAGCAGGAGCAGCAGCAGGATCGCCGCCGGCACCAGCACCAACGGCAGCAGGTAGAGCACGTAGTTGAAGCCGTCGTCCACCAGGTCGTCGCCCAGCTCCTGCAGCGACTGGAAGTAGGCGACCATGAAGATCGCGCCGAGCAGCACCAGCAGGACGTGCATGACGACGCCCGCCCACCAGCCGAACGCCCGGCCCCGGCGTAGACCGGCGGCGATCACCAGCACCAGCAGCGCCGGGATCAACGCCATGATCGTGTCGGCCAGCCCGAGCGGGTTGCCGTACGCCACGTCGACGCCGATATACAGCAGCGCGACGGCGGCGAACGGGGCGTCGATACCGCCGCCACCGGTGAACGCGACCAGGATCGGGCCGAGCGCGGTGGCCGCGACCACCAGCGCGACCAGCACCCGCACCTCCCGGCGGCTGGACCGGGCCGTCAGGTGCCGTTCGCCGGTGTGCAGGACGAGCACCCCGGCGGCCAGCCCGACCAGCGCGGTGCTCATCCGGAGCACGTCGATCGCCTGCCCGCCGTAGAGCAGCATGACCAGGCACACGGTCAGCACGGTCAGCCGGATCCGCCGCCGCCACAGCGCCGAGCAGCCGCCGCTGAACGCCATCAGCAGGCCCGCCACCAGCATCGACGGCCCGACTGCGAACTCGGCCGCCAGGTCGTCCGCCCAGGTCCAGTCCAGCTGGGAGGCGAGCCAGATGGCGACCACGCCCAGCCCGGCGCCGACCGCCTGGATGACCAGGGCCAGCCACGCGGTCCGCAGGCTGCCGTGCCGGCGTTCGAACACCACGCCGGCCGCGAGCAGCAGCACGGTGGAGCCGATGTAGGTGATCAGGTCGCCGGCGAACAGGGCCGACGTCACGAACGTCCACACGTGCCCGTTGGTCAGGTTCTGCGCGCCGGCGCCGACGGCGGCCAGCAGGTTGTCCCCGGAGTCGGTGTCGGCCGACGGGCCGTCGAGCAGGCTGCCGGTGACCGCGCCCAGCACCCAGATCAGCACGACCAGGCCGATGGTGACCGGGCTGCGACCGGCCTGGCGGCCCTGGGCGACGAGGAACTGGCGGATCCGCGCGGCCCGGTCGGGGCCGTCGGGGGTCGGGGTTCGCGAGTCCTTGACCG
Source organism: Nakamurella sp. (assembly GCA_039812105.1). GTDB lineage: Bacteria > Actinomycetota > Actinomycetes > Mycobacteriales > Nakamurellaceae > Nakamurella. The sequence continues at coordinate 2,754 of JBDHZW010000155.1, forward strand.
GTGCGTTCATGGCGACCCCCGTGGTGATCGGCCGCGTCGCGCCGGCCGAGATGGTGCTTGTCGTGGCCGCCGGTCGGGTCCCGCGCACGGCGGTTCCGGGGGTGGCCGAATCGCATCCATCGTAGGGAGGGGGGCGGGCCGTCAGCGGGTGGGCCGGCAGGTCGCCGACGTCGGATGCGCGGGTTGCCCGCCGGGTTTGGGGTGGGGCCGCGCGGGCTACCGTGACGGGCATGTTGGTTGCGTTCTCGGTCGCCCCGGCCGGTGTCGGCGAGCTCGGCGGCGTCGACGGGTCCGGGTCGGTGTCGGCGGCGGTGGCGGAGGCGATCCGGGTGGTCCGCGAGTCCGGGCTGCCGAACCGGACCGACTCGATGTTCACCACCCTGGAGGGCGACTGGGACGAGTGCCTGGCCGTCGTCAAGCAGTGCTGCGACGTCGTCGGCCGGTACGGCAGCCGGGTCTCGCTCGTGCTGAAAGCGGACATCCGGCCCGGTCATACCGATGAGCTGGCCGGCAAGGTGGCCAGGATCGAGTCGGCGCTGGGCTCCTCCGGTGGCGGCTCGGCGGGGGACTCGTCGCCCGGGTGACGGCGCAGATCCGGATCGGCCTGTCCGGCTGGCGCTATCCGCATTGGCGTCGCGGCGCGTTCTACCCGGTCGGGCTGGTGCAGCGGCGCGAGCTGGAATACGTGTCCGGGGTGTTCGACACCCTCGAACTGAACGGGCCGTTCTACTCGCTGCAGCGGCCGTCGTCGTTCGCCCGCTGGCGGGACGGCACGCCGGACGGCTTCCTGTTCGCGGTGAAGGGCAGCCGGTTCATCACGCACATGCGCAAGCTGGCCGGCGTCGACGACGCGCTGGCCGCGTTCTTCGCCTCCGGGGTGCTGGAGCTGGGACCCAAGCTCGGGCCGATCCTGTGGCAGCTCCCGCCGATGCTCTCGTTCCGGCCGGAGCGGGTGGCCGCGTTCTTCGCCGCCCTGCCCCGGACCGTCGGGGCGGCGGCCGCGCTGGCGCAGGGTGGGGTCGGCCGGATTCAGGACCGGTTCGGCGAGGACCCCGACCTGGAGTTCCCTCACCCCGCCGCGCCGGTGCGGCATGCGGTCGAGGTGCGGCACGACTCGTTCGCCGGTGAGGAGTTCTACGACCTGTGCCGCCGGTCCGACGTGGCGCTGGTGGTCGCCGACACCGCCGGCCGGTACACCTGGGTCGACCAGGTCACCGCCGACCTGGTGTACGTGCGGCTGCACGGCGATCAGGAGATGTACCGCAGCGGCTACTCCGACGCCGGGATCGACTGGTGGGCCGACCGGGTCCGCGGCTGGGCGTCGGCGCCGGGGGTGCGGCAGGTGTGCGTCTACTTCGACAACGACGGGGACGCGCACGCCCCGCACGACGCCCTGCGGCTGGCGGCACGGCTCGGCCTGCGCTGAATCGATGGCCCGGGGCGCGGCGGCGTGGCGCTGACTGCGGGTGCGCTGATCCAAGTCCCGAATCCGCGCCCGTTTTGCCGCTTTTCGCGAGACTTCGATCAGCGCAGCAAGCCGGCGCCCCGCCCCCGGCACAGCAAAATGGGCCGGACCCCGAGGAGTCCGGCCCATTCTCGCCAATGCGGCTACAGGACGATCAGCCCGCCGGTGTTGGCCCGGGCGGCGTTGAACCGGGCGGTCGCGTCGGCCCAGTTGACCACGTTCCACCAGGCCTTGACGTAGTCGCCCTTGACGTTGCGGTACTGCAGGTAGAAGGCGTGCTCCCACATGTCCAGCAGCACGATCGGGATCTGCGCGGCCGGCAGATTCCCCTGCTGGTCGAACAGCTGCATGATGTTCAGCCGCTGCCCCAGCGTGTCCCACACCAGCATCGACCAGCCGGAACCCTGGATGGCGTTGGCGTTGGCGGTGAACTGCCGGCGGAAGCCGTCGAACGAGCCGAAGAACTCGTCGATCGCCGCGCCCAACTCGCCGTCCGGCTTGTCGCCGCCCTCGGGGGACAGGTTCGGCCAGAACACCGAGTGGTTGATGTGCCCGCCCAGGTGGAAGGCCAGGCTCTTCTCCAGCCCGTTCAGCGGGCCGAAGGCGTCCTTGTCGCGGGCCTCGGCCATCTGGTCGAGGGTGGTGTTCGCGCCGGTGACGTACGCCGCATGGTGCTTGTCGTGGTGCAGCTCCATGATCGTGCCCGAGATGTGGGGCTCGAGTGCCCCGTAGTCGTAGGGCAGATCCGGCAGCGTGTACACACCCATTGCGTCTCCTCCGGCTCGTGACGGTCCGCTGACTGTCCTGACTCGGCCGCACCGGTCGTGGTGGGCTCGACCAGCCCCGACCCTATACCCCGGCGATGCTGCCTGCCGGGCCCGGGTCGAGGCCGTGCGGTACTGCCGTACCCACCCGGCGGCGGGGTCAAACAGGCTGGACCGCAACGGGATTGCCGCTCGCCGCAGCCGGCGGCGGCGGACCGGAGTTGATCACCCCCAGGACGGCAGCCAGGTCTCCATGGTGAGCCGTTCGTGGGTGATCGGTTGGCCGGTGAGGATCGGCCAGAGCCAGATGAAGTTGGCCACCACCAGCCCGACGTACATGGCGACGACCGCGATCGAGGTGTATCTCCGCTCCACCCACAACCGACCGTTCACCGCCGCCGGGCCCAGGATGTCGCCGAGCACCAGGGTGATGCCCAGCACCAGGAACGGGGCCAGCGGGGTGACGTAGAAGAAGTACATCTGCCGGTCCAGGTTGGTGAACCAGGGCAGGTAGCCCGCGCCGTACGCGACCAGCACCGCGGCGTAGCGCCAGTCCAGCCGGCCGACCGCCTTCCACAGCGCCCAGACCAGCACGAACAACGAGACCCACCACAGCGCCGGGGTGCCGATCAGGAAGATCCGGCGCACGCAGTCGGTGGCGCCGTCGCCGCAGCCGGTTCCGTCGGCCGGCGCGTAGTACAGCACCGGCCGGGTGCCGATCGGCCAGGTCCAGGGCTTGGACTCCCACGGATGCCGCTTGCTGGGGTCGGTCGGGGTGAGCAGGTGGGCGTGGAAGTCGAGCATCTTCCAGGTCCACTGCCACAGCGTGTTCTGCCACAGGTGGGCCAGGTCGTACAGGAACCCGCTCTTCCAGTCCGCGCGGTTGCTGTCGACGGCCAGCAGGGTGTGCCGCGGGTAGGCCGTCTCGGACGCGAACCAGGCCCACCACGACCCGACGTAGACCAGCACCGGCACCACGGCCAGCGACCACACCGTGGGCACCAGGTCGCGCCTGATTCCGGCGATCACCGGACGACGCACCCCGGCCTCGCGCCGCGCCTGCATGTCCCAGATCAGCGACAACGCGGCGAACGCCAGGATCCAGTAGGCGCCGGACCACTTCACCGCGGTGGTCAGGCCGAGCAGCACGCCAGTGCCGAACCGCCACCAGCGGGCGCCCATGGCCACGCCGAACCGCGAGGTGGCGATGCTCCCGTCGGCCACTGCGGCGGCCAGCCGGGCCCGCACCTGGTCCCGGTCGGCGATCAGGCAGGCGAACGCGGCAAGGACGAACACCTCCTGGAACACGTCCAGCAGCGCGGTCCGGGCCATCACGTGACTGACGCCGTCGCAGATCAGCAGCACGCCGGCGATGCCGCCGAGCAGCGTCGAGCCCGTCATCCGGCGGGCCACCCGGATGATCAGCAGCACCGCCACGGTGCCGGCCACGGCCGATGCGAGCCGCCAGCCGGTCGGCGTGTAACCCAGCAGCCACTCGCCGATGGCGATCAGCTGCTTGCCCAGCGGCGGGTGCACCACCACGCCGAACGCCTGGTTGTCCTCGACGCCGCCGTTGCGCAGCATCTCCCACGCCTGGACGGCGTAGTACTTCTCGTCGAACAGGGGGGTGCCGCCGTCGGTGGCGTACCCGAGGTCGACGAACCGCACCAGCGCGGCGATGAACGTCAGGAAGCCGGTGACGACCCAGCCGCGGGCCCGGTCGGTCGGCGGCGGGGGGAGCAGCCGGCGGGCCCGGCGGACCGGCTTCTCCAGTGGGGGGATCTCGCCGATCGCGACGACGGTGGCGGCCGGGTCGGGCCGTTCCGGGGACCGGTCGGTGTCGTCGTCGGATTTCTCGTCGTCGACGGCCGGGCTGGCCAGGGACGGCGGGGCGGACATGCGCACGATCGTAGGGTGGCCGCATGACTGCGGGTGTGAGGCCCGGTGGCCTGGTGCTGGCCGGGACCCCGTTGGGTCGGGCCGACGACGCGTCGACCCGGTTGCGCGAGGCGCTCGGGACGGCCGACGTGGTGGCCGCCGAGGACACCCGCCGGCTGCGGCGGCTGGCCACCGACCTGGACGTCACGCTGACCGGATCGCTGGTGTCGTACTACGAGGCGGTCGAGCAGGCCCGGATCCCGGGACTGCTGGACCGGATTCGGGACGGCGCGACCGTCGTGCTGGTCACCGATGCCGGCATGCCGTCGGTGTCCGACCCCGGCTACCGGCTGGTCGCGGCGGCGGCCGCGGCCGGACTGCCGGTCACCTGCATCCCCGGCCCGTCGGCCGTCGTCACCGCGTTGGCGCTGTCCGGGCTGCCGTCCGACCGGTTCTGTTTCGAGGGTTTCCTGCCCCGCAAGGCCGGCGAGCGGTCCCGGGCGCTGGCCGAGCTGGCCGCCGAGCGGCGCACGATGGTGTTCTTCGAGTCGGTGCACCGGATCACCGAGGCGCTGGCCGCGATGCGGGACGCGTTCGGCGGGGACCGGCCGGCGGCGTTGTGCCGGGAGCTGACCAAGACCTACGAGCAGGTCATCCGGGGCACCCTCGACGACCTGGTCGCCGCGGCCAAGGCGGGGCTGCGGGGGGAGCTGACGCTGGTCGTCGCCGGGGCCGTCGGTGCGGCGGAGGCCGCGCCGGGCGAGGCGCGGCTGGGCGAACTGGTGGGCGAGCTGGTGGCCGCCGGCCGGACCCGCCGGGACGCCGTCGACGAGGTGGCCGCCCGCTTCGGCCTGCCCCGCCGCACCGTGTACGCCGCCGCCACCCGCCGGTGAACCACGTCCGGGTTTCTGGTCGGGGGTTTCTCGTCCGGGTTTTCTCGTGTTGATCATGGCGCTCCGCACGCGACACGCCGACCGAATCCGCGACACGCCGCATTTTGCGGTGCAGAACACCATGATCAACTTCAGAGGGTGGCCGGGCCCCGGGCCGGGGGCCCGGGCCGGGGTCAGCCGTGGGCGAGCGTGGCCGCGAACCCGTCCACCATCCGCCGGTAGCTCTCCTCCAGGTCCTGCGGCATCGCGAACCCGCCCGCGGACTCGATGGCCACGAACCCGTGCAGCATCGACCGCAGCGCCCGGATGGCGTGGATGACGTCGTCGCCGGCCAGCCCGAACTCGGCGAGCACCGCCCCGATCACCTCGATGACCCGGGCGGCGATCCGCTCGTGCTCCTCGTCGCCGGGGGCGGGCGCGACGACCGAGGCGGCGTACCGGCCGGGGAACCGACGGGCGTAGTCCCGGTAGGCGTCGGCCATCGCGCCGAGCGCCGCCGGACCGGACCGGCCGACCGCGGCGCTCGTCAGCGCGTCGGCCAGGTCCCGGGCGCCGGCCACGCTGACGTCCCGGCGCAATGCGGCCAGCGACTCGACGTGCTTGTACAGGCTCGGTTGACGAACCCCGACGGCACCGGCCACCGCCGCGAGGGTGAGCTGATCCCAACCGTTCTCGTCGGCGATCTCGGCGGCTCGCGCGGTCAGCAGCGGCCGGGACAGGCCGGCCCTAGGCAACCGGCTGCCCGGTGACCTCGCGGACGAAGGCCAGCAGCGCCGGCGTCGTCCGTTCCGGGAACTCGGCGTGCGGGTAGTGGCCGGCATCCTCGACCAGCACCACGCGGCCATGAAGCCGGTCGGCGACCAGGGCCGCCTCGGCGGCGGGGTCGGGGAAGTCGGGGTCGCGAGCGCCCATGACTACCAGGGTCGGCGTGTTGACCTGGTCTAGGACGGCCTCGACCGGCGCGTGCGACGTGCGGGTGGTGGCGGTGAACGCCCTCCGCCGGCCCGGGCGGCGCAGTGATTCGACGATCTGCCGGCGGTGCCGCGCGAAGTCGTCGTCGCGCCGTCCGGGGTAGAGCGACGGCAGGTACGCCGCCCACACCCTCGCCGCCCACGGCCCGCCCATCATCGCCCGGAACAGCAGCAGCTTGGCCGCGCTGGTGGGAACGTCCCGTACGAACGGCCCGATCAGCACCAGCCCGCTGACCAGCTCGGGCCGCCGGGCCGCGGCCAGGGTGACCGCGCCGGCGCCCAGCGAGTTGCCGATCAGGATCGCCGGGCCGCCGACGTGCTCGATCAGGGCGAGCACGTCCGACGCGGCGGCCTCGTCGTCATAGGCGTCGAAGCCGACGTCGCTGTCCCCGTGCCCGCGCAGGTCCATCGTCGCGACCCGGAATCCCGCGTCGATCAGTGCCGGCACCTGATGACGGAACGTGCTCCGCAGGTCGCCCATGCCGGGGACGGCGACGATCAGCGAACCGGCGCCGGTGACGTCGTAGGCGATCCGACCGGGGCCACGATCAATGAAGCTAGTAGTCATAGCCAAAAAGCTAGTAGCATTAGCTTTGACTGTCAAGGGCCCGCCTGGAAACGTGCGTCCGGCCCGATGGGGCACCGAGTGGAGGGTTCGAGATGAGCGAACTGAAGGAACGGCTGCGGGCGGACCTGACCGCGGCGATGAAGGCGCGCGACGCGCTGACCACGGCGACGTTGCGGCTGGCGCTGGCCGCGATCACCACGGCCGAGGTGGCCGGCACCCAGGCCAAGGAGCTGTCCGACGCCGAGGTCATCGCCGTCCTGCAGAAGGAGGTCCGCAAGCGCGGGGAGGCGGCCGAGGCGTTCGCCGGGGCCGGCCGCGCCGAGCAGGCGGCCAAGGAACGCGCCGAGGCCGACGTGTTGTCGGCGTACCTGCCGACGGCGCTGACCGACGACGAGATCGGTGCCCTGGTGCGCGCGGCAATCGAATCGGTGACCGCGTCAACGGGTTCCGCGCCGACCATGCGGCAGATGGGACTGGTCATCAAGGACGTGCAGGCGCGGGCCGAGGGCCGTGCGGACGGCGCCCGGATCGCCGCCGCGGTGAAGTCGGCGCTGGCCTGATCCGATTCCACCGACCCCCTCGTGCGTCGTCCACCGGAATGCGGAAGGCTCTGGGGCGTTCTCGGCACCATCGCGACCGGAGGCTGATGTCATGAGTGAAGCTGCGTCCACCCCCCTGGCCGATATCGGTGTGACGGGGTTGGCGGTGATGGGGTCGAACCTGGCCCGGAACTTCGCCCGGAACGGGTTCGTGACGGCGGTGCATAACCGCTCGTCCGCCAAGACCGCGGCGTTGATCCAGGAGCACGGGTCGGAGGGCACCTTCGTGCCGTCCGAAACCACGGCGGATTTCGTGGCGTCGTTGGCGGTGCCCCGCAAGATCCTGATCATGGTCAAGGCCGGCGACCCGACCGACGCGGTGATCGACGAACTCGCCGACCTGGTCGAACCGGGAGACATCATCATCGACGGCGGCAACGCCCGGTTCGCCGACACCCGCCGCCGGCAGGCCGCCCTCGCCGAACGGGGGATCCATTTCGTCGGCTGCGGGGTCTCCGGCGGCGAGGAGGGCGCCCTGAACGGGCCCTCGATCATGCCCGGCGGCTCGGCGGAGTCGTACGAGTCGTTGGGGCCGATCCTGGAAAAGATCAGCGCGCAGGTGGACGGGGTGCCCTGCTGCACCCACATCGGCACCGACGGCGCCGGCCATTTCGTCAAGATGGTGCACAACGGCATCGAGTACGCCGACATGCAGTTGATCGCCGAGGCCTACGACCTGCTGCGCCGCGGCGCCGGCCTGACCCCCGCCCGGATCGGACAGATCTTCGCGGAGTGGAACAACGGCGAGTTGGACTCGTTCCTGATCGAGATCACCGCCCAGGTGTTGGGGCAGGTCGACGCCGCGACCGGGGCACCGTTCGTGGACGTGGTCACCGACGCGGCCGGGATGAAGGGCACCGGCACCTGGACCGTGCAGACCGCCCTGGACCTGGGCATCCCCGTGTCCGGGATCGCCGAGGCGGTGTTCGCCCGCGGCCTGTCCTCGCAAACCGGCCAGCGGGCCGCGGCGGTCGGGGTGCTGCCCGGACCCACCCCGCAGGCCCCGGCGGATGTGGACGGGTTCGTGGAGGATGTGCGGGTCGCCCTGTACGCGTCGAAGATCGTGGCCTACGCGCAGGGATTGGACGAGATCCACGCCGGCGCGGCGGAGTACGGGTGGGACATCAACGTGGGCGCGGTCGCCCGGATCTGGCGGGGCGGCTGCATCATCCGGGCCAAGTTCCTGAACCGGATCACCGACGCCTACGACATTCCCGACCGGGATCAGGTGCCGGCGAGGCTGCTGCTGGCCCCGTATTTCACCGACGCGATCACCACCGCCCAGGACCCGTGGCGGCGGGTCGCCGCCTACGCCGCCGGTAACGGGATCCCCACCCCCGGGTTCGCCGCCGCCCTGTCCTACTACGACGGGCTGCGCTCCGAACGGCTCCCCGCGGCGCTGATCCAGGGGCAACGCGACTTCTTCGGCGCCCACACCTACCAGCGCGTCGACCGGCCCGGCACCTTCCACACCCAGTGGTCCGGCGACCGCACCGAAACCCAAACCGCCTAATGGGAAGTACCAGGCCCTGCTGGACCACATGGCAGAGACTGGTACTGGTAGCCGCCGGTAGGTGAGCACTCTCGCCGCCCGGACCTTGAGTCCTTGGGTCAGATCGTGCCCCTCACCGGTGCGCCAGGAGGCGATGATCGCTGATGGGGTGTCGTGCCCGCCGGCTACGGCGTGAGCACTTGTCCATTAGTACTGCAACCGGACTTCGTGATCTTGGGCGTGTTTGCGCTGGTCAAGGCGGCCACCGGGCGATCATCCGGTGTTTGTGTCGAACATCGAAGACGCCGCGGTGGCCGCGGCGCACAGC
>JBDHZW010000156.1:0-11582 GCA_039812105.1 Nakamurella sp.
CGCCGCAAGGCCCACCCCCGCGCTACCAGCAAGGCCCCCCACCCGGCTACCAGCAGGGTCCGCCGCCGGGCGCGCCGCAAGGCCCACCCCCGGGCTACCAGCAAGGCCCCCCACCCGGGTACCAGCAGGGTCCGCCGCCGAGCGCGCCCCAAGGCCCACCCCCGGGCTACCAGCAAGGCCCGCCGCCGGGGTACCAACAGGGCGGCTACCCGCCGCCCGGCGCCTACGGCCCACCCGGCCAGCCGGGTCAGCCGGGGTACCCGCCCGGCGCCTACCCGCCGGCTGCCGGCGGCCCGTCACCGAGCTTCGACGCCTCGAAGGTGACCGTCGCCGGCTGGGGCGTGCTCGGGTCCTCGCTGCTCACCCTGATCGTCAGCTTCTTCCCGTTCTGGTCGGTGTCCGCCACCGGGTTCATCGCGGTGACCATCTCGTTGAACGGCTGGTCGCTGTGGTGGTGGCTGCCGGTGCTGCTGGCCGTCGCGGTCGGCGTGGTCTACGCGCTGATCGTCTTCGGCATCCTCAAACCGACGCAGGTGCGGCCGGAGTGGCTGGTCTACGCGGCCGCGGCGTCGTTCGTGCTGATGCTCGGTGTGTTGATCCAGACGTTCGCCTACGCCGGTTCGCTGGGTCTGTACGACGACGTGTCGCACGGCCCGTCGTTCGGTGTGTTCATCGCCGTCGTCACCACGGCGGCGCTGACGTACTTCATGGCGCTGGCGGCGCAGTCGTCGGGGGCCAAGCTGCCGTTCAAGGTGCCCGGCCCGGCCTGACCGGCCGATCGCCCACGAAGGGCCGCGACCCGGATCGGGTCGCGGCCCTTTCGTCGTTCAGACGGTGATGCGTCGGATCGTCAGGAAGCCGCCGAGCGAGACGACCACCGAGAGCAGGGCGATCAGCAGGCTGGCGTTGACGATGTCGAGGTTGACCAGGAAATGCCCCACCTGCGGCCATGCCTCCCACCAGGTGACCAGGATGGCGGCGCCCAGCAGGACGATCACGATCGCGGCGAAGAACACCACCGATCCGATCAGGGCGAACCGCCGGTAGATCAGGCCGGACCAGAGGCCGAACAGGAACACCAGGGACAGCAGCACGAAGTTGGTCAGCAGCACCTGGTACCAGGGGCCGTCCAGGATCCAGGGCACCCGGAAGAAGTGCAGCTGCAGTCCCCAGCCGTTGGTGACGCCCTCCAGCCACCACAGCACCGTCAACATGGCCGCGTACGCCGCGCACAGCGCCACCACCAGGGCGACCGTGCCGGTGTAGTAGGTCCGCCGGCTGACGCCGAGGGTCATGGCGAACGGCAGGAACTTGGTCGCCGCCTGGACGCCGATGACGAGCATGAAGATGTAGATCGTGATGAGCGCGCCCGTGTAGTTCCCCTCCGGCTGGGTCTGCGGGATGACCGCGAAGATCGCGGCGTTCACCGCGAAGGTGAACGCGAGCACCCCCCAGACCAGCCAGGTGTAGCTGAACCGGTCGACCAGGTGCAGCCGGGCGACCCGGGTGATGGCGGCGGCAGTCATGCGCTGATCCTCTCCGTGTGGTCGGTGCCGGCCGGTTGCCCGGCCGTGCGCACCACGAACTCCTGCAGGCTCACCGGCTCGAGTTCCAGGTTCATCTCCCGGGCGCGGGCCTGGGCGAGGTCGTCCAGCGGCCCGCTGACGGTGGCCGAGGCCAGCGAGCCGATGCCCTGCCGGCTGAGCACCTGCCGGTGCGCGACGAACTCGTCCACCGCGGAGGACAGCCCACTGACGGTCATCGCCCGCCCGCGCAGCTCGTCCGCGGGCGAGTCGACCACGATGCGGCCCTTGTTGATGACCACCACGTGCTCGAGCAGGTTGGCCACCTCGTCGATCAGGTGGGTGGACAGCAGGATCGTCCGCGGGTGCTCGGCGTAGTCGGCCAGCAGCCGGTCGTAGAAGATCTGCCGAGCCACCGCGTCCAGGCCCAGGTACGGCTCGTCGAACAGGGTGACCTCGGCCCGCGACGCGAGCCCGATGACGATGCCGACGGCCGAGTGCTGGCCCCGGGACACCTTCTTCACCCGTTGCTTCATCGGCAGGTCGAAGTCCTCGACGAGCTGCGCGGCCAGCTGGTGGTCCCAATGCGGATAGAACCAGGAGGCGGCCTCCAGCACCCGCCGGACCTTGATGTCCGGGTAGAGCTGGCTCTCCTTGACGAACGACATGGTCCGCAGCACGTCGTCGTGCTCGACCGGGTTGCGTCCGTGCACCCGGACGGTGCCGGCGGAGGCGAACTCCTGGCCGGTGACGATCCGCATCAGGGTGGACTTGCCGGCCCCGTTGCGGCCGAGCAGGCCGGTGATCGTGCCCTCCTCGAAGGCCACCGACACGTCGTCCAGCGCGGCCACCCCCCGGTACCGGCGCGAGACATGGTCGACGACAACAGCGTCCGTCATGACGCCTCCCCTTCCTGGGCTGTCGAAAGCTCTTGTACGGAATGTTGTTCCGGCGCGCGGCGGATCAGGTCCACCAGCTCGTCGGCGGTGATGCCGAGCCGGCGGGCCTCGGTCAGCAGGGGATCGATGTACTGCTCGGCGAACTCCTTGCGGCGCAACTGGATCAGCCGTTCACGGGCGCCGAGGACGACGAACATCCCGATGCCCCTACGTTTCTCCAGCACCCCGTCGTCGACCAGGATGTTGATCCCCTTGGCCGCGGTGGCCGGGTTGATGCGATAGAAGGCGGCGAATTCGTTGGTCGAGGGCACGCGCGAACCCTCGGCCAGGGTGCCCTCGACGATGTCCGACGCCAGACGCTCGGCGATCTGCATGAACAGGGGCGTCCCCTCGTCCAGCACCGTCACCTCCGAAGGATCCATGGTTCACCGCTTGGGTGGTTAGTTACTCAACTAATGTACCCAACAACGGCGACGCCGGCAACCCCGATGTCCGACCCGGCACCGGGCATGCCGGCCGGGCGCCGGGCGCCGGGCGCCGGGCGCCGGGCGCCGGGCGGAGCTCATCCGGAGTGCGCACCGCCGGTGGTCGACGAGAGCACCTCGATCAACGCCGACTCGACGGCGTGGGGCAGCCGCAGGGCGTGCAGGTGGCCGATGCGGATGCCGGCGGGGCGGTCCTCGGTGCAGACCCGCAACGCGGTCACCTTGACCTCGTGGTCGAGGTGGGCCAGGTCGAGGCGGTGGAACAGGTCGCGGCCGGGATCGGGCACCGGCGACGGGCCGAGCGTGAGCGAGACCTGTTCCGGTGAGGCCGCCTCCACCGTGCCCGACGGTGCGGCGCCGGGCACGGTGACCGACCACGTCCGGCGGGACGGCACCGCCGCGACCGCCCCTCGGACCGGTCCGATCGTCACCGTCCGGGTCGCGTCGGCGTAGCGGATCGTCGTCCGGGCGAGCCCGCCGGGCCCGTCCTCGATCAGCTCGAATTCGCCGTCGGCGCCGGGGACCACCAGCACCTCCAGCGCGTCGGGGTTCACCGGGTCGTTGCCCGGCACCGCGGCGGCGTCCAGCGGCACGATCGCGCCGGCCCGGGCAAACACCGGGATGTCGGCGAGTTCGCGGTGCACCACCACCCTCCGGTCGCCGGAATAGCTTCGGCCGCTGAGGATGTCGAGCCACTCACCCGGCGGCAACCAGGCGCTGGCGGCGCCGAGCCGGCTGACCCGGTCGGCCGGGCCGGTGATCGGCGCGACCATCAGCTGGCTGCCGAACAGGTACTGGTTGGGCACCTCGTACGCCTCGTCCCGCTCCGGGTGGGCCCAGTACATGGGCCGGACCAACGGGGTGCCCTGCGCGGCCAGGTGATTCATCGTGTGCAGGTAGGGCACCAGCCGATGCCGCAGCCGCAGGTAGGTCGTCATGACCGCCCGGGTGGCGGGCTCCAGGGTCCAGGGTTCCTTGTGGATGAACGGGTTCGATCCCGAGTGCAGCCGCATGATCGGCGAGAAGGTGCCGAACTGGACCCATCTCGCGGTCAGCTCGTCGTCCTTGCCGCCGAGCATGTGGCCGCCGATGTCGTGGCTCCACCAGCCGTAGCCGATGTTGGCCGCGGTCGCGGTGAACTCGGGATGGAAGGCCAGGGAGGCCCAGCTGATCACCGCGTCGCCCGAGAAACCGACCGGGTAGCGGTGGCTGCCGGGTCCGGCGTAACGGGAGAAGGTCAGCCCGGTCCCGGTGCGGACACTGTCCAGGAAGTGGAAATGGTTGAGCATCCACAGCGGGTCGATGCCGATCACCCGGGAGTGCGGGCCCGACTGCCAGTCCAGCCACCAGAAGTCGACGCCCTGGCGTTCCAGCTCGCGGTGCAGCACCTCGAAGTAGGCGGCCAGGAAGTCGCGGTCGGTGACGTCGAACGCGATCGGCTCCCCGGTCGCCGGATCGCGGCCCAGGGCGGCCGCCATCGCCGGGTAGATCTGCTCGTACGCGCGCACCCCGTCGGCCGGATGGACGTTGAGGGTTACCCGTAACCCGTTGGCGTGCAGCCACTCCAGGAAGGAGTCCGGGTCGGGGAACAGGTCGCGGTTCCAGGTGTAGCCGGTCCAGCCGCTGCCGTGCGCCGGGTCGATGTCGACCAGGTGCCAGTCCATGTCGATGACGCTGACCGAGAACGGCAGGCCCTCGGCCCGGAATCGCTCGATGAGCTCCCGGTAGGCGTCGGCGGTGTACCGGTGGTAACGGCTCCACCAGTTGCCCAGCGCCCACCGGGGCAGGACCGGCGGATGGCCGCTGATCGCGTAGAACGCTTCGACGGCGGCCGGGTAGTCGTGACCGTAGGCGAACAGGTACAGGTCGGTCCGGCCCGGCGGGCGCGGCGCCACCCAGCCGTCGGGTTCCAGCAGCAGGCTTCGTGAGTCGTCGATGACGGCGAAGCCGAACCGGGAGGCGACACCGGGTTCCAGCGGCACCCGCCCGTCGGCCAGGTCCAGCGTGCGGGCGGTGCCGCCCAGGTCACCGGCCGGCTCGCCGTACCGCCACACCGAGTGGTAGCTGCTGATGTTGCCGCGGACCTGCACCGACAGCCCGCTGGTGGTGAACGGGCCCCGGTCGTAGACCAGGTGCAGCCGGTCGGTGACGATCTCCAACGCGTGCCCGGCGTCGGGCACGGCGAAGTCCGGCACCGGCAGCTTCCGGTGCAGCGCGAACGCCGACGCCCGGTCCTCGAACACGCCGTCGGCGGCGTATTCCAGCCGCAGCAGCCCGTCGGTGAGCACGGTGATCCGGTAGGTCTCCCCCCGGACCACGGCCCGCGGGTCGGCGACGGGGTGGCTGGTCAGCGGGTCGGGCAGGCGGTGGGCGGGCACCGGGCCATCCTGCCCAGGCCCGCCCGACTGTGCAGGACACGCCCGCCCGACCGTCGGAAAGGGCGCGTCCGGCCCACTCGATCAGGAGGCCGGGGTCGTCTCCAGGCCGGCCTGGTGCCGGAACTGGGTCCGGTACAGCTCGGCGTACAGACCACCCTGGGCGAGCAGCTCGTCGTGCGAGCCGGACTGCACGACCCGCCCGCGGTCGACCACCACGATCCGGTCGGCGCTACGGATGGTGGACAGCCGGTGCGCGATCACCAGCGAGGTGCGGCCCCGGAGCGCCTCGGCCAGCGCCCGCTGCACCGCCACCTCCGACTCGGAGTCCAGGTGGGCGGTCGCCTCGTCGAGGATCACGATGGCCGGCGCCTTGAGCAGCACCCGGGCGATGGCCAGCCGCTGCTTCTCGCCGCCGGACAGCCGATGACCACGGTCGCCGACGACGGTGTCCAGACCCTGCGGCAGCCGGCTGACCAGCTCCCAGATCTGCGCGGCCCGCAGCGCCGCGATCAGCTCGGCCTCCGCGGCGTCCGGCTTGGCGTACAGCAGATTGGCCCGGATCGTGTCGTGGAACAGGTGCGCGTCCTGGGCGACCACGCCGATCGCGTCCCGCAGCGACTGCAGCGTCACGTCCCGCACGTCCTGGCCGCCGACCAGCACCGCGCCGGAGTCGACGTCGTAGATCCGCGGCACCAGCTGGGAAATGGTGGTCTTGCCCGCCCCGGACGGGCCGACCAGGGCCACCAGCTCGCCGGCCGCCGCCCGGAACGACACCCCGTGCAGCACCGGGTGTCGCGGGCTGTGGTCGTTGACCGCGACGTCCTCCAGCGAGGCCAGGGACACCTCGTCGGCGCCCGGGTAGGCGAAGTGCACGTCCCGGAACTCGACCGACTGCTCCCCCGCCGGCAGCGTCGCGGCGTCCGGCTTCTCGACGATCAGCGGCTTCAGGTCCAGTACCTCGAAGACCCGCTCGAACGAGACCAGCGCGCTCATCACGTCGACCCGCACGTTGGACAGCGCCATCAGCGGCCCGTACAGCCGGCTCAGCAGCAGGGCCAACGACACCACCGCACCCGGCTCCATCGCGCCGTTCAGGGCCAGGGTGCCGCCCAGCCCGTAGGTCAGCGCGGTGGCCAGCGCGGCCACCAGGGTCAGCGCCACGATGAAGATCCGCCCGTACATGGCGGTGGTGATGCCGATGTCGCGGACCCGACCGGCCCGGTCGCGGAACGAGTCGGCCTCCACCTCGGGCCGGCCGAACAGCGCGACGAGCAGCGCGCCGGACACGTTGAACCGTTCCGTCGTCGTGGTGTTCATGGAGGCGTTGAGGTTGTAGCTCTCCCGGGTCAGCTCCTGCAACTTGCGGCCGAACCGCCGGGCGGGCAGCACGAAGATCGGCAGCAGGATCAGCGAGATCACGGTGACCTGCCAGGACAGGGTGAGCATGACGCCGGCGGTCAGCACCAACCCGATGACGTTGGCGACCACCCCGGACAGGGTCGAGGTGAACGCCTGCTGCGCGCCGATGACGTCGTTGTTGAGCCGGCTGACCAGCGCCCCGGTCTGGGTGCGGGTGAAGAACGCCAGCGACATCTGCTGGACGTGCTGGAACACCTTGGTCCGCATGTCGAAGATCAGGCCCTCGCCGATCCGGGCCGAGTACCAGCGGGTGCCCAGCGAGATCAGCGCGTCCACCACGGCCAGGCCGCCGATGATCAGCGCGATGGTGACGACGGCGCGGACGGTGCCGTTGCCGCTGATCTGGTTCACCACGTCGCCGGCCAGCAGCGGGGTGACCACCCCGATCACCGAGGAGACGACGGTGAGCAGCAGGAACACCACCAGGTCGCGGCGGAACGGCCGGGCGAACGAGACGACCCGGCGCAGCGTCCCGGGCGCGAGCTTGTGCTGGGTCACCGAACTGTCCTGGTGCATGGTGCGCCAGGCGCTGGCGCCGGCCATCCGGCCGCCGGGTCTCGTCATGGGCACACTCCAGCGCTTCGCAGTCCTCGCATCAACCGATTTCAACCGTGCGGCGATACGGTCGGCTTCCCGCGGTGATTGCGCCGACGGCGAACGGAGGGATTGCACATGACGCCGATTTCGGACGAGGACATGCAGTCGATGCTGGCCACCACCCGTGAGTACGCGGTCGTCGTGCTCTACGCAGGACCGGAGTATGGCACCCCGGAAACCCAGCCGATCGTGTGGGAGCACGGCCGGCGAAACTTCTCGCTGCGCGCCGACGGCCGGATGCCGATCGTGGTGCCCGTCCTCGACGACTCCCCGATCTGCGGCGTCGCCGTGCTCACCGTGGGGCTCGACGACGCCGTCGCGCTGATGGACGACGACCCCGGCGTGCGGGCCGGCATCTTCACCTACACCGTGCACCCCGGTCGCAGCTTCCCCGGTGACGCGCTGCCCGGCGGTGCCCCGTGACCGACCTCGTCGAGACGAGGCGTCGGCGGCGCTGCCCGACCCCGGGGTCGCGGCGGCCGCGGCCGCCCTGGCGGGTGGCGCGGGGATGATGCAGGAGTACCGGGGCTGGGCGCGCCCGTGGCGCTTCGGGTGCTGAGTGCCGGGCACTTCCTCGGCTTCACGCACACCACGGACGTGCTGCGCAGCCTCGTCGAGGAGAAGTGATCAGCCGGCCGGGATCTCGAATTTCTCGCGTTCGGCGGCCGGCACCAGATCCTGGTAGTCGGGATGCCGCTGGATGTACCGCTTGACGAACGGGCAGTAGGGCAGGACCGCGATGCCGCGGGCCCGCATCTCGTCCAGGGCGTCCTTGATCAGCCGGGAGGCCAACCCCCGCCCGCCGAAGTCGTCGCCGATCTCGGTGTGCACGAACGAGTATCGATCGCCCCGCGGCCGGTACTCGGTGAAACCGGCGAGCGCGTCGCCGACGTGGATCTCGTACCGGTTCTGCTCCGGGTTGTCGGTGACGGTGATCGGCTCGTCGTCTGTCATGCTGCTCCCTCGGTCGATGCGGTCAGGCGGTTCCGACCCATTCGTCGCTGCCGTCGGTGAACTTCTGGTGCTTCCAGACCGGCAGCCGATGTTTGACCTCGTCCACCAGATCGATGCAGGCCGCGAACGCCTCGCGCCGGTGGGCCGCGGACACGGATGCGGCCAGGGCGATGTCGCCGACCCGCAGCAACCCGACCCGGTGCGACACGGCGACCGCGATCACCCCGGGCCGGCCGGCGATCTCCGCCGCCACCTCGGCGACCACCGCGGCGGCGGTGGGATGCTCGGAATAGTCGAGTTCGGTGACGTCCCGCCCGTGATCGTGATCGCGGACGACGCCGGAGAAGGAGGCGGTGGCGCCTGCCGCCGGGTCCTGGACGGCGGCGTAGTGCTCGGCGGGATCCAGCGGCTCCCGGGTCACCCGCGCCAGCCCGACCCGGCCGGTCCCTGCCGTCACCGGTGATCACCGCCGCGGATCTGGTCCAGCGCGTGATCCAGCACCCGGTCCAGCGCGGCCAGACCGTCGCGCACCCCGCCGGTGGAGCCCGGCAGGTTGACGATCAGCGTGTGCCCGGCCACCCCGGCCAGCCCCCGGGACAGCACTGCGGTGGGCACCCGGTCGCTGCCCTCGGCCCGGATCGCCGCGGCCAGGCCGGGGATCTGCACGTCCAACAGCGCCGCGGTCTCCTCCGGCGTGGAATCGGTCGGCGAGACGCCGGTGCCGCCGGAGGTGAGCACCAGGTCGACGCCGATCGCCTCGGCCAGCGCCGCCCCGACCTCCGGTCCGTCGGCGACCACCTGCGGCCCGTCGACGTCGAAACCCCGTTCGGTCAGCCAGCCGGCGATGATCGGCCCGGTCCGGTCGGGGTAGACCCCGGCCGCCGCCCGGCTGGAGGCGATGATCACCACGGCGGTCCGGGTCACCGCGCAACCGGCCGGGTCCACGAGCCGGTCTTGCCGCCCAGCTTCCGCTCGACGCGGACCGCGTCCAGGACGGCGGCCGGGTCGACCGCCTTGATCATGTCGTGCAGCGTCAGGCCGGCCACCGCGACCGCCGTCAACGCCTCCATCTCGACGCCGGTGCGGTCGGCGGTGCGCACTGTCGCGGTGATCGCCACCTCGGCGTCGGCGACGGCCAGGTCGACCGTCACCCCGGAGATGGCGATGGGGTGACACAACGGGACGAGGTCGGGGGTGCGCTTGGCCGCCATGATGCCGGCGATGCGGGCGGTGGCCAGCGCGTCCCCCTTGGGCAGGGCGCCCTCGCGCAGCAGGTCGGTGACCTCGACCGTCGTCCGGACGACGCCGGAAGCCACCGCCTCGCGGGCCGACGCGGACTTGCCCGAAACGTCCACCATGCGCGCCGCACCGGTGGCGTCGACATGGGTCAGCGTGGGCGGTTCCGGGGCAGGCACGCCCGCGATGGTAGCCGGGGCCGCGGCGGCCGGCGGCCGGCCGTGGACGCCGGGGCTGCCGGCGCGGGGCCGGCCGTCGGCGCGGACGCACCGGCCGGGTCAGGCGGGCCGGTCCACATCCGCGCCGGTGGCCAGGTCCCCGCACTCGACGAGCGTGGGCGGGTGGGCGCGGAGGTAGCCGCGGGCGCCCTCGTCACCGACGGCGGAGGCGATCACGCCCGCCCAGTGATCCCGGCCGAGCAGGACCGGGTGACCCGGCCGCCCCGCATACGACGCCCGGACCAACGCCGAACGCCCGGGAATCCTCGCCGCGTCGAGGATCCGCCGCACCACAGAAGCGCCCACGTCCGGCAGGTCGACCAGCATGACCAGCGCCGCGTCGACGTCCGGCAGCGCCCGCAGCCCGACCTGCAGGCTGGACCCCATGCCCCGCTCGAACCGCTCGTTGCGGACCGCCTCGACCCCGGCCGGGAGCAGGGCGAGCACCTCGTCCGCCCGCGCTCCGAGCACCGCCAACCGCGGGTCGCACTCGCGGAGGGCGTCCAGGGCCCGCAGCACCCAGGGCCCGTCGCCGGTGTCCACCAGTGCCTTCGGCGTGCCGTACCGGGTACCCGCACCGGCCGCCAGCAGCAGGCCGGCGACCGCGGGGGCGGTCAGCGGTTGATGACCGTGGTCGGGTGCACGTACGGGGTCTTCGGCAACGGGAACTCGACGTCACCGAAGGGGGACAGCGCGCCCTGCACGTCGGTGTGCGTCTCGGTGACCGCGTGCGCTCCGTCGGGCAGGTCGGGCCAATGCGGGTCGACGCCCTTGCCTCGCTTGGCGGCCACGAGTCCTCCTAGGTTCTGCCGTTCGGGTCCGGTTTCGCTCGTCGGCGCAGGTCCGGCGGGCGGTGATCCACCCGGGACCATTCTGGACCACCGCCGACGAACCGCTCAACCGGACACCCGTCACGCCCGGTCCGTCATTACGGTGGATGCGATGCCCTCGACCCTGGACTGGCTGCGCTCCCGCGACGACCACGAGCTGGTCGCGCTGCTGCGCGCGCGGCCGGACCTGACCGTGCCGGCCCCGAGCGACCTGACGGTGCTGGCCGGGCGGTTGAACACCGGCCCGTCGGTGTGGCGGGCGATGGAATCGCTCAACCAGTTCCATATCCAGGTGCTGCAGGCCCTGGCCGCACTCGACGCCGACAAACGGGCCGTCGACCGGAATCGGGTCCGGACCCTCCTCGGGTCCGACGTACCGGACGATGCCGTCGCCCGGGCGCTGACCGAGCTGGCGGCGTTGGCGCTGGTCCGGGGCATCGAGTCGGTGGTCATGCCGGCGGCGGTGCTGGCGGTGCTGGGCACCTACCCGGCCGGGCTGGCCGGACCCGGGTCGCTGACCGTCGAGCAGGCCCGGGCCGCGATCGACCAGCTGGATCCGAACGGCCGCGGCATCCTCGAACGCCTGGCCAACGGCGTACCCCGCGGCACCACCGACCCCCGGTCGGCGGTCGGTCGCGCGGTCAAGCCGCTGATCGCGGCCGGCCTGTTGCGCCAGGTCGAGCCGACCACCGTGGAGCTGCCGCGCGAGGTTGCCCTGGCGATCCGCGGTGACGAGCCGCTCGGACCGATCCGGGTGCGGCCACCCGATCACGGCGTCGCCGCCCCGGGGGTCCGGACGGTGGACGGCACCGCGGCCGGACAGGCGGTGGCGGCCGTCGACCGCGTCCGCCGGCTCCTCGAGCTGATCGGGCAGAACCCGCCGCCGGCCCTGCGGTCCGGCGGTCTGGGCATCCGGGAACTGCGCCGGCTGGTCAAGCTCGGCGGGCAGGACGAGCACACCACCGCGCTGGACGTCGAGCTGCTGGCCGTGCTGGGCCTGATCGAGTCGGAGCACCCGCGGAACCGGGCGACCGAGGTGTGGA
>JBDHZW010000157.1:0-11477 GCA_039812105.1 Nakamurella sp.
CCGGACCGGGTGGCCGGGTTGGTGCTGGCCGACACCCGCAGCGGTGCCGACGACGAGGCCGCGCTGGAACGCCGCCGCGCCGCCGCCGAGCGGGCCGATCGGGGCGACATCGCCGCCGGCCCGGACGCGATCGCCCCGCTGGTCGCCGCCGGCTCCGCCGACCTGGTGCGGGCCAACCTGGCGGCGATCGCCGGCTCCGTCGTGCCGACCACGATCGCCTGGGGGCAGCGGGCGATGGCGGCCCGGCCCGATTCCACCGCGGTGCTGGCCGCGGCGACCGTCCCGGTGCTGGTCGTCGTGGGGGAGCAGGACGCCGTCACCCCGCCCGCGGTCGCCCGGGAGATGGCGGCCACCGCGCCGGAGGCCGAGCTGGTGGAACTGCCCGGGGTCGGCCACCTGTCGGCGGCCGAGGACCCGGACGGCTTCGCCGACGCGCTGATCGGCTGGTTCAGCCGGCGGTTCTGACCACCCCGGAGAAACCGTCCGGGTCGGGGCGGGCGACGGCGGAAATCCTCATGCGCACGGACTGTCAGACGGCTGTGGCAGGGTGGAAGCCATGGGGAATCCGAACATTTTCGGTGACGGACCGGCGCCCGGTGGTGGTGTCCTGCCGACATATCCGGGCGCGCAGGAGTTGGCGGCCGCCACGGCCGGCCAGGCGTTGGTGCTCCGGGGCCTGACCAAGGCCTTCGGGCCGCGGGTCGCGGTCGACCACATCGACCTGGACGTACCGGTCGGGTCGTTCTTCGGCCTGGTCGGACCGAACGGCGCCGGCAAGACGACCACATTGTCGATGGTCACCGGTCTGCTCCGCCCGGACGCCGGACGGGTGCTGGTCGCCGGCGTGGACGTGTGGACCGACCCGGCCGCGGCGAAGGCCCGGATGGGGGTGCTGCCGGACGGGCTGCGACTGTTCGAGCGGCTGTCCGGCCCCGAGCTGCTCAGCTACCTCGGGCGGCTGCGGGGCATGCCGGTGGACGTGGTCCGGCAACGTTCGGCCGAGCTGATCCGGGTGCTGGACCTGGCCGACGCCGGCAACAAACTGGTCGCCGACTACTCCACCGGCATGCGCAAGAAGATCACCCTGGCCGCCGCGCTGTTGCACGCCCCGTCGGTGCTGCTGCTCGACGAGCCGCTGGAGGCGGTCGACCCGGTGTCCGCGCGGATCATCCGCACCGTGCTGCACCAGTTCACCCACGGCGGCGGCACCGTCGTGTTCTCCTCGCACGTGATGGCCCTGGTGGAGGGCCTGTGCTCGCACGTCGCGGTGATGGCCGGCGGCCGGATCATCGCCGCCGGCGAACTGGCCCAGGTGCGCGGCGAGGCGGCCAGCCTGGACGACGCGTTCATGCATCTGGTCGGCGCATCGGACGTGCAGGAGGGGGGTCTGTCGTGGTTGGGGTCTTCGCCGGCCTGAAGTGGCATCTGGTCACCAGCCGCCTGCGGGCGGCCAGCGGTGGCAAGAAGGTGTGGATGTCCGTCGGGTTCGCCGTCGCGACGATCGCGCTGCTGTTCGTCGCGGTGGCCTTCGGTTCGTTCCGGATGCTGCCCGTCGACGCCGTCCCGGTGATGGTGACGGTGCTGACCCTGCAGCTGATCGGCTGGGTCCTCACGCCGCTGGTCGCGTTCGGCGTGGACGAGACCGTCGACCCGCAACGGTTCGCCCTGTTGCCGCTGCGGCCGCAGACCCTGCAACGGGGCCTGCTGGTGACCTCGCTCATCGGCTACCTGCCGGTGGCGAACATGGTCGTGCTGCTGGGCGTGGCGGTCGCGCTGAGTGTCCCCTGGTCGCTGCTGCCGGTCGCCCTGGTGTGCATGGTCGTCCAGATGCTGCTGTGCGTGGTGCTGTCGCGGGCCGCGTCCACCTCGATGTCGGCGCTGATGAGCAGCCGCCGCGGTCGCGACCTGGGCATGGCGGTCGGCGTGGGCATCTTCGTGCTGTACCTGGCGTTCGTCGCGTTCGTGAACGGTCCGTCGGACCCGTCGGCGCAGGGCGGGGCGATCCGCAGCGGGGTGTTCGGGGTGGCCGAGATCCTGCAATGGACCCCGCCCGGCGCGCTGGCGGTGATCCCGAGCCTGGTGGCCGCCGGGAACTGGGCGCGCGCGGCGGCCGCGGCGCTGATCGCGCTGGCCGGCCTCGGCCTGGCCTGGTGGTGGTGGGCGGTCGCGTTGCGGCGCAGCCTGACCACCGTGCCGTCGTCGACCGAGGGCTCGGCGCCGTCGCACGGCGCCGAAGGCACCGCGGTCGCCGTCGGCGTGGCCGGCACGATGAAGGTCGTCGCCGGCCGGGACCGGCTGCTGGCCTGGCGGGACCCCATGCGCCGGATGCCCTGGGTGATGGTGCTGATCCTGACCATCGCGTGGCCGTTCATCGTCGTCCGCGGGTCCGGCGCGGTGTTCGCGGTCGCCTTGGGCGCGCTGCTGTGCGGCGCGCAGGCCGGGAACCAGTACGGGGTCGAGGGCTCCGGGCTGTGGCTGCACCTGCAGACGGTGACCGACCGGGTCCGGGCCCGCGGGGAGGTGCTCGGCCACGCGGTGATCGCCCTGGTGCCCGGTCTGGTGATCGTGCTGGTCGGCGTCGGTGTGCAGGCCGTCGTGCACGACACCTACACCCAGGTCCCGGCCGCCGCCGGAGTGTGTGTGGGCGCCTTGTTCGGCGCGGTGGCGGTGTCCTGCTACCTGTCCGCGGCGATCCCTTACGCCCAGCCGCAGAGCCGCAAGTCGATGTTCGCCTCGAGCGTGCCCGGGCAGAAGGGCCGCACCTTCGCGGCCAGCTTCGGCTTCCTGATCGGCGGCCTGGTGATCGCCCTACCGGCCGTCGTGTGCGCCGTGCTGTCGCTGCTGGTCGACCCCGCCTGGGGTTGGGCCGCACTGGTCCTGGGCCCGGTGGTGGGACTGATCGCGCTGGCCGTCGCCGTCCGGCTGACGGCCAACCGCTACCTGGACACCGCGCCGGAGATCTTCGCCATCGTGCGGACCGGCGACCGGGTCTGAGCCGGCCCTACCGGCCCATCGCCCGGTCGGCGAACGCCCGCAGCCCCGACCGCTGCGGTTGCGCGTTCTGGTCGTCGTCCGAGTCCGCGTCGGCCCGTTCGAGCCGGGGGAAGGTGTCGGTGTCGCCGTCGGCGATGGTCCGGTCGATGGGTTCGTCCCGATCGAAGTCCGCGGCGATCGCGTTGAGCTTGTCGTCCGTCGACTCGGCAACCGACCCAGCGTTCGACCCACCCTCGGACTGCGCCGGGTCCGCCGACGGCGAGCCGGCAGTGACCTTCGGCTGCTCGGCCCGCAGCGACTCGACCGTGACCTCGTCCCAGGGTCCCGGCTCCTCGTCGTAGCCCGACGGCAGGCCGGTCGGGCGCTCGTCCGGGTCGGCCGGGAAATCGGCGGTGACCGGACGGCCCGCCTCGGCCGCCGGCGGATCCAGCAGGGCCGGACCGGAGGCGGCCAGCTTGTCGACCTGGCTCAGGTGCTCCCGCAGCGACGCCAACTGGTCGAGCACGTGGCCGCGCAGGTTGGTGAGTTCACCCACCGCGTGATCGGCCTCGGCCACCCGCTGGTGCGCCTGGGCCGCCGCCCGCCGCACGAGTTCGGCGGAATGCGCGGTGGCCTCGGCGACCAGCCGCTGCGATTCGGCGGTGGCGTCCGCGATCCGCTGCTTGGCGTCGGCGACCGACAACTCCTCGCGTTCCGTCAGCCGCTGGTGCGCCTCGGCCCGCCGCGAGCTGATCGCGATCTCGAAGTCCTCCTCCACGGCGGCGCGACGGGCCGCGCTCTCCGCGTCCAGCCGTTCCCGTTCGGCCTTCGACGTCGCGGTCAGCCGCTCCGCCTCGTCGCGGGCCGAACCCAGCGTGTCGGCGGCCTCGGTCCGCGCCGAGGTCAGGGTCTGTTCCGCCTCGGTGCGCGCGGCGGTGAGCGTGGCCAGCGCCTCTTCCCGGGCGGCGGTCAGGGTGGCCCGGGACTCCGCGGCCGCCTCGGTGACCAGCCGCTCCGCCTCGGCGGTCGCCGACGCGAGCGCGGCCTGCGACTCCTGCCGCGCGCTGGTGCGGGTCTGCTCGGCCTCGGTGGTCGCCTCGGCAAGCAGGTCCCGGACCTGGTCGGCCAGCTGCCGCCGAGTGCGTTCGCGTTCGGCGTCGAACGCGTCGCGTTCGGCGGCCGTCATGGCGGTGATCTCGGCGGCGGACGCCCGCACCTTGTCGGCGTCGGTGTTCGCCCGCGCCCGGATCTCCGCGGCTTCCTCCTCGGCCAGCCGGATCATCCGCTGCATCCGGTTGGACAGGCCGGTCATGGACACCGGTTCGCGGGCCATGTTGTCCAGTTGGGCGCGCAACTCGTCGGCCTGCGCCTGGGCGGACTCCAGCTGCGCCGACACCTCGGACAGTCGCTGGTTGGTGGCATCGCTGTTGGCCGTCGCGATGCGGAGGTCGTATTCGAGTCGCTCCAGATGCGCGGTCACCTGGTCGGGGGCGAAGCCGCGCCGGACGAGGTCAAAAGGAATCTGGGCCGGCAGCCACTCGTTCGTGCTCATCGCACCATCGTTCCACTCGGGGTGGCCGACTCCGCGGACGCAACGCCGGGTGCGTCGTGCACGGCGGCCGGTTCGACGAGTTCGACCAGCACCCCGCCGGCGTCCTTGGGGTGCAGGAAGTTGATCGACGACCCGGCGGTGCCCCGACGCGGCTCGTCGTAGAGGGTGCGCAGGCCGGCCGCTCGGGCCCGGTCGGCGGCCACCCGGACGTCGTCGACGCGCAGCGCCAGTTGCTGCAGGCCCGGGCCGTTCCGGTCCAGGAACTTCGCGATGGTCGACTCGGGGGTCAGCGGCGCGAGCAGTTGCACCTGGGCACCGGTGCCGGCACCGAAGGCGATCATCGCCTCCTCGACGCCCTGGGCCTCGTTGGTCTCCCGGTGGGCCAGCCGGCCGCCGAGGATGTCGGTGTAGAAGGCGATCGCGGCGTCCAGGTCGGGCACCGCGACCCCGACGTGATCGACCGCGGAGGTCGGCAAAGTCATGCCCTACGGTAGCTCCCATGCGTGACGGGCCGGCGACGGATGCGGGTCCGGCCGCCGACCCCGTGAGCGAGCTCATCGGCTCGGCCGCCGGTGGCTCGGTGCGCGCCCTGGCCCGGTTGGTGACCCGGATCGAAACGGGTGGGCCGGCGGCCGCCGCGGTGGCCGCCGCCCTGGTCGGGCGGTCGCGAGGCGCGAGGATCCTGGGCGTCACCGGACCGCCCGGCGTCGGCAAGTCCACCCTGGTCACCGCGCTCATCGGCCGCTACCGGGGGCAGGGACTGCGGGTCGCGGTGCTGGCCGTCGACCCGTCCAGTCCGTTCTCCGGGGGCGCGCTGCTCGGCGACCGGGTGCGGATGGCCGAGCACGGCACCGACCCCGGCGTGTTCATCCGGTCCATGTCCAGCCGGGGCGAGCTGGGTGGGCTGTCGGCAGCGACCGCCGGGGCGGCAGACCTGTTGTCGGCCATCGGATTCGACCTGGTGATCGTGGAAACGGTCGGGGTCGGGCAGAACGAGGTCGCCGTGCTCCGGCTGGCCGACACGGTGCTGCTCGTGCTGGCGCCCGGGCTGGGCGACGGGGTGCAGGCGGCCAAGGCGGGCATCCTGGAGATCGCGGACATCCTGGTGGTGAACAAGGCCGACCGGGAGGGCGTGGCGACCACGGTGCGCGACCTGAAGGCGATGATCGCCCTGGGCCGGTCCGGTCGGGCCGAGGCGACCGACTGGCGGGTCCCGGTGCTGACCACCACCGCCATCGGCGCCGCGGGCGCGGGTGCCGCCGCTGCGCCGGACGGCGTCGACGACCTGGTGGCCGCGATCGCCGAGCACGGCACCCATCTGGACCGGCCGGGCACCGCCGACCGCGCCGTCCGCCGGGCCGAGGCCGCGGTGGAAGCGTTGGTGCTGCAACGGTTCGCGCAACTCCTGCACTCGGCCGCGGGCCGGCAGTGCGTGCGACGGGCGGCGGCGCAGGTGGCCGCCGGCTCGGCCGATGCGCACGCCGCCGCGGAACTGGTCGAGCGGTGCCTGCCGGGACGGACCTGACAGCCGGCAGCACTGCCCGCGGCCCGACCGGTGGCGATGGGTACCGTCGCGGGCATGGCGGAAACCATCGTGGCCACCGACGTGGTCAAGAGATACGGGTCCGTCGCGGCGGTCGACGGTGTCTCGTTGTCGGTCGACGACGGCGAGTTCTTCGGCATTCTCGGGCCGAACGGGGCCGGCAAGACCACCCTGGTCGAGATGATGGAGGGGCTGCGGGAACCCGACTCCGGGTCGGTCACCGTGCTCGGCGAACCGGTGTGGCCGCGCAACACGAAACTGCTCACCCGCCTGGGTGTGCAGTTGCAGGGCACCTCCTTCTTCGAACGGCTGACCGCCCGCGAGCAGCTGGCCACGTTCGGCGCGGTGTACGGGGCCCCGTCCGACCGGATCGACGAGATGCTGGAGCTGGTCGGGCTGACCGACAAGGCGTCGACCCGGGCGGAGAAGCTGTCCGGCGGGCAGGCGCAGCGGCTGTCCATCGCCTGCGCGCTGGTGCACGACCCGGACGTGGTGTTCCTGGACGAGCCGTCCGCCGCTCTCGACCCGCAGGCCCGGCGCAACCTGTGGGACGTGCTGCGGGCGATCAACGAGCGCGGCAAGACGGTCGTGTTGACCACCCACTACATGGACGAGGCGGAGATCCTCTGCGACCGGGTGGCGATCATGGACGGCGGCAAGGTGCTGCAGCTCGGCCCGCCGGCCGAACTGGTGCGCGGGCTGGGCGCGCCGGTGCGGATCGCCGTGGAGGCCGGGGCACTGAGCCCGGATCGCGCGCGGGCCCTGGACGGCGCCGAATCCGTGACGGCGGACGACGTGTCGACGGTGATCAGCACCCGGCGGCCGGCCCCGGTGCTGCAGGCGCTGGCCGGGATGGACGCGCTGGCCGGGCTGCAGGTCCGCGGCGCCACCCTGGAGGACGTGTTCCTGCAGCTCACCGGACGGGAGTACCGCGCATGACGACAGCGACCACGCCGGCCGACACGGCGGCGCCCGGCCGGTCCCGGGGGTTCGCCAGCCTGTCCACGGCCATGTTCAAGAGCTTCTACCGGGACTGGCTGTCGGTCGGCTTCTCGGTGTTCTTCCCGCTGTTCTTCATCATCATCTTCGGCACGATCTTCTCGGGCAGCTCGTCGTCGGCGCCGACCGTCATCCAGGTCGGCCAGGTGCCGTTGATCGACGAGCTGCCGGCCGAGGCCAAGGCGGCGCTGGACGAGGCGGTGCACATCGAATCCGGCACCACCCTCGACGCTGCGCTGGACGAGGTCCGCAAGGGCGACGCGGGCGGCGCGATCGAGCAGCAGGGCGACACCCTGATCGTGCACTACTCGTCGGCCGACCAGGTCACCTCGGCCACCGTGCAGGGCATCTTCAACGCCTTCGTCAACGAGGCGAACATCGCCGCGTCCGGGGTCCCGCCGACGTACGAGCTGCAGACCCAGCAGGTCGAGGACCAGTCGCTCAAACCCATCCAGTTCATCGCGCCGGGCATGATCGCCTACGGCATCGCGGTCGGCGCGGTGTTCGGTGCGGCGATGACGCTGATCACCTGGCGGCAGAAGCAGTTGCTGCGCCGGCTGCGGCTGGCGCCGGTGTCCACCGGGACGATCGTCACGTCGCGGGTGGTGGTGTCGCTGGCGGTCGCGCTGGTGCAGTTGGCCCTATTCATCGGGATCTCGATCTTGCCATTCCTCGGCCTGAAGCTCTCCGGCGCCTGGTACATGGCGGTGCCGCTGGTCATCGCCGGAACGCTGGCGTTCCTGGCCATCGGGCTGTTCGTCGGCGCGGTGGCCAAGACCCAGGAGGGCGGCAGCGGCCTGGCCAACCTGATCACCCTGCCGATGGCGTTCCTGTCCGGCGCGTTCATCCCGTTGGAGTCGGCGCCCGC
The DNA here is from genome assembly GCA_039812105.1 of Nakamurella sp. Classification (GTDB taxonomy): domain Bacteria; phylum Actinomycetota; class Actinomycetes; order Mycobacteriales; family Nakamurellaceae; genus Nakamurella. The sequence goes on from JBDHZW010000157.1 coordinate 7,936, forward strand.
CTGGCTGGGCGCGATCGGCAAGTTCCTGCCGCTGACCTACCTGGTCGAGGGGCTCAAGGACGTGATGGTGCGCGGTGAGGGCCCGCAGGCGGCGCTGCTGCCGATCGCCATCCTGCTGGTGTTCGCCGCCGTGGTGACGCTGATCGCGACCCGGTTCTTCCGCTGGGACTCGGCCTGACCCGAACCGGGCAGCGGCGCCCGAGCGTCAGGCGAAGTCGCCGGCCGCCCGCCGGACCTTGGTGAGCAGCACGGACAGCTGATCGAGTTCGTGCTCGTCCAGCCCGACGAACCCGAAGTCGGCGTTCGTCACGGCCTGGGTGGCGGCGGTGAGTCGCTCCCGGCCGGCGTCGGTCAGCTCGACCAGGGTGGTCCGCCGGTCGCTGGGGTGGGGCAGCCGGCGGGCCAACCCGTCGGCCTCCAGGCGGTCAACGATGTTGGTGATCGACGTCGGGTGCAGCTGCAGGCGCTCGCCCATCATCCGCATCGGCAGCGAGCCGCGCTTGGAGAAGGACAGCAGCACCAGCGCCTCGTAGCGGGCGAAGGACAGGCCGTGCGGCTTGAGCGCGTCGTCCACCGAGGCCTGCAGGATCTGCTGCACCCGCATGATGTTGGTGACCGCGGACATCGCCGTACTCGGCCCGATCCGCTCGGTCCACGTCTGCGCCGCCCGGGCGATCGGGTCGAAGGGCAGGGCGGGGGCGGTGACGTTCGAGCTCATGCCTTGACCGTAGCAACCGGTGGACCGCCGCGAATGGTAGGTCATCCGACTATCGGATATCCTGGTTTCTATGGGTGACGAGCGGGAGCAGGCGACGATGGCGGGCGGCCGGGACCGATGGGCCCGGCGGTTCGCCGCGGCCCAGGAGGCCGGCCGGGTCCGCGACGCGGACTACACGACGCTGTCCGGGATGACGGTCGATCCGGTGTACGGGCCGGCGCCCGGCGACGTGGTGCAGGACTTCGAGCGGATCGGCTGGCCGGGGGAGTTCCCGTTCACCCGGGGCCTGCACGCGACCGGTTACCGCGGCAAGCCGTGGACGATCCGCCAGTTCGCCGGCTTCGGGAACGCCACCGACACCAACCGCCGGTACAAGATGATCCTGGCCGAGGGCGGGCACGGGCTGTCGGTCGCGTTCGACATGCCCACCCTGATGGGCCGCGACTCCGACGACGCCCGTTCGCTCGGCGAGGTCGGGCACTGCGGGGTGGCGATCGATTCGGCCGCCGACATGGACGTGCTGTTCGACGGGATCGACCTCGGCTCGGTGACGACGTCGATGACGATCTCCGGGCCGGCGGTCCCGGCGTTCTGCATGTACCTGGTCGCGGCCGAGCGGCAGGGCGTGCCGGTGGACAAGCTGAACGGCACCCTGCAGACGGACATCTTCAAGGAGTACATCGCGCAGAAGGAGTGGATCTTCCCGCCGGAGCCGCACCTGCGGCTGATCGGCGACCTGATGGAGTTCTGCACCCAGCGGATGCCCGACTACAAACCGCTGTCGGTGTCCGGCTACCACATCCGGGAGGCCGGCTCGACGGCCGCGCAGGAATTGGCGTACACCCTGGCCGACGGGTTCGGTTACGTCGAGTTGGGCCTGTCCCGCGGGCTGGACGTCAACGCGTTCGCGCCCGGACTGAGCTTCTTCTTCGACGCGCACATCGACTTCTTCGAGGAGATCGCGAAGTTCCGTGCCGCCCGGCGGATCTGGGCCCGCTGGATGCGGGACGTGTACGGGGCCGGTGACCCTCGCGCGCAGTGGCTGCGGTTCCACACCCAGACGGCCGGCGTGTCGCTGACCGCCCAGCAGCCGGACAACAACGTCACCCGGACCGCGGTGGAGGCCCTGGCCGCGGTGCTCGGCGGCACGAACTCGTTGCACACCAACGCGCTCGACGAGGTGCTGGCCCTGCCCACCGAACGGTCCGCGCAGATCGCGCTGCGCACCCAGCAGGTGATCATGAACGAGACCGGCGTGATCAACGTGGCCGACCCGCTCGGCGGCAGCTGGTACGTGGAGGCGCTGACCGACCGGATGGAGGCCGAGGCCGAGCGGATCTTCACCCGGATCAAGGATCTCGCCGCGCTGGCCGTCCCGTCCGGCCGCCATCCCATCGGCGAGATGACCAGCGGGATCCTGCGCGGCATCGAGGACGGCTACTTCACCGGGGAGATCGCCGACGCCGCGTTCGCCTACTCCAACGCGGTGGAGAAGGGCGACAAGAAGATCGTCGGGGTGAACACGCTGACCGGCGGGGTCGGCGAGGACCTGAAGATCCTGCGCATCCCGGCCGAGGTGGAGCAGCAGCAGAACGCGCTGCTGGCCCGCCGCCGGGCCGCCCGGGACGAGGCGGTCGTGCGGTCGTCGCTGGACCGGATGGTGGCGGCCGCGCGCAGCAGCGAGAACATGGTGCCGGCGATGCTCGACGCGGTGCGGGTCGAGGCGACTCTCGGCGAGATCTGCGACGCGCTGCGCGCCGAATGGGGCGTCTACACCGAACCCGCCCGAATCTGACGTATCGCTCGCGGCTCCCGGGTCCTCCGGACTTGCTGTGAGGATTCTGTTCAGCAGTTGGCCGGCGTACGGGCACCTGTTGCCGATGGTGCCCATGATTCGCGCCGCGCTCGAGCAGGGCCACCAGGTGGTGGTGGCGTCGGGGACGGACGTCCAGCCGCTGCTGGACGTCCGCGGGCTGCCCGGCGTCGTCGCCGGGCCCACGCTGGCCCAGGCCTACGCGGCCGCGGCCGAAGCGAACCGGCGGGCCGGGCTGACCGAGCAGTTCAACCAGATGGATCCGCAGCAGGTGGCCGCCGCGTCGGCCCGCCACCTGTTCGGCGCCGCCGCCGCCCGGCGGGCCCGGGATCTGCGGCCGCTGATCGAGGACTGGCGGCCGGATGTCGTCATCCACGACACCCTGGAGCTGGGCGGTCCGACCGCGGCCCAGCTGGCCGGCGTCCCGCACGCGATGCACTCGTACGGTCCGCTGGTTCCGCACACCGATCTGTTCGCCGCGGCGATCGGCGGCGCACTGGCCGACGCCGGCCTGCCGGACCCGATTCCCGGGGTGTTCGCGGCGCCCTATCTGGACGTCTGCCCGCCCGGTCTGCAGCCCGACGGCACCGGGCCCTGGTCGGACGTGCTGGCGGTCCGGCCGTCGTCCGGTGACGTGCTGCCGGGCGAGGTGCTGCCGGCCGGGTTCGCTGAGCTACCGCACCCGAGCACGGTCTACCTGACCCTCGGCACGGTGACCAACGAGCGGCCCGGCGCCTTCCGCGCCGTGCTCGATGCGGTGGCCAGTCACCCGGTGAACGTCGTGGTCACCACCGGACCGGCGGTGGATCCGGCCGCGGTCGCCGCCGGCCGGCCGGCCGTGCTGGCGGTGCCGTACCTGTCGCAGGCGCTGGTGCTGCCGCACGTCGCGGCCGTGGTCTCGCACTGCGGGGCGGGCACCATGTTCGGCGCGCTCGCCTGCGGACTGCCGCAGCTGTGCCTGCCGCACGGCACCGACCAGCCGTTCAACGCCGCGGCCGTGGTCCGGGCCGG
>JBDHZW010000158.1:0-11427 GCA_039812105.1 Nakamurella sp.
GGGAGTCGAAGGACTCGCTGTCGGCGGTGGCCAGGACGACGTGCCCGCGAGGTTTGTTGCGCCCGATCACAGCCGGACCCTAACCCGCTGCGTCCCGCCGCGCGCGGACGCCACCCCCACCCCGCCCCGGCCGGATCATCGGCCCCCGCACGCGGGCACCGCACCCGGCCCCCGCGCGGATCATCAACGCCCGCGCGGACGAAATCGTGAACTCCCGTACCTCCCGTCACATTCGATGCGAGTTGATCCGCGCCGGCGAAGTTGATCCGCGCGGGGAGGGGTGGGCGCCGGGGAGGGTGATCCGCGGGAGGGAGCGGGTCAGCGGGCCTTGCGGATCAGGTCGCGGGGGCGGGTGGGCTCCAGGTGGGTTCCGGCCGGGACCTCCGCGTCCGCCGCGATCCGCCGGTGCGCCCCGACCAGCACCGGGTGCCGGGCCTGCGGGGCGCCGACGGTCGCCCGGCGTCCGACGGCGCAGCCCTCGGCGAGCACGGACCGGCTGACGGTGGCGCCGGCGCGGACGACGGCGTCGTCCATCAGCACGCTGTGCCGCACCGTGGCGCCGCGCTCCACCACCGCGCCCGGCCCGACGATCGAGTCGACCACCTCCCCGGCCACGTCGGCGGCCGGGGCGAGCCAGGCGCGGTCCAGCTGGGCGGGGCGGCGCACCCGGGCCGGCCCGCGCACCGGCATCGAGGTCAGGATCGGCCAGGACGGGTCGTCCAGGCGCAGCGGCGGGCGCTCGCGGAGCAGGTCGAGCTGACCGTCCAGGTACGCGGTCGGCGTGCCCAGGTCGCGCCAGTGCCCGGGGTGCCGGAAGTCGGCGACCGTGCCCTGCGCCACCAGCCGGGGGAGCAGCCGCTCGCCGTAGTCGCCCAGTTCGCCGGACCGGGCGAGCTCCCGCAGGTTCTCGGCCAGCGTGTCCGGACGGTAGGCGAACACCTCGGTGCCGACGTCCCGTCCGACCGGCGAGTCCGGTTTGTAGTCGACGGACCGGACGCGGCCGCCGTCGGCCTGCACGACCAGGTACCGGGAGGCGTCCGCGCCGCGCGGCAAGGTGGTGGACACCACGGTCGCGTCGGCGTCCGACTCCAGATGCCGTTCCACGACGTCCCGGAAGTCGAGGGTGACCAGGTGGTCGGCGCTGCAGACCAGCAGCACGTCGGGGTCGACGGCGCCGATCACCGGCCAGTTGCGGATCAGCGCGTCCGCGTTGCCGCCGGCGAAGCCGTCCCGTCCGCCCCCCTCGAACGGGGCCAGGATGCGGAAGCCGCCGCGGGTCCGGTCCAGATCCCACGGCCGGCCGCCGGCCAGGTGTTCGGCGAGCAGGTGCGGCTCGTACTGCTGTAGCACCCACACGTCGGACAGTCCGCTGTGCGCGGCGTTGGACAGGGCGATGTCGATCAGCCGGTAGTTGCCGCCGACCGGGAGCGACGGCTTGGCCCGGCCGGTGGTCAGTGGTCCGAGCCGCGACCCCCGACCGCCGGCCAGCACCACGCACAGTGCGCGTACACGGGTCATCCACAGACTCTTCCCCGCCGGCTCACCGGCCACGCGGTGTTTACTGTGGGGAAGGAGTGGGTACGCACACAGCAACCTTGGCGGCTCTCGATGGCACTCTGTGCGACCGCTGTGCGGGTTCTGAGCCGATCTGTACCTGATACTGCTCCGAACGGGTGAATTCCGGCGATTCACACGAACGGTGAAAACGGGGTCCGCAGCCCGGGGTCGGACCCGCGGTTAGCAGGGCAAATGCCCCATGCTCGACCCGCGATCTGATCGTTATCAATCCGTTATGTCCAGATCGGCTCCCTGGACATTCGCTCGGCGCGCCGTATCGTCTGTGAGGGCCGGGATTTCGTCCGGTAACCATGTCCACGCATACTCCGGACCAACGCGCCGAGTGCTGTCCGCCCGGGCCCGGAGAACCGTTGAGCAGAAAGGCTAGGACAGCAGCGGGGAAACCATCTCCGGGAGCCGGGCACGTCGACGGCTTCCTTGGGGTGAATCCGAGCCGCCACCCTGCGGTCCGGACGGGCGATCCCCTGCACCCATTTGCCCTGCGCGTCGCCGCGCGGCGATGGGTCGCGCCCGAACCCGACAGCTCACCTCGCAGGCGCAGCTAGGGGAAACACACACATGACGCGTCGTACCGTCGCACGCCATCGCGCGCCCTCCAAGGCCCGCACCTTTGCCCTCCGGGGCGCCACCGTCGGCGTCATCGCCGGCGCCGCCGCGCTCGGCCTGGGCGCCGGTAGCGCCTCCGCCGCGCCGGACTCGACCTGGGACGCCGTCGCCCAGTGCGAGAGCAGCGGCAACTGGTCCATCAACACCGGCAACGGCTACTACGGTGGCCTGCAGTTCTCGCAGTCGACCTGGGAGGCCTACGGCGGCACCCAGTACGCGGCCCGGGCCGACCTGGCCACCAAGGACCAGCAGATCGCGGTCGCCGAGTCCACCCTGGCCGGTCAGGGCTGGGGCGCGTGGGCGTGCGCCTACGCCGGTGGCGGCGAGGGTTCCACCCAGCGCTCGGTGAGCAGCGGCTCGTCCTCCTCGAGCAGCTCGAGCTCCTCCTCGGACGAGAGCAGCAGCGACTCCAGCTCGTCGCGCAGCCGCAACTGGGACAGCAGTGACCAGGAGTCCTCGCGGGGCAGCCACCGCTCCTGGCAGAGCGACGATGCCGACGACTCCAGCTCGTCGAGTGGGTCCGGCTCCGCCGTGACCGCGGGCAGCGCCGCCGACGGCACCTACACCGTGGTGTCCGGCGACACGCTCTCGAAGATCGGTGCGGCTAACGGTGTTTCCTGGGAGTCCGTGTACCAGGCCAACACCGACATCATCTCCGACCCGAACCTGATCTACCCGGGTCAGCTCATCCGCATTCCTTCCTGACCTCGGTCGGGGGCCCGGCCTGATCGGTGACGATCGGGCCGGGACGATCCTGCAGGTCCGAACGGCGTCCCCGCGCCCCCGGTAGCATCCGGGCGGTGGGGGGACGCCGTTTGGCTATCGGGGCGGCCGGGGCGGCCGTCCTGTTGGCCGCCCTCGACGCCTACGTCGTCGTCGGTCTGCTCGTCGACATGATCGTCGACCTGGGCATCCCGGTGAACCGCCTGGAGCGGGCGACGCCGATCGTCACGGGGTTCCTGCTCGGTTACGTGGCGGCGATGCCGCTGCTCGGCCAGGCGTCCGACCGGTTCGGCCGGCGCCGGGTGCTGCAACTGTGCCTGCTCGGATTTGCCGTCGGCTCGGCCGTCACCGCGGGCGCCGGGTCCATTCCGCTGCTGATCACCGGGCGGGTGGTGCAGGGCGTGGCCGGCGGCGCGCTGCTGCCGGTCACCATGGCGCTGGTCGCCGACCTCTGGCCGGAGCGTCGCCGGGCGGGCGTGCTCGGCGTCGTCGGCGGCGCGCAGGAGATCGGCAGCGTGCTGGGCACCCTCTACGGCGTCGGGCTGGCCGCGCTGGTCGGTTCCTGGCCGTTCTTCACCGACATCCAGCCGGAGACCTGGCGCTGGGTGTTCTGGGTCAACCTGCCCCTGGCCGCCGCGGCCATGGTCGTCGTGCACGTCACGGTGCCGCCGCGGCCGGCCGGGGCGCCGGCGGCCGGCGTCGACGTCGTCGGCGGCCTGCTGCTGGCCGGCGCGCTCGCCCTGCTGGTGGTCGGGCTGTACAACCCCGACCCGGCCCACTCGGTGCTCCCGTCCTGGGGCTGGCCGTGCCTGATCGGCGCGGTCGTCCTGGTGGTCGGCTTCGTGCTCTACGAGCGGCGCGCGCGGGTGCGGCTGCTGGATCCGACCGGGGTCCGGATGGGCCCGTTCCTGACCGCGCTCGGGGTCAGCGCCGTGTCCGGCGCCGCGCTGATGGTCACTCTGGTCGACGTCGAGCTGTTCGCGCAGACCCTGCTGCAGATGGATTCGGCGCAGGCCGCCACGGTCGTGGCCCGGTTCCTGATCGCGTTGCCGGTCGGCGCCGTCGTCGGCGGGCTGGTCGCCGGCCGGCTCGGCGAGAAGTGGGTCAGCGCCGGCGGTCTGCTGATCGCCGCCGCCGGGTACCTGCTGATGGGGCAGTGGACCCCGGACATCCGGGACGGGGTGCACGCGTTCGGCCTGCCCGCGCTGGACACCGACCTGGTGATCGCCGGATTCGGGCTCGGCCTGGTGATCGCGCCGCTGTCGTCGCTGGTGCTGCGGCTGGTGCCCGGCCCGTCGCACGGGGTCGCCTCGGCCGCGGTGGTGGTGGCCCGGATGACGGGCATGCTGGTCGGCCTGGCCGCGCTCACCGCGTTCGGGCTCTGGCGGTTCGGCCGACTCACCGCGAACCTGGTGCCGCCGCTGCCGTTCGGGATGTCGACCGAGCAGTTCAACGAGCGCCTGGCCGCCTACAGCCAGGCGCTGATCGACGCGCTGGTCACCGAGTACCAGGAGATCTTCCTGGTGACCGCCGCCCTGTGCGTCGGCGGCGCCGGGCTGTCGCTGCTGTTGCCCGGCCGGGTCAGGCGATCCGCCGCAGCCGGGTGATCGTCAGCCCGGCGTCGTCCACCAGATCGTCCACCCGGCCGGCGAACTCGACCAGATGCGGAGCGGCCAGGTGCGCGTCGAGAAGCTCGGCGCTGTCCCAGTTCTCGTACAGGTAGAACAGGTCCGGATCCTCCGTGCCCTGGTGCAGATCGTAGTTGACGAAACCCTGCTCCGCCCTGGTCGGCTCGACCAGGGCGATCAACGCGTCCCGCAGTTCCTGCTGTTTGCCCGGTTTCGCGCGCACGTGGGCGATCACCGTGAGCAGTTCGGGGCGGTCGTCGGTCGGCGTGGTCATCGACCCTCCTGGCGGCGGTTGGACGTTCCGGTCGACTGGCATTCTGGTCCAGGTCCTTGTGCGGCGCTACATTTCGGCGATGACCATCAGCGACGAGCCGGCCGAGGGCCGCCGGGCGATCGCGGACGCCATGGCGGTCGCCGCGCAGGCCTGGTTGGACACCCTGGACGCGAACCAGCGGCCGATCGGCACGGGTGCGGTGCCGGCCGACGACGGGTCGGACGCCGAACGCCGGCGCTGGTTCTACACGCCCACCGACCACGGCGGGCTGACCGTGCACCAGCAGCGTCCCGAGCAGCACCGGGCGGCGATGCGGCTGATCTCCACCGGACTCTCGACGCCGGCCTAGGTCACGGTGGCCACGATCATGGGTCTGGAGAACGTCCTGGACCAGATCGAGGGTTTCACCGTCCGGTTCGACCGGGTCCGCGGACGCGATCCCGGGATGTACTACCTGCGGGTGTTCGGCGAACCGGGCGGCCGGGGTTGCTGGGGTTGGCGGTTCGGCGGGCACCACGTGTCGCTGAACAACCTGATCGTGGACGGTGCCCTGGTCGCCTGGACGCCGCTGTTCCTGGGCGCCGACCCGGCCGCGTCCCCGCTGCTGGGTGGGGCGGTGAACCGGCCGCTGGGCCGGGTCGAGGACCTCGGCCGCGACCTGGTGCGGTCGCTGCCCGACGAACTCCGGCAGCGGGCGATCCTGCTGGACAAGGCGCCGTCGGACTTCGTCACCGCCAACCGGACGGTCGTCTCCGACGGCGACCGGGTGATCCCGCTGGCCGGCGTGTGGCGCGACGAGCGGTTCCCCGACCCGGTGGAACAGGCCAAGCTGCAGGCGCTCTCGGACCGGATCGACGAGACCGCCGGGCTGACCGACGCCGACCACGAGACGGTGTCGTACACCGCCGGGCCCAAGGGGGTCGCGGCGGCCGAGTTCGACGCCGATCAGCGGGCGGTCCTGACGACGCTGCTGGACACCTACTTCGGCCGGGTTCCGGCGACGCTGTCGCCGGCCGACCGGTACGCCGCCGACGCCGTCCTGGACCGGGTGTTCTTCGCCTGGGCCGGGTCGACCGATCCGGGGCAGCCGCACTACTACCGGCTGCAGGGCCCGAACCTCCTGATCGAATGGGACAACACCCAGCGCGGCGCCAACCATGCGCACTCGGTCTGGCGGGACCCGGGCGCCGACTTCGGTCTGGACGTGCTGGGCCGCCATCGTTCGGCGCACCGGCACTGACGTCAGCGGGTCGGCCGGGCGGTCGGCGTCATCGACTGCTCGGCCCGGTCGGGGTTGACCAGCGCGTCCGGGTGGGCCGGGGTCGCGTTCGGCCCGCTGACCCGACCGCACGCCTTCCCGCCGGTGACGCAGGTCGCGAACGCGGTGTCGAAGGCCGCCTGGTTCCAGCCGCTGACGAAGTCGGCGTGCGCGGTGTCGGTCGAACCGTCCATGCCCGGTCCCATGGACAGGGTCAGGTTGGCCGCGGATGACGTCGGGTAGGTCTCGTGCAGGACGACCTGCGGGATGCGCACCGGGTGGTCGGCCGGACAGGTGTCGCCCTTGCCCGGGTAGACGACGTTGGTCTGCTTGGCGCCGTCCAGCGTCTGCCCGTCCCAGCAGGACGGGAACGTCATCACCAGCCGCACTTGCTGGCCGGTGCCGCAGTCGTGCGGGGTGTTGGCCGCGCTCTTGGCCGTTCCGTCGCCGTAGCACTGCCACGTGACGATCTGCCGGCTCTGCGGGGCGGTGGCCTTCTCGTCGCCGGCGATCAGGCTGATGCCGGCCGGCATGGTCTTGGTGGTCGCGGCGTCCTTGCCGGGAGTTCGCCAGTAGATGAGGATCTTGGACGGGGTGAGCGCGGTGCCGTTCTGGTACAGCACGGGCGTCCAGTAGGCGGAGGCGTCGGCGCCGGTCGTGCAGGTGGTCCCGCCACCGGTCAGGGTCGCGGCGGTCGACCCGGCGGTGACCCCGGTGTTGCCGAAGAAGTTGTGCAGCATGGCGACGCCGGCCTGGCCCGGGTACAGGATCGGGTCGTCGTTAGCGGTCCTGGTCAACGCGCAGGTGTCGGTGAAGATCGCGCTCTGCGGGGCGGCGCCGTTCATCTTCGACATCGGGCCCGAACTCGACGGTGCCGTCGACGTCGCGGGGCCGGACGGTGCCGCGGTGTCCGTGGTGTTCGCGGACAGGGCGTAGGCCGTGCCGCCGCCGACCGCGGCGGCGGCGAGCACCACCGCCGCGACGATCGCCCAGCGGCGGCGGTGGGGTCGGTCCGGTTGCTGATGCGTCATGGGTGCCTCCCGATTGCCGGTACCCCGGGACGATGCGCCGGTCCGGCCGCGATCCGGTTCAGCAAGTATTCGGATTCGGTGAAGCTTCGGGCCCCCGACCGACCCCTCCCTGCCGTCGATCATGGTGCTCTGCACGCGACCCACCGGCGTTTTGCGCGACCCGCCGACGCCGGGTGTGCTGGCCCCGTGATCAACAACGGGGACGGACGGGTCGGGTCGGGACGGACCGGGCGGGGCGGGGACGGACCGGGCGGGGCGGGCCGGGGTGAGCCCGGGCGGCCGCCGATCAGGGCCCGGGCAGCAGCACCGCCGCGCCGTTCACCCGGTCGGCGGCCAGGTCGCGCAGGGCCTCGCCCGCGGCGTGCATCGGATAGGGCGTCGTGGTCACCTGCAGCCGGTGCCGGCCGGCCAGGTCCAGGAAGTCCCGCCCGTCGGCCCGGGTGTTCGCCGTGACGCTGCGGATCTCCCGCTCGTAGAACAGCTCGTCCTCGTAGTGCAGCACCGGCACGTCGGACAGGTGGATGCCGGCGATCGCCAGCACCCCGCCCCGGTCCAGCGCCCGCAGCGCGACCGGCACCAGATCCCCGGCCGGGGTGAAGTTGATGGCCGCGTCGAGCTTCTCGGGCGGCCGGTCGGCGGCACCGCCCACCCATTCCGCGCCGAGTTCGCGCGCCAGCTCCCGGGCGGCGGCCGACCGGGTCATCACGAACACCCGCGCCCCGTGTGCGGCGATGGCCAGCTGGGCGGTCAGGTGCGCGCTCGCGCCGAACCCGTAGATGCCCAGCCGGCCACCGTCCGGCAGGCCGCTGCGACGCAACGCGCGGAAGCCTATGATCCCGGCGCACAGCAGCGGGGCCAGCTCGGCGTCGGAGTACCCGTCGGGCAGCCGGTAGGCGAAATCGGCCGGCACGGTGGCGTACTCGGCGTAGCCGCCGTCGGCGTCCCAGCCGGTGTAGGCCGAGTTCGGGCACAGGTTCTCCGCGCCCCGCCGGCAGTACCGGCAGGTGCCGCAGGTGCGCCGGAGCCAGGCGATGCCCACCCGGTCGCCGGCCGCGAAACCCCTCACCCCGGCGCCGAATCCGACGACCGCACCGACCACCTCGTGGCCCGGCACCACCCCGGCCCGGTGCACCGGCAGGTCGCCCTCGGTGACGTGCAGGTCGGTCCGGCACACCCCGCAGGCCAGCACCCGGACCAGCAGCTCGTCGTCGGCCGGTTCCGGCACCGGCACCTGCTCCCGGCGCAGCGGTGTGCCGCTGACCGGGCCGGGTTCGACGACCCGCCACGCCCACATCCTCGTCACGGCGAACTCCTTCCTAGGATGAGCGGGTGGACGTCTGGTGGTGGGTGACCCTGCTCGTGCTGCTCGCGGCGATCGGCGTGTTCATGATCGCCCGCCGGTCGGCCAGGACCCGGGTCGACCCCACCCAGGTCAGCATCGACCCGGCGCTCGCCGCCCGGATCAAGGAGCTGTACGCGCAGGGCGACAAGCTCAAGGCGATCACCGAGCTGCGGGCCGCGACCGGGCTGCGCACCGCCGACGCCCTGGTGATCGTGGACAAGCTGGGCAGGAGCGGCCAGCGCTGATCGGCCGCAACGGTCACCCGCCGACCGCCTCGAGGATCGCCGGGTCGCGGCAGGCGGCGCCGAAAGCCTCGATGCGGCGGCGGATCTCGCGGCCCAGCAGCCACTGGCCGATCGCCTCGGCCAGCCGCCGCAGCCAGGCCGGCCGGACCGTGTAGGTGTACTTCCATACCGCCTTCGTACCGGACGGATGCGTCTCGAACCGCCAGCCGCCGCCGAACCGTTCGAAGAACCACGGGCCGGCGACCATCGTCATGCCGACGCTGGTAGGCGGCCGGTAGGAGACGTATTCGCTGGTCATCGCCGGTCCGAGGCGGGCGAGGGTGCGGGTGCGCACCCCCTTGGCCGGCGCGGTGGCGCCGTCCAGGAAGTATTGCCGGCGGATGAACGGATCCCAGGACAGCCGCAACTCGCCGGTCGTCTGCGAGACGGCGAACGCCACCTCCGGCGGGACCGGCACCACCACCTCGGCGCTGACCTGCGGCATGCCGCGTAGCGTAAACGCCCGTGCGCATCTCCGTCTCGGCCGACGAGGACACCGGCGTGGCCCGGGCCGTGCTCGACGAGCTCGCGGCCCGCGGTCACCGGGCGGTGCCGCATGGGGCGCTGGCGCCGGGGGAGCGGCCGGACTGGGCGTGGGCGTCCGCGGCGGCCGCCCGGGACGTGGCCGAGGGTCGGGCGGACGGCGGCATCGTGTGCTGCTGGACCGGCACCGGGGCCAGCATCGCGGCCAACAAGGTGCCGGGGGTGCGGGCCGCGCTGTGCGCGGACGCCATCACCGCGGCCGGCGCGCGCCGGTGGAACGACGCGAACGTGCTGGCCCTGTCGCTGCGGACGACGTCCCGGGCGATGCTGACCGAGATCCTGGACGCCTGGTTCGGGGCGTCCCCGTCCGACGACGAGGCGGATCGCGCCAACATCGAGCACCTCGACGCCATCTGACTCCCTGTTGATCATGGGCTGGTGGCCCTTTCACGACCGGCAAAAGGGCCACCAGGCCATGATCAACAGGCTAGGCGGCGAGGGTGAACTCGCGGGCCGCGTCGCGATGGATGGCCGGGTCGACGATTTCCTCGGAGGCGGTCAGCTCCCGCACGATCCGGTCGACGACGTCCGGGTGGCGGGCGATGGAGCGGTGCCCGGCCCGCACCCGCACGGCGTCGGCGGCGACCGGATCGTCCCCGGGGGCCACCACCCGGTCGCCGTCCCCGCGGATGTCGATCCACCTGGTCGGGCTGCGCCGGTCGGCGTTCGCCAGCCGCCGCAGGAACGCCGACCCCGGATGCATCTGCCGGGCGCAGGCTCCCGGGACGAACCGGGCCAACGACGACCCGTGGTGCGGGGTGGCCAGGGTGACCGCCGCCGCCACCCGACCGCCGAGGCCGCGCAGCTGCACCGCGTCCCGGACCACCAGGCCTCCCATGCTGTGCCCGATCAGGTGCACCCGGCCGGACCCGCAGGCGGCCATCGTGCGTTCGGCCTGGTCGACCAGCCAGTCCGCGACCTCGTGGATCTCCGCGCGGAAGGTGTTGTAGCGCAGGGCGATCAGCTGGTCGAACCCGGCGTCGGCCAGGGCCGCGCGCAGCGGGTGCCACATGTGCTCGGTGCCGGCGTACCCGTGCACCAGCAGCACCGGATGACGGCTCGGCGCCGCGGTCGGCCGGAGCGGGTCGGTTCGCTGCCAGTAGCGGATCGACAGGAAGTCCGGCGCATCGGCGACTCCGGGTAGGCCCATCCAGCGGGCCAGGCAGGCGGTGCGATGACGGACCGCGGTCAGCGGTCCGCAGAGGGATTCCTTGGTGCGCAACGACATCCGAGCCTCCCGAGGACTGGCCGGGACGGGCCGGGCGGCGGGTCCGCCGGCTCGCGTCACGGGCCGTGCCGCCGACGGCGGCCCACGGGGTGCGCCCGCCCGCGGGTCCGTCCGGCAGCTGTCGAAGTGGACTGCTGTGAACTGGATCTGTGTGTTATCGGACGCCCATGTGGGCCGCCCGTTGCGTCCGGATACGACGGCCCGAAAAACTCCGCCGAGAAATTCTGCCCGGAGCTGTCGAATCGGTCGAGCGGCTGCGTCAACGGGGCAGCGGGCGGAAATGCCCCGGCCGCCGCGGGATCATAGGTGACCCGCCCACCCGATGCAGGGAGTCGTCATGGAGTACATGGTGCTGATCTACCGCGACGAGGCGAACGCCCCGGAGTACGGCTCCGCCGACTGGGAGGCCATGATGGCCGGCTTCCTGGCGTTCAACCAGCGGCTCATCGACGGCGGCCATTACATCGCCGGCGGCGGGCTGCGGACCAGCGACACCGCCACATCCGTCCAGCTGTCCGGCGGCGCCGTGCCCAAGGTGCTGGACGGCCCCTACGCCGAGACCAAGGAGCAGCTCGGCGGCTTCTACCTGGTCCGGGCCGACACCCTGGACGAGGTGCTGGAGCTGGCCAAGGGGCTGCCGATCGACGGGACCATCGAGGTGCGGCCGCTGACCTTCCGGCCGGACGCCGGGTGACCGAAGCCGAGGACCGGGACGCGGTCGCCGCGGCGGTGACCGAGCTGGCCCGGGCGGAGGGCGGCCGGATGGTCGCCCTCCTCGCCCACCGGTTCGGCGACCTGGACCTGGCCGACGAGTCGGTGCAGGACGCCCTGGTGACGGCCGTGCAGTCGTGGCCGGCCGACGGGGTGCCGGCCAACCCGGCCGGCTGGCTGCGCACCGTGGCCACCCGCAAGGCCGTCGACCGGATCCGCCG
>JBDHZW010000159.1:0-11382 GCA_039812105.1 Nakamurella sp.
CCCCGGCCCGCCGACCGGCCGACCGGCCCCGATGAGGCCGGCCCCCGCGAGTCCGCCGGCCAGGATGCCGACGCGCGGCCGGCCGCCCGACCCGGCACGTTCGCCGCGCTGCGGGTCCGCAACTACCGCTTGTTCTTCTCCGGCCAGATCGTGTCCAACACCGGGACCTGGATGCAGCGGATCGCCCAGGACTGGCTGGTGCTGCAGCTGACCAACTCCCCGTTGGCCGTGGGCATCACCACCGCGCTGCAGTTCCTGCCGATGCTGCTGTTCGGGTTGTGGGGCGGCCTGATCGCCGACCGCTACCCCAAACGCCGGCTGCTGCTGATCACCCAGGCGGTGATGGGCGTGCTGGCCGTGCTGCTGGCCGGCCTGACGCTCGGCGGGGTCGTGCAGGTGTGGCAGGTCTACCTGATCGCCTTCGGGCTGGGCCTGGCCACGGTGGTCGACAATCCGACCCGGCAGACGTTCGTCAACGAGATGGTGCCGACCGAACTGGTCCGCAACGCGGTCGGGCTGAACTCCGGCAACTTCCAGCTGGCCCGGATGCTCGGGCCGGCGGTCGCCGGCGTGCTGATCGCCGCGGTCGGCATCGGTTGGGCCTTCGCGTTCAACGCGCTGAGCTACGCGGCGGTGCTGGTCGCCCTGCTGATGATGCGGTCGGCCGAACTCCAGCGGCTGCCGCACGCCGTCCGGGCCCGCGGCCAGCTCCGGGAGGGCCTGCGGTACGTCCGGCACAACCCCATGCTGCTGTGGCCGATCGTGCTGGTCTTCTTCATCGGAACGTTCGGCTACAACTTCGCGATCATCCTGTCCGCGTACACGCAGAACGTGTTTCAGTCCGGGGCCGACCTGTACGGCCTGCTGAACACGGCGATGGCCGCCGGGTCGGTGACCGGCGCGCTGTTCGCCGCCCGGCGCACGTCGGCCCGGCTACCGGTGCTGTTCCTGGCCGCCGCCGGATTCGGGTTCGGGCTGATCGTGCTGGGCCTGACCCCGTGGTTCTGGCCGTTCCTGGTGCTGCTGGTGGTCGTCGGGTTCGTCTCGGTCACCTTCAACACGCTGGGCAACGCCACCGTGCAGCTGTCCAGTTCGCCGGAACTGCGCGGCCGGGTGATGAGCCTGTACATGCTGGTGTTCATGGGCGGGACGCCGATCGGCTCGCCCATCGTCGGCGCCATCACCCAGCAGTGGGGGGCGCCCGCCGCGCTGGTGGTGTCGGGTCTGATCTGCCTGGTGGCCGCGGTCGGGTCGGCGGCGCTGGCGGCCCGGTCGGCCGGCTCGTCGCTGCGGGTCGGGGTGCCGGCGGCCGTGCGCCGGGTGGCCGGTCGGGTGCGGGTCGCCCACTGAGTCCGCTCGGCACCCGGGAGCCCCACGAAACTGTGTGTTCTGCCCAGTCGTTCCCGAGCACGGACCACCGACGCTGAATCCGCAGCCGTCGAAGGGGCGGAGCGGGGCCGGCACCGAGGTGGGATGACCAGCGATGGAAGCACTGACGAGGGCGATCGACACCGGCCTGTCGGTCGACGGTGTCTCGGTGCGGACGGCCAAGGGGGTGCCGCTGCTGCGGGACGTCCGGTTCGACCTGCCCGCCGGCGGCCTGCTGGCCGTGGTCGGACCCAGCGGTGCCGGCAAGACCACCCTGTTGCGGGCGCTCCTCGGCACCCGCCCGGCCGACCAGGGCACGGTTCGCTGCCGGGGCCGGGACCTGTACGCCGACTACGACCGGCTGCGCCGGACCATCGGGTTCGTCCCGCAGGACGACGTCCTGCACGGTCAGCTCACCGTGCGCCGGTCGCTGGACTACGCCGCCCGGCTGCGGTTGTCCACCGCCGTCTCGCCCGAGCAGCGGTCCGCCCGGATCGCCCACGTCCTGGACCTGCTGTCGTTGACCGCACAGGCCGATCAACGCGTGGACACCCTGTCCGGCGGGCAGCGCAAACGGACCAGCCTGGCCCTGGAACTGCTGACCGACCCCGAGTTGCTGCTGCTGGACGAGCCGACGTCCGGCCTGGACCCGGGTCTGGACCGGACGATCATGAGCACCCTGCGCGGGCTGGCCGACGGCGGCCGGACCGTCGTCGTGGTCACCCACAACATGAGCAACCTGATGCTCTGCGACCGGGTGCTGGTGCTGGCGCCCGGCGGGTGGGTGGCCTTCTACGGATCGCCCGACGACGCCCTGGCCCACTTCGGGCAGCCCGACTTCGAGGCCGTCTTCCAACGGCTGGCGACCCGCGACGGGGAGCGGTGGGGCGTCGACTTCGCCGAAGCCCGGCACCGGTCGGCGGCCACGCCGGTGCGGGTGTCGCCCGCCCCGGCCCCGGTCGCGCCGGTCGACGTCGCCGGGCCGGCCGGCCCACCCGGCTGCTGGCGGCAATTCCGGCTGCACTGCCATCGGTACGTCGCGGTGATCGCGGCGGACCGCCGCTATCTCGCGCTGCTGGGAGCGCTCCCGCTGCTGCTCAGCCTGCTCTCCCATGTGGTGCCGGGCAGCACCGGGTACTCGGTCGATTCCGCCGCCGGCATCGCCGCCGAGCCCCAGCCGCGGCTGCTGCTGATGGTGCTGATGATGGGCGGCGCGTTGATGGGCATCGCCGTCTCACTGCGGGAGCTGGTCAAGGAGCGCCCCATTCATCTGCGGGAACGTGCGGTCGGACTGTCCGTGGGCGCCTACCTCGGCTCGAAGCTAGCTGTGCTCGGCGCCATCTGCGTGGTGCAGGCGACCGCCTTCGTCGCGCTGGTCGGCGTCGGCCACCGCGGCCCGAACGACCTGCTCGTCCTGGGCTCGCCGGTGGTCGAACTGGCCGTCCCGGTGGTGGCGGTCACCGTGGTCGGCATGGTCATCGGGTTGGCCATCTCGGCCGGCATCGCCAATGCCGACCGGGCGATGCCGCCGCTGGTGTTGCTGATCATGGTGCAGCTCATCGCCTGCGGTGGCATGTTCGGCCTCGGCGGTCGCGCCGTCGTCGACCAGTTGTCCTGGCTGGTGCCGGCCCGGTGGGCGTTCGCGATGGGGGCGTCGACCCTGGACCTGTCCGCGATCTCCCGGGAGTCGCCGGACCCGCTGTGGAGGCACACCGCCTCGACCTGGTGGTTCGACGCGCTCGTCCTGGTCGCGGTGGGCTGCCTCTGCCTCGCGGCGCTCGGCGTCCTCGTCCGCCGGCAGCAGCCCGGTCCGCGGCGCCGCCGGCGGCCCGCCCGTCGACCGGGCGCTGGTAACCTCGTAGGGTCACCGACCCCCGGCGGGAGAGTGTCCGGACGCCCCGATCAGGTCACCCGGGCGGACCGGACCGCCGAAGGAGCAAGCCTCCCCGCCAATCTCTCAGGCCACCGAACCGCCGGGGAACAGACACCTCTGGAACCCGCCGCCGGGTGACTGAGGGGGAGGCGGACTCTCGGCCAACGGGAAGGTGACCCCTCGATGACAGCAACCCCCACCGCGACCGGCGAACTCAGCGCGACCTTCGCCGACCGGCACATCGGCCCCGACGCGGACGGGCTGCGCCGGATCCTGGAACTGCTCGATCAGAAGGATCTGGACGCCCTCGAGGCGGCCGCGGTCCCGGCGACGATCCGGGACGGCAACGCCCTCGACCTGCCCGCCCCCGCCGCCGAGGCGCAGGCCCTGGCCGAGTTGCGGGCGTTGGCCGCCAAGAACCGGCCGATGGTGCAGATGATCGGCCTGGGCTACCACGACACCGTCACCCCCGGGGTGATCAAGCGGAACGTGCTGGAGAACCCGGCCTGGTACACCGCCTACACGCCCTACCAGCCGGAGATCTCGCAGGGCCGGTTGGAGGCGCTGCTGAACTTCCAGACCGCGGTCGCCGACCTGACCGGGCTGGACGTCGCCAACGCGTCCATGCTCGACGAGGCGACCGCCGCCGCCGAGGGGATGACGCTGAGCCGGCGCACGGCCAGGTCCAAGTCCAACCGCTTCGTGGTGGACGCCGACACCCTGCCGCAGACCCTGGCCGTGCTGCGCACCCGGGCGGAGCCGATCGGGGTCGAGGTCGTCGTCGCCGACCTGTCCGGCGGCGTCGAGAAGCTGCCGGTGGGCGACTTCTTCGGCCTGTTGCTGTCCTATCCGGGGGCGTCGGGCGCGCTGCGCGACCACCGCGAGCTGATCGCGGCGGCCCACCAGCGGGAGGCCAAGGTCGTGGTGGCCACCGACCTGCTCGCGTTGACCCTGCTCACCCCGCCCGGCGAGATCGGCGCCGACGTCGCCGTCGGGTCGGCGCAGCGGTTCGGCGTGCCGCTGGGCTTCGGCGGCCCGCACGCCGGGTTCATCGCCGTGCGCAGCGAACTGCAGCGGCAGCTGCCCGGCCGGCTGGTCGGCGTCTCCCACGATGCCCACGGCACCACCGCCTTCCGGCTGGCCCTGCAGACCCGCGAGCAGCACATCCGCCGGGAGAAGGCGACCAGCAACATCTGCACCGCCCAGGTCCTGCTGGCCGTGATGGCCTCGATGTACGCCGTCTACCACGGCCCGGACGGGCTGCGCCGGATCGCCGAGCGGATCCACGCCGACGCCGCCCTGCTGGCGTCGTCGCTGCGCAAGGGTGGGGTGCAGGTCGCGCACGAGGAGTTCTTCGACACCGTCCGGGCGGTGCTGCCCGGCCGGGCCGAGGCGGTGGTCGCCGCCGCCCGGCAGCGGGGGGTCAACCTGTGGGCCGACGGCGCCGACGCCGTGCAGATCAGCGTGGGCGAGTCCACCACGGTGGACCAACTGGGCCTGGTGCTGGACGCCTTCGGCATCGAGACGCTGGCCACCGAGGAGGACTCGCCCCTGCCGGGATGGGCGTGCCGGACGTCCGAGTACCTGACCCACCCGGTCTTCCACGCCCATCGCAGCGAGACGGCGATGCTGCGGTACCTGCGCCGGCTGTCGGACATGGACCTGGCCCTGGACCGGTCGATGATCCCGCTCGGCTCCTGCACGATGAAGCTCAACGCCACCACCGAGATGGAGGCGGTGACCTGGCCGGAGTTCGCCGGGCTGCACCCGTTCGCGCCGGCCGGCGACTCCGCCGGGTACCGCGAGCTGATCGAGGCGTTGTCGGCCTGGCTGTGCGAGATCACCGGGTACGCGGCCGTGTCGCTGCAACCCAACGCGGGCTCGCAGGGTGAGCTGGCCGGGCTGCTGGCGATCCGCGCCTACCACCGGTCGCGCGGCGACGAGCACCGCACGGTCTGCCTGATCCCGGCCAGCGCGCACGGCACCAACGCGGCCAGCGCGGTGATGGCCGGCATGCGCGTCGTCGTCGTCGCGACGGCGGCCACCGGCGATATCGACATGGCCGACCTGCGGGCCAAGATCGACAAGCACGGCGGGGAACTGGCCGCGATCATGGTCACCTACCCGTCGACGCACGGCGTGTACGAGGACACCATCACCGAGCTCGCGCAGCTGGTGCACGCCGCGGGCGGCCAGGTCTACGTGGACGGCGCCAACCTGAACGCGCTGGTCGGGGTGGCCCGGCCGGGGGTGTTCGGCGGCGACGTGTCGCACCTGAACCTGCACAAGACGTTCTGCATCCCGCACGGCGGCGGCGGTCCCGGGGTCGGGCCGGTCGCGGTCGCCGCGCACCTGGCGCCGTTCCTGCCCAACCATCCGCTGGTGCCGGGCGCCGGTCCGGACACCGGCATCGGGGCGATCGCCGCGGCGCCCTGGGGATCGGCGTCGATCCTGCCGATCAGCTGGGCCTACATCCGGATGATGGGCGCCGACGGGCTGCGCCGGGCCACGTTGACCGCGGTCGCCGCGGCCAACTACATCGCCCGCCGGCTCGACGAGCACTACCCGGTGCTCTACACCGGCGCCGGCTCCTTCGTCGCCCACGAGTGCATCCTGGACCTGCGGCCGATCACCTCGGCGACCGGCGTGACCGTCGACGACGTGGCGAAACGGTTGGCGGACTACGGGTTCCACGCGCCCACCATGTCGTTCCCGGTGGCCGGCACGCTGATGGTGGAGCCCACCGAGAGCGAGGACCTGGCCGAGATCGACCGGTTCTGCGACGCCATGATTGCGATCCGGGCGGAGATCGACCGGGTCGGCAGCGGCGAATGGGCGGTCACCGACAACCCGTTGCGCGGCGCGCCGCACACCGCCGCCGCGCTGGCGGGGGAGTGGGAGCACCCGTACAGCCGGGCCGAGGCGGTGTTCCCGGCCGGTGTGTCCCCGGCGCACAAGTACTTCCCGCCGGTGGGCCGGATCGACGGCGCGTTCGGCGACCGGAACCTGGTGTGCTCGTGCCCGGCACCGGAGGCCTATGCCTGACGGGTGGGCCTGACCGGTCCGCCGGCTCGCCGGTCCGATCGCCTGGTGGTCGTGGGCCGGACGGTCCCTGGACAGCCCGGTTACCGTGGTCGGATGGACCGACGGCCGGTCGGTGTTGCCCTGGTGGTGGTCGCCCTCGCGGCGGTGATGGTGCTGCCCGCGTTGCCCGGTCTGCGGTCCGGCGGCACCGCGGTGCCGATCGCCCTGCCGTCGCCGCCGGCGGTCGGCAACTGCGCGGCCGCCGTGTTCCCGTCCACCGCGGCCACCCAGGAGAATCCGCCGGTCATCCCGGTCTCCGCGGTGCTGTTCGGATCCTGCCGCGGATTGATCGTCGGCGAGGTGATCGCCTTCTGGCCCGACCAGCAGACGCTGTTCGAGGCACCGCGATCCCGCCGGGCCGGGCCCTGCTACCAGCCACTTGTCGACTACGCCGGGCTGCGGGTGCCCGGGACGTCGGCCTACCCGGTCCCCGGACCGCGGGCCGAGGTGTCCTGGCGGCCGACACTGTCCTTCCAGGCGTACCAGCTCACCCCCACCGACCTGGAACAACGGGCCGGCCGGTACTGGGCCGCCTGCCTGGTCGTCGCCGGCACCGGCGGGTACTACCAGGGCAGCCTGCGCGACGCCTACGCCGACGACGGCCTGCCGAGCGTGTTCGGATCCTGCTGGATCCGGGAAGCGTCCGGCCGGTTGACGTCGGCGGGGGACTGCGCCGACGCCCACGCCGGGCAGCTGCTGGCCACCGGCTGGACCGGTGGCGCCGGTCTGCCGCCGGCCGACGAGGTGTCCGGATCGTGCGCGCAGGTCGCCGGCGCCCTGATGGGCACCGACGACCCGACCCGGGGCGCCCAATTGGCGGTGGTGGCCGATCGGATGGACCGGTTGACCACCGGTTACACCGGAAACCCCTCGTCGATCGGCTGTTTCGTCACCACGACCGGGGATCGGCAGCTGACCGGGCTGGTCAACGGGCTCGGTGACCGGCCCGTCCCGTTCGGGTCGTGATCACCGGCGGCCGGCGCGTCGTCGGGACCGGGCTGGTGCTGGCGGTGCTGCTGGCGGTGCTCGTGGGCGCCCGGTGGGACGGGCTGCGGGTGGCCGGGTCGGCCTCGGTGGCGCCGTGGACCGGCCCGCCGGCCGTCGGCGATTGCGTGGCCGCGTTCACCGCGCCGTCCCCGCCCCTGTTCCCGCTGGTCTTCGGGCTCAGCGCGGCCACCGTCGGGGCGGACGCGGCGATCTTCGCGGACTGCGCCGGCAGCCACGTCGGCGAGGTCGCCGCGTTCCGCCGGATCGACTCGGTCGGCGGCGCAGCGGCCCACGACGGCTCGGATCGGGCATCGGACGCGCAGTGGTGCACCGAGGTCGCCGTCGGGTACCGCGAACACCTGCGCTGGCAGGTGCAGGCGGTCACCGCCGGCCAGTGGGATCCGGTGGTGGCGCACCGGTTCGTCGCGATCCTCGGTGGGCCCGGCAGCGAGCCCGACGGGTCGCGGTGGGCGGTGTGCGCCGTGCTGGCCCCCGGACTGGAGCGGTACCACGGGTCGTATCTGGACTCGATGGCCGACGCCGCGGCGCCCGCCCCGTTCGGCTACTGCCGCTCAGGCGGCACCCCGGACCGCCGGTTGTCGTGCCAGATGCCGCACCGGGAACAGGTTTTCGGGACGTCCGTGGGCCGTTGGTCGGCCGCCGGGAACAGCTGCCGCGAGTTGGTGCAGCAGGCCACCGGGATGGCCGACGTCACCGCGGGCGGGCGGCTGCGGGTGGTGGTGATCGGTCGCGACGGGACGGCCGGCGACCGGGCGGCTGGTGACGGGGCGGCCGGTGACGGGGCGGCCGCCTGCGTGAGCGCCGTTGTCGGGTCGGCCGCGTTGACCGGCACCATGCTCGGCATCGGCGACGCCCCGCTGCCGGTGGCCGGGTGACGTCCCGACCGGATCAGCCGGACGGTGTGGAACTCGCCGCCGGACCGGTGGGCGTAGTCGTCGCCGGGCTCGTGGCGGTGGAGGGACCGGCCGGCGGCTCACCGGACGGGGTCGGCTCGGCGCTCCCCGGGGACGAGCCGGTGGGGGTGCCGATGGCCGCGGCCAGCGCGGCGGCCACCGCCGGGCCACCGTCGGCGATCTGCACACCGCTCGGTCCCCACAGCAGGCCGCTGTCGGTGAACGCCTGCTGGCCGCCCGTCCCGCGGAGGTAGGCGAGGAAGGAGCTGGCCGCGGCGTCCAGGGTCGGATCCACCCAGCCGGCGGTGATCGGCACCCCGAAGACCTGGTCCCCGGCGGTGTTTCCGCCGATGGTCACCGTGCTGAGCCCGGGGTTCCGCGCGGCCTGCTCGGCGAACTCGGCGGCGACGATCGGCACGGCGGTGAAGCCGGCGCCGCCGGCGGCCAGGTCGTCGAGTGCGTCGAGGGTCGTGGCCGGCGGCACGGCCGGTCCGCCGTCGTCCAGGCCGGCCAGCGGGCCGGCGTCGGCCGCGACCGTCTGGGCGTCGACGGGCGCGTTGGTGAGACCGGCCAGCACCGACTGCAGCGCGTAGCTGGTGGCCCGGTTGGCGGTCGGATCGGGCAGCGCCAGGATGAGCTTTCCGCCGTCCGGCAGCGTGACCGACCCGTTCGGACCGGCGGCCGTGGGCAGATCCCGCCACTGCAGGTTCGCCGCCGTCACCGCCTGGGCGTCCTGGGTGCGCATCGCCAGCACGACCGGGGAGACGGCCATCGGATCGGGATTGCGGCCGGCGGTCATCGCCGAATCGGCGCTCTCCAGGGTGGTCAGGTCCCCGGCGCTGTCCGGGAACCAGGCGGCCGGACCGGGGCTGGGCTGCCCGATCCAGCCGCCGGCCAGGGCGGTGGCGGTGTCCGACCCCGATTCGGCGGTGACTGCGGTGGTGACGCAGGCGGACCGGGCGACCGGGCCGGTCGCGTCGAACGCCGCGGCGGCCGCTTCGATCGCCGCGTCCGCCCCCGGGGCGGCGACGATCGGCAGCACGACCTGACTCGAGCAGGTGGCGGCGTCCTTGTCGTCCCGGGTGAGCAGGACGTAGGCGGTGACCGCGCCGGCCACGACGACGGCGACGACGATCGTCACGATGATCCAGGGGGCCACCCGCGCGCCGCCGGAACCCGATCCGTGGCGAGACGTCATGCACCCTCCTGATCGGGGCCTTCGCGGGACGACGTCCCGGCGGTCGGTCGAATGACCGGCGTGGACCGCCACTGTAACCAAGGGCGACCGCCGCCGATGCTCCGAACGGGTCGGCCGACGCCTCCCGCCCGCCACGACGGCGCCCCGCGGACACCTCCGGCCCCCCTCTCGGACCGCGGCCGACCGATGGGCGTCACGCCCGAGCCGGGTGACGTCCGTCTCCGGGAATCCCCGGAGACGGACGCGCGCGCGGTCCGGGTGCGACCTGAATTCGACCCCGGCTTGTCCGGGGTGGGTGGAACCTCACGCGCCGACCTGGAACGATGTGAATCACCGCGAACGTGCGGCGGCGCGGGAGCGTGCAACTGGGGCGAGAGGACAAACATCATGGCGAATCCGTTCACCAAGGCGTGGAAGTACCTGATGGCGCTTTTCTCGTCCAAGGTCGACGAATATGCCGATCCGAAGGTGCAGATCCAGCAGGCGATCGAGGACGCCCAGCGGCAGCACGCGGCGCTGTCCCAGCAGGCCGCCGCGGTGATCGGCAATCAGCGGCAGCTGGAGATGAAACTGACCCGGCAGATGGGCGACGTGGAGCGGCTGTCGTCGTCCGCGCGGCAGGCGCTGGTGCTGGCCGACGAGCAGCGGGCCAAGGGCAACGCCGCCGAGGCCGACAAGTACGAGCAGACGGCGCAGGCGTTCGCCACCCAGCTGGTGGCCGCCGAGCAGCAGATGGAAGACCTGAAGAAGATGCACGACCAGGCCCTCCAGGCGGCGCAGCAGGCCAAGAAGGCCGTCGAGAACAACGCCATGCAGCTGCAGTCCAAGCTGGCCGAGCGGACCAAGCTGCTCTCCCAGCTGGAGCAGGCCAAGATGCAGGAGCAGGTGTCGGCGTCCCTGCAATCGATGTCGGCCCTGCAGGCGCCGGGCAACACGCCGTCGCTGGACGAGGTGCGGGAGAAGATCGAGCGGCGCTACGCGAACGCGTTGGGCGCCGCGGAACTGCACTCCGACTCCGTCGAGGGCCGCATGCTCGAGGTGCAGAAGTCCACGTTGGACATGGCCGGCGCCGCCCGGCTGGACCAGCTGCGGGCCCAGTTGCATCCTGAGCTGTCCACCCAGCAGCCGCGGTCGATCGACGCCGCGACGGCTGCCCCGACCACGCCGGCCGCCCAGCCGGCGTCGTTGCCCAACCAGCAGACCTGATGCGCCGGGCGGCCGTCGAACGCTGGACCTCCGGCGCCGCGGTCGAGCAGGGACTCGACCTGGCGGCGCAGGTCGGGGCCACCGCGTCGGAGGCGCTCCGGACCCGCCGGGAACCGGCGGCCGTGGCCCGGCGGCGCCAACGGGCGGCCCGCCGGCGCGTCCGGTCGTGGTCGGCCGCGTCGGCGGCGACGATCCTCGGCGGTGCCGGGGTCGTGGCCGTCGGCGGTGGGCTCTCGGCCGGGGTGATCGTCGGACTGGTCGTCCTGGCCGCGATCCTGACCCTGTGCGTGGCTCGTGCGGTCCGGGCGGCGGCCGATCTTCGGGCCAGGACCAGGGTCGTCCAGGCGCTGCCACCGCCGTCCCCGCGCCGGTCGGCGGTCGTCACCGAACTGCGGCCGCAGATGGGTCGGCTGGACGGCTACTCGGACGGGTTGCGGCGGCTGATCGGGATGATCGGGCTGGTGCGGGACGACCCGTCGGTCAGCGCGCTGCGTGACCAGGTGGTCGCCTGCGCCGACGCGACCGAACAGCGGCTGCGGTTGCGGGCCGCCGACGTGTCCGAACTGATCCGGGCCCGCCGCCGAGCGGCCGGCGAGGTCAGCGGCGAACTCGACGCGACGATCGCAGCGATGCGTCAGGAGGTCGAGACCGGCGTGACCGCCTACGGGCGCCTGGTGGTCGCGGCCAACGACGCGGCCGATGCCACCCGGGCGCTGGCCGCGCGGACCGGCCGGCCGCCGGGTCTGCCGGCC
>JBDHZW010000160.1:0-11360 GCA_039812105.1 Nakamurella sp.
TGGTCGCCGCGATCAGCGCGTCCGGCCCGGCCTACCGGCTGACCCCCGAGCGGATCGCCGAGATCATCGGCCAGGTCGACGCGGCCGGGGTCGAGCTGAGCCGCCGGCTCGGTCATTGGGGCAACGTGGCCTGATCGAGGCCGCAACACATGTGGGGCAGGCGCCTGCGCCTGCCCCACATGTCCGTCATCGAACGACTCTCATTGACCACCGATCTTCTCGACCGGCGGATCCTGCTGCCGGGCGTTCGGCTGTTGCGGCACACCGGCCGCTGAGCCGTTGAGCGAGACCGTCGGGGGCACCGCGCCGTTCGTCGGGGCCGGCGGGCAGGGCTCCCGGGGTTTGACGTTCAGGAAGAAGTCGTCCCCGTGCGCCGCGGTGCCGTAGTCGACCGCCTGCTCGACGGCCGCGGTGACCCGCCGCCCGCGTTGCACCAGCGGATCGTGCCGCAGATCCTTCATCAGGGCCACGCACATCACGAGCATCACCACCACGAACGGCGCGGCCATGATGATGGTGATGTTCTGGATGCCGGACAGCGCGTCGCTGCCGCCGACGACCAGCATCAGCGCGGCCACCCCGCCCATCATCGCGCCCCAGAAGACGACCACCTTGCGGTCGGGGTGGATGGTGCCGCGTTGGGACAGCGTGCCCATCACGATCGACGCGGCGTCGGCACCGGAGACGAAGAAGATGGCGACCAGGGTCATCGCGATGACGCCCAGGATGCTGCCCAGCGGCAGCGTGTCCAGCAGGCCGAACAGCTGCCCCTCCAGCGGCAGCGAGGCCAGGTCGACGCCGTTGCGCTGGGCGGTGATGGCGGCGCCACCGAAGATGCCGAACCACACCAGGCTGACCCCGCCCGGGATCAGGATGACGCCGGCGACGAACCCGCGGATGGTGCGGCCGCGGCTGATCCGGGCGATGAACATGCCGACGAAGGGCGTCCAGGAGATCCACCACGCCCAGTAGAAGATGGTCCAGCCGGACAGCCAGGTCTCCATCGCGTCGCCACCGGTGACCGCGGTCCGGGAGGCCATCTCGGCCAGGTCGCTGTAGTAGTCGCCGATCATGGTCGGGATCAGGTTGAGGATCACGATGGTCGGGCCGCCGATGAAGACGACCGCGGCCAACACGGCGGCCAGCACCATGTTGATGTTGGACAGCCACTGAATGCCCTTGGACACCCCGGACACCGCGGAGACGATGAAGCAGATCGTCAGCACGACGATGATCGCGACCAGCAAATTGGTGCCGAACGAGTCGATGAACCCGCCGGCGACCAGGCCGCCGCCGATCTGCAGGGCGCCCAGGCCGAGCGAGGCGGCCGAGCCGAACAGGGTGGCGAAGATGGCCAGGATGTCGATGGCCCGGCCGAACCCGCCCTCGGTGCCGCGCCGGCCCAGCAGCGGCACGAACGTCGAGCTGATCAGTTGCCGGCGGCCCTTGCGGAAGGTGCTGTAGGCGATGGCCAGCCCGACCACCGCGTAGATCGCCCAGGGGTGCAGCGTCCAGTGGAACAGGGTGGTGGCCATGGCGGTGTCGAATGCCTCGGCGGTGTAGCCCTCGACGGTCCCGGGCGGCGGCGAGGCGAAGTGCGAGAGCGGCTCGCCGACCCCGTAGAACATCAGGCCGATGCCCATCCCGGCGCTGAACATCATCGCGATCCAGGAGATCGTCCGGAATTCGGGCGTCTCGTTGTCCTTGCCCAGCGGGATGCGCCCGTACTTGCTGATCGCCAGCCACAGCGCGAAGACGACGAAGCCGCTGGCGGCCAGCACGAACGCCCAGCCGCCACCCTTGATGACGCCGCCGAGCACGCTGGTGGCGACGGTGTTCAGGGCGGAGGTGCCGGCCAACCCCCAGGCGAGGAAGCCGACGACCAGGACGGCCGCCACCCCGAACACGATCTTGTCGGTCGGGTAGTGCTTGTCGGATTCCTCGGCCAGCGACGGCGGCTCGCCGGGCGGTGCGATCCCCGGGTCATGATGGTGCTCGTGACGCTGCTCGGGCGGAGTCTGTTCCTGCGTGGCCATCGGTCGACGGCCTCCCTTCGCGAACTGCGGCGGCTCGAACGGAATCGCTGCCCCGTCGACCGCCGGATCGTGGGGCCGACCCGCCGGAGCCGGCGGATCGGGCGGTGATGCTAGCGAAACTGGTGGCGCGGCGGGGTGGGCCCGCCCCAAACAACTTGGCGGACAGGATTTCTCGGCGTGCGGCGCAGCCGCGGTGGCGGGCCACGGCCTGTTGCGTTTGATGCAGCTTGTTGCGCAGTACGCATAGACTGCCCCAGGGCTGTCGGTGCGTCAAGACTTGTCCGCTCCATGGAACCGGCCCGAAACAATCCTTGACGCTGGTCGACGGTTCGGCCTAGGATGTTGTGCGACTGATATATTAATAAGCGATCAAATCGAGGACAGGAGAGTCCGGGCGTGACCGTTCAGCTCGACCAGATTCCGCTTCAACCGCACGCCGACGGCGCCGCCACCGGTGACCCGGTGCTCGGCCGCAGCCTCGCCGACACCGACCCGGCCGTGTTCGCGGCGATCGCGGACGAGCTGACCCGGCAGCAGTCCACGTTGGAAATGATCGCCAGCGAGAACTTCGCCCCGCTGTCGGTGATGCAGGCGCAGGGCTCGGTGCTGACCAACAAGTACGCCGAGGGCTACCCCGGCCGCCGCTACTACGGCGGCTGCGAACACGTCGACGTGATCGAGCGGCTGGCCATCCAGCGCATCAAGGACCTGTTCGGCGCCGAGTTCGCCAACGTCCAGCCGCACTCGGGCGCCCAGGCCAACGCCGCGGCGATGGCCGCGCTGCTCAAGCCGGGCGACACCATCCTGGGGCTGGACCTGGCCCACGGCGGCCACCTCACCCACGGCATGCGGCTGAACTTCTCCGGCCAGCTGTACCACGCGGTCGCCTACCACGTCCGGGCCGACGACCACCGGGTCGACATGGCCGAGGTCGACGCGCTCGCCCGGGAACACCGGCCGCAGTTGATCGTCGCCGGCTGGTCGGCCTACCCCCGGCAGCTGGACTTCGCCGAGTTCCGGCGGATCGCCGACGAGGTCGGCGCCTACCTGATGGTGGACATGGCCCACTTCGCCGGGCTGGTCGCCGCCGGCCTGCATCCGTCCCCGGTGCCGCACGCGCACGTCGTCACCTCGACCACCCACAAGACCCTCGGCGGGCCCCGCGGCGGCATCATCCTGGCCCAGCAGGAGCTGGCCAAGAAGTTCAACTCGTCCGTCTTCCCCGGGCAGCAGGGCGGCCCGCTGGAGCACGTCATCGCGGCCAAGGCGGTCTCGTTCAAGCTGGCCGGCGAACCGGCCTTCCGCGAGCGGCAGGAACGGACGCTGGCCGGCGCCCGGATCCTGGCCGACCGGCTGCTGGCCGACGACGCCCGGGCCGCCGGCATCAACGTGGTCAGCGGCGGCACCGACGTCCACCTGGTGCTGGTCGACCTGCGCGACTCCGAACTGGACGGCAAGCAGGCCGAGGACCGGCTGCACTCGATCGGCATCACCGTCAACCGCAACGCGGTGCCGTTCGACCCGCGGCCGCCGATGGTGTCCTCCGGGGTGCGCATCGGCACCCCGGCGCTGGCCGCCCGCGGCTTCGACGCCGACGACTTCGCCGAGGTCGCCGACATCATCGCCATCGCCCTGCGACCCGAGTCGGACGAGCGTCAACTGGCCGGACTGCGGGAGCGGGTCGCCCGGCTGGCCGCCGACCGTCCCCTCTACCCGACCCTGTAAGGACGGCGCGATGAACTCCCCGCACACCCCCGGCGCGGACCTGCCGGACCACCCGGCGTTCCTGTGGCGCAACCCCGACCCGGCCCGCAGCTACGACGTGGTGATCGTCGGCGGCGGCGGGCACGGCCTGGCCACCGCCCACTACCTGGCCCGCAACCACGGCATCACCAACGTCGCGGTGCTGGAGAAGGGCTGGCTGGCCGGCGGGAACATGGCCCGCAACACCACTCTCATCCGGTCCAACTACCTGTGGGACGAGAGCGCCGCCATCTACGAGCATTCGCTCAAGCTGTGGGAGGGCCTGGAGGAGGACCTGGGCTACCCCATCCTGTTCAGCCAGCGCGGCGTGCTCAACCTGGCGCACACCCTGCAGGACGTGCGGGACAGCGTCCGCCGGGTCGAGGCCAACAAGCTCAACGGGATCGACGCCGAGTTCCTCGAACCGGACGACGTGAAGCGGCTCTGCCCGATCGTCAACACCTCGTCCGACATCCGGTACCCGGTGCTGGGCGCCACCTATCAGCAGCGCGGCGGCATCGCCAAGCACGACTACGTCGCCTGGGGATTCGCCCGCCGGGCCGACGAGGCGGGCATCGACCTGATCCAGAACTGCGAGGTCACCGGCTTCTCGCTGGACGGCAACCGGGTCACCGGGGTACGCACCAGCCGCGGCGACATCGCCGCCGGGCAGGTGCTGCTGGCCGCCGCCGGCCACACCTCGGTGCTGACCGACCGGCTCGGCATCAAGCTGCCGCTGCAGAGTCACCCGCTGCAGGCCCTGGTCTCCGAACTGCTGGAGCCGGTGCACCCCACCGTCGTCATGTCCAACGCGGTGCACGTGTACGTCTCCCAGGCGCACAAGGGCGAGCTGGTGATGGGCGCCGGCGTCGACGCCTACAACGGCTACGGGCAGCGCGGCGCGTTCCACATCATCGAACGGCAGATGGCCGCGGCCGTCGAGCTGTTCCCGGTGTTCGCCCGGGCCCACCTGTTGCGCAGCTGGGGCGGCATCGTGGACGTCACCCCGGACGCCTCGCCGATCGTGGGCCGGGTCGGGTACGAGAACCTGTACGTCAACTGTGGTTGGGGCACCGGCGGTTTCAAGGCCACCCCGGGCATCGGCTGGTGCCTGGCGCAGACCCTGGCCAAGGAGGAGCCGCACCCCTACGTCGAGCCGTTCACCGTCGACCGCTTCGTCACCGGCGTGCTGGTGGACGAGCACGGCGCCGCCGGTGTGGCCCACTAACCAGACCCGGGAGGACAGCATGCAACTCATCGAATGCCCGTGGTGCGGCCCGCGCGAGGAGGTCGAGTTCCACTACGGCGGCCAGGCGCACGTGGCCTACCCGGCCGACCCGGCCGCCCTGACGGACGAGCAGTGGGCGCGGTACATCTTCTTCCGCGACAACCCCAAGGGGCGGTTCCACGAGCGGTGGAGCCACAGCCACGGCTGCCGCCGCTGGTTCAACGCCGTCCGCGACACCGCCACCTACCGCTTCGAGGCCGTCTACCGCCTCGACGATCCGAGACCGGTGACCCCGTGACCTCCTCACCCGCAGACTCTTTCCGCACCGGCACGGGCGGCCGGATCGACCGTTCCCGCACCGTCGAGTTCACCTTCAACGGCGAGCGGCTGACCGGGCACCCGGGCGACACGCTGGCCTCGGCGTTGCTGGCCAACGGGCGGCACGCGATCACCACCAGCATCAAGCTGGGCCGGCCCCGCGGCATCGCCGCCGCCTGGGCCGAGGACCCCTGCGGGCTGGTGCAGATCGAGCAGCCGTTCCCGGAGCCGATGCTGCTGGCCACCACCGTCGACCTGGTCGACGGCCTGGTCGCCCGCGGCATCCCCGGCCAGGGCCGGCTCGCCGAGACCCCGGACCCGGCCCGCTACGACGCGATGCACCACCACGTGGACGTGCTGGTCGTCGGCGCCGGGCCCACCGGGCTGGCCGCCGCGCTGACCGCGGCCCGGTCCGGCGCCCGGGTCGCCCTCATCGACGAGCAGGCGCAGGCCGGCGGCTCCCTGCTGTCCGGCACCGACCGGCTCGACGGCAACCCGGCGGCCGACTGGGTGGCCGCCGCGGTCGCCGAGCTGGCCGGCCACCCGGAGGTGCTGCACCTGCAACGCACCACCGCGTTCGGCGCCTACGACGACGGCTTCGTGCTCGCGTTGGAGCGGCGCACCGACCACCGCGCCGGGCACGCCCCGGAAGCAGTGTCCCGGCAACGGGTCCGGCGGATCCGGGCCCGGCAGGTGGTGGTCGCCACCGGCGCCCACGAGCGGCCCGTGGTGTTCGCGGACAACGACCGGCCGGGCGTCATGCTGGCCGGCGCCGCCCGCACCTACCTGCACCGGTACGGGGTGCTGCCCGGCCGCACCGCCGTCGTCTTCACCACCAACGACAGCGCCTACGACGCGGCCGCCGACCTGCACCGGGCCGGCGTGCACGTCCGGGCCGTCGTGGACGCCCGTCCGGAAGGGTCGCCCCGCCGGCAGGCGGAACTGGAGGAGCTGGGCATCACCGTGCTGCCCGGCCACACCGTCGTCGGGACCCGCGGCACCGACCGGATCACCCACGCGATGATCGGCCCGTTCATGGATGTGAGGGACCGCCCCGGCGAAGCCGGGTCAGGCCCCAGCGGCGAGCTGTGTGAGGACCTGCCCTGCGACGCGCTGCTGGTCAGCGGCGGCTGGAACCCGGCGGTGCACCTGTTCAGCCAGTCCCGCGGCCGGCTGCGCTACGACGAGACGCTGGGCGCGTTCCTGCCCGGCGAGCGGCTGGACGGGCTGACCGTCGCCGGCTCCGCCGCCGGGGAGTTCACCCTGGCCGGCTGCCTGGCCGACGGGCAGCGGTCGGCCGGCACGGCGCTGGCCGCGACGGGATTCGAGCCGGCCGCCGGCACCCTGCCCGCCGCCGACCCGGAGCCGGAACCGGTTGCCCCGCTGGTGCTCTGGCGGGTGCCCGAGCAACCCGCCGAGCAGGGCGGCACCGAGTTCGTCGACCTGCAGCGGGACGCCACCGTCGCCGACATCGCGCAGGCGGTCGGCGCCGGGCTGACCAGCATCGAGCACATCAAGCGATACACCACCATCGGTACCGCGCACGACCAGGGCAAGACGTCCGGGGTGATCGCCACCGGCATCACCGCCGAACTGCTCGGCGTGCCGGTCGCCGACACCGGCACCACCACCTTCCGGCCGCCGTACACGCCGGTGTCGTTCGCGGCGCTGGCCGGCCGGGACCGGGGCGCCATGTTCGACCCGGAGCGGGTGACCGCGCTGCACGACTGGCACGTCCGGGCCGGCGCGGTGTTCGAGGACGTCGGGCAGTGGAAGCGGCCCCGCTACTACCCGCGGCCCGGCGAGGACTTGGAGGCCGCGGTGCTGCGCGAGTGCGCGGCCACCCGCACCGGGGTCGGCATCCTGGACGGCTCCACCCTCGGCAAGATCGACGTCCAGGGGCCGGACGCGGGCACCTTCCTCGACCTGATCTACACCAACCTGATGAGCAGCCTGAAGGTCGGCTCCGTCCGGTACGGCGTGATGTGCGGCGTCGACGGCATGGTCATCGACGACGGCACCGTGCTGCGGCTGGCCGACGAGCGGTTCCTGGTGCTCACCACCACCGGTGGCGCGGCGAGAATCCTGGACTGGATGGAGGAATGGCTGCAGACCGAGTGGCCGCACCTGCGGGTGTTCTGCACCTCGGTCACCGAGCAGTACGTCACCTTCCCGGTCGTCGGGCCGCGCTCGCGGGACGTCATCGGCGCCGTCTTCGGCGGTGTCGACGTCACGAACGAGGCGTTCCCGTTCATGGCGATCCGGCCGACCACGCTGGACGGGGTGCCGGTGACGCTGGCCCGGATCAGTTTCTCCGGCGAGCTGGCATTCGAGGTGTACGTCAACCCCTGGTACGCGGTCGCGGTCTGGGAGCGGCTGCTGTCCGCCGGCGAGCCGTACGGCATCACCCCGTACGGCACCGAGACGATGCACGTGCTGCGGGCCGAGAAGGGTTACCCGATCATCGGTCAGGACACCGACGGCACCGTCTCCCCGCACGATCTCGGACTGGCCTGGGCGGTGTCGCGCAAGAAGGTCGACTTCATCGGCAAGCGGTCCTTCGCCCGGGCCGCCAACCAGGATCCGCAGCGCAAGCAGCTGGTCGGGCTGCTGCCGACCGACCGGGACACGGTGCTGCCGGAGGGGTCGCAGATCGTCGAGTTCGCCGGCGACGGGGCGCTGCCCCCGCCGCCGGTGCCGATGCTCGGGCACGTCACGTCCAGCTACCGCAGCGCCGAACTCGGCCGGCCGTTCGCCCTCGCGCTGGTCAAGGGCGGCCGGGCCCGGGTCGGCGAGACCCTGCACGTCCCCGTCCGCGGCACCCTGGTGCCGGTCGAGGTGACCGGCCCGGTGCTGGTCGATCCCGAAGGAGCGCGCCGCGATGGCTGACCCCATTCCCACGCTGTCCCGCCGTCACCCGCTCGACGCGCACGCCGCCGAATTCATCGGCCGCGGCGGCCCGGAGGTCGCCATCGCGCCGGAGCCGTTCGTCGCCATGATCGACGTCCGGCTGCCGGGCGGCGGCACCGTGCTTGCCGCGAGCCTGCCCGTCACGCCGAACACCTGGGTGGAAACCTCGTCCGGCCGGGCGATCTGGCTCGGCCCGGACGAGTGGCTGCTGACCGCCGACGGTGTCACCCCGGAGGATCTGGAAGCCGCCGTCGCCGACCACGTGCGGCCGCTCGGCGGAGTCGCGGTCGACGTGTCCGCACAGCGGATCGGCCTGCGGCTGACCGGCTCCCGGGTCCGGGACGTGCTGGCCAAGGGCGGCTCGCTGGACCTGCACCCGCGGGTGTTCGGCGCCGGCCGGGCGGCCCAGACCACCGTCGGCCTGGCCGGCGTCGTCCTGCTCGCATTGTCCGGCACCGGGGACGACTTCCTGCTCCTGGTGCGCTCCTCCTTCGCCGGCTACCTGGCCGAGTGGCTGCTGGACGCCGCGCTCGAATACACCGCTTCCTCCCCCGCCTCCGCCCTCGCCTGAAGGAGTCACTGCATGTCCGCCACCACCCCCCGTGTGGTCATCATCGGCGCGGGAATCGTCGGGGCCAACCTGGCCGACGAGCTGACCGAACGCGGCTGGGACCGCGTCACCGTCGTCGACCAGGGCCCGCTGCCGCTCACCGGCGGATCCACCTCGCACGCGCCCGGTCTGGTGTTCCAGACCAACGCGTCCAAGACGATGACCGAGTTCGCCACCTACACCGTCGACAAGCTCAAGAGCATCGACGTCGACGGCGCCTGGTGCTTCAACCAGGTCGGCGGCCTGGAGGTGGCGACCACCCCGGAGCGGCTGGCCGACCTGCACCGCCGGCAGGGCTGGGCCACGTCTTGGGGGGTGGCCGCCGAGGTCGTCGGCCCGGACGAGTGCGTCGCCCTGCACCCGCTGGTCGACCGCGACCAGGTGCTCGGCGGCCTGCACATCCCGACCGACGGGCTGGCCAAGGCGACCCGGGCGGTCGTCGCACTGACCCGCCGCGCGCAGGCCCGGGGCGCCGTGTTCCAGGGCAACACCCGGGTGACCGGGGTCGAACAGTCCGGCGGCCGGGTCACCGGGGTGCGCACCGACACCGGCGTCATCCCGGCCGACATCGTCGTGTCCTGCGCCGGTTTCTGGGGCGTCGAGATCGGCGCCATGGTCGGCATGGACGTGCCGCTGCTGCCGCTGGCCCACCAGTTCGTCTGGACCGGGCAGGTGCCCGACCTGGTCGGCCGGAACACCGAACTGCAGGAGGCGGGCCTGCCGATCCTGCGGCACCAGGACCAGGACCTGTACTACCGGGAGCGGGGCGACACCCTCGGCATCGGCTCCTACGCGCACCGGCCGATGCCGGTGGACCTGCGCACCCTGCCGGAGGGTGACACCACCGAGGCGGCGATGCCGTCGATGTTGCAGTTCACCGAGGAGGACTTCGCCCCCGTGTGGGAGGCCAGCAAGCGGCTGCTGCCGTCGCTGCGCGAGTCCAAGATCGACTCCGGGTTCAACGGCATCTTCTCCTTCACCCCGGACGGCGGCCCGCTGGTCGGCGAATCGCTGGACGTGAAAGGCTTCTGGATCGCCGAGGCGGTCTGGGTCACCCACTCGGCCGGGGTGGCCCGGTCGGTGGCCCAGCTGCTGGTGGACGGCCGGTCCGAGATCGAGCTGCACGGCTGCGACGTGCACCGGTTCGAGGACGTGCAGCTGGATCCCGGCTACGTCAGCGAGACCTCGCAGCGCAACTTCGTGGAAATCTACGACGTGCTGCACCCGTTGCAGCCCAAGGAGTCCCCGCGCAACCTGCGGGTCAGCCCGTTCCACGCCCGGCAGGTCGAGCTGGGCGCGTTCTTCCTGGAGGGCGCCGGCTGGGAGCGGCCGCACTGGTACGAGTCCAACGCCGCGCTGGTCGAGGCGCTGCCGGCGGAATGGGCGCCGCCGCCCCGCGACGCCTGGAGCGCCCAGTTCCACTCCCCCATCGCCGCCGCCGAGGCGTGGAAGACCCGCACCGCGGTGGCCATGTACGACATGACCCCGCTCAAGCGGCTCGAGGTCACCGGCCCCGGCGCGCTGGAGCTGCTGCAACGGGTCACCACCGGGCAGATGGACAAGACGGTCGGCGCGGTCACCTACGCGCTGATCCTGGACGCGACCGGCGGGATCCGCAGCGACGTCACCGTCGCCCGGCTCGGCGAGCAACGGTTCCAGGTCGGCGCGAACGGCCCGCTGGATCTGGACTACCTGACCCGGCAGGCGCCCGCCGACGGGTCCGTGCAGATCCGCGACATCACCGGCGGCACCTGCTGTGTCGGCCTGTGGGGACCGCTGGCCCGGGAGGTGATCGGCGCGGTGTGCGCCGACGACCTGACCAACGACGGCCTGAAGTACTTCCGGGCCAAGCAGATCCGGGTCGGCGGGGTGCCGGTGACGGCGATGCGGCTGTCCTACGTCGGCGAACTCGGCTGGGAGCTGTACACCACCGCCGACAACGGGCAGCGGCTGTGGGACGTGCTGTGGGCGGCCGGGCAGCGGCACGGGATCGTCGCCGCCGGCCGGGCCGCGTTCAACAGCCTGCGGCTGGAGAAGGGCTACCGCTCCTGGGGTGCCGACATGACCACCGAGTACAACCCGTACGAGGTGGGGCTGGGCTTCGCGGTCAGCCCGCGCAAGGAGTCGTTCGTCGG
Source organism: Nakamurella sp. (assembly GCA_039812105.1). Taxonomy (GTDB): domain Bacteria; phylum Actinomycetota; class Actinomycetes; order Mycobacteriales; family Nakamurellaceae; genus Nakamurella. The sequence continues at coordinate 10,981 of JBDHZW010000160.1, forward strand.
CCGGGACGCGCTGGCCCGGGTCGGCCCGGACACGGTGAGCCGCCGCCTGACCTGCCTGACCGTCGACGACGGCCGCAGCGTCGTGCTCGGCCACGAGCCGGTGTTTGTGGCCGGCCGGCCGGCCGGATACGTGACCAGCGCCGCGTTCGGGCACACCATCGGCAAGCCGATCGCCTACGCCTGGCTCCCCGCCGCGCTGGGCGTCGGCGACGGCGTCGAGATCGAATACTTCGGCACCCGCGTCCCGGCCACCGTCACCGCCGAACCCCTGGTCGACCCGGCGATGACCCGCCTCCGCGGCTGACCTGACCCCTGCCTCCCCCCGTTGCTGTTGATCATGGGCTAGTGGCCCTTTTCGCACGCTCAAAGCGGCCACTAGC
>JBDHZW010000161.1:0-11296 GCA_039812105.1 Nakamurella sp.
CCGCGCCGATCTGTCCGGCGCGGTGATGCGCGGGGTGCAGCTGCTGGGCGCGGACATCGATGCGCCGTGGCTGCCCGACGGCTCACTGCTGGTCAACGGGGTGGACGTCGTCCCCTACGTCGAGGCGGAGCTCGACCGTCGCTTCCCCGGCCGGGCCCTGCGGCGGGCCACCGACCCGGCCGGGCTGCGGGCGGCCTGGGCCGCCGTCGAAACCGCGTGGGCGGCCACCCTCGCGCGGGTCGACGCCCTGCCGGCGGGCGCGGCGGATGTCCCGGTGGCCGGCGAGTGGTCGTTCGCGCAGACCCTGCGGCACCTGGTGATGGCCACCGACACCTGGCTTCGCGGGGCGGTGCTGCGGATCGACCGGCCGTATCATCCGATCGGCGTGCCGAACGTCGAGTACGCCGCCGACGGCCACGACCCTTCGGTCTTCGCGCCGGGCGCCCCGCCGTACCAGGAGGTGCTGACCGTCCGCGCCGAGCGGGTGGCGATGGTCCGGGACTACCTGGCCACCGTGACGGCCGACGAACTGGCCTCGACCCGGCGAAACCCCTGGGCGCCCGATCGTCTCGAAACCGTCCGGGATTGCCTGCACGTCATCCTGGAGGAGGAGTGGGAGCACCACCGGTACGCGGTGCGCGACCTGGATGCCATCGCGGATCAGCGACCGCCGGGTCGGTGATCGCCGCCGGCCTCGGGCCGGACCTGCAGCACCACCTTCGCTCCCCGGCCGACCAGCTCGATGCCCTTCTCCCACTCGTCCAGCGGCAACGTCGCGCCGATGATCGCCTCGACGTCCACCTGCCCCTGCGCCATCAGCCGCAGCGCGGTCCGGTAGCTGGAGGCCCGCTTGCCGCGGGAGCCGACCAGCTCCAGCTCGTGATTGAGCAGCCGGTCGACGTCGACCGCGGGCGGGGTCCGGAAGAACGCGAGCAGCACGATCCGGCCACCCCGGCGCAGCAGCGGCATGACCCCCTCGAGCACCCCGGATCCGCCGCTGCACTCGAAAACCGTGTGTGCGCCGTACCCGTCGGTCAGGCCGCGCACGTAGTCGGCGACGTCGACGGTCTCGGAGTCCACGGTGTGGGTCACCCCCATCCGCCGGGCCAGCGCCAGCTGCTCGCCGTGCCGGGACCGCCCGACCATCACCACGGTGGCACCGGCGGCGAGCGCGACCTGAGCGCACAACTGGCCGATCGCACCGGGCCCGATGACCACCACGACCTCGCCGGCCAGCACCGGGCTCTGCTCGATGACGGCGTGCACGGCCACCGCCAGCGGCTCGGTGAGCGCGCCGGCCAGCAGGGAGACGTTGTCGGGCAGCCGGTGCACGGCCAGTGCCGGCATCGCCAGCTGGTCGGCCAAGCCGCCGTCGGCGGTCGTGCCGATGCCCAGGCGGTGGGGGCAGCGGTTGTACTCCTCGCGACGGCAGTAGGCGCAGGTGCCGCACAGGTAGGCGTCGGTCTCCACGGTGACCCGGTCGCCGACCGCCAGTTCGGTGTCCACGTCCGGCGCGATGGCGCTGATCACCCCGCTGACCTCGTGGCCCAGCACGCGGGGCAACCGGCCGTGGTCGTGGCCGCCCTCGATGGCCAGCCGGTCGGTGCCGCAGATGGCCACGGCGGCCACGTCGATCAGGATCAGGCCCGCCGCCAAGGTGGGCGCGGGGACCTCCCGCAGTTCGACATTGCCGGGTCCAGAAGCGAATTTCACCAGTCCGCGCATAGGCACCGATCGTATCGATGATCGAGCCAATTGGCTAGACATGTATGCACACGTACTAAATAGATTGGACAGGACCGGTCATGTCTATTGCGCTTTGCTCGACGGGCCGTCACACTGATCCAACGCCGCTGGTTCGTGCGCGGAATTCCCCCGGAACAGACCTCACCGCAGAGGAGCACCATGGCCGACTACATCATCGGGTTGGACGCCGGCACGTCCGTCGTCAAGGCCGCGATCTTCGACACCCACGGCAACGAGATCGCCCGTGGCGCAAGGAATGTGCCCATCACCAACCCGCAGGCGCACCTGGCCGAGGAGGACATGAACGAGGTCTGGGTCGCCGCGACCGAGGCGATCCAGCATGCGTTGACCAACAGCTCGGTGCGGGCCGACGAGATCATCGCGCTGAGCGCCACCGGCCAGGGCGACGGGACCTGGCTGGTCGGCGAGGACGGCAAGCCCAAGGGCCCGGCCTACCTGTGGACCGACGGCCGGGCCGGCGACATCATCGACGGCTGGTACGCCGACGGCACGGTCGGCAAGCAGTTCAACATCTCCGGGACCGGCCCGTACGCGGGCACCACCTCCGCCCTGCTGCGCTGGCGGCAGGACAACGAGCCGGAGATCCTGGACGGCGGCACCAACCTGTGGTGCAAGGACTGGATCGAGTACAACCTCACCGGGGACGCCTCCACCGACGCCTCCGATGCCTCGCTGGCCGGCATCGACGTGCGTCACCGGCGGTGGTCGGAGGAGGTCAACGCCGCCTGGGGCCTCGACGAGCGGACCACGCGCACCCTGCCGCCGATCAAGAGCCCGACCCAGCAGATCGGGGGCGTCACCCAGCACGCCGCGGGAGTGACCGGCCTGGTCGAGGGCACCCCGGTGTTCAAGGGCCAGATGGACATCACCGCCTCCTCGCTCGGGGTCGGCGTCGCCCGGCCGGGCGACTGCATGGCCGTCATCGGCACGGCCGGGATCGTCACCGTCGCCACCGACGACCTGGGCGACGCGATCGAGCCGCGCGACGTCGGTTGGGTCATCCCGCACAGCCCCGACACCTGGATCCGCGCGCTCGGCATGAACTGCTGCACCCCCAACCTGGACTGGTTCCTGCGCGAGTTCGGTGACCCGTTCCGCCGCGAGGCGTCCGCCCAGCCCGGCGAGGTCGGCCTGTTCGATTACCTCGACGCCAACATCAAGGAGGTGCCGATCGGCTGCGGCGGGGTCATCTACCACGGCTACCTCGCGCCCGGCGGCGAACGGGCGCCGTTCGTCAAGCCCAGCGCCCGCGGGTCGTTCAACGGCATCACCGGCAGCCACGACCGCTGGCACCTGCTGCGCGCGGTGTACGAGGGTGTCGCGTTCGGCATCCGCGATTGCCTGGACGCCATCCCGACCCGGGTGGACACCGTCCGGATGGCCGGCGGCGGGGCGAACAGCCACGTCTGGTCGCAGATCTTCGCCGACGTGCTCGGCCGCCGGATCATCATCCCGGCCGGATCCGAGTTCGGCGCCAAGGGTGCGGCGATCGTCGCCGGGGTCGGCGCGGGCGTGTACGCCAGCTACGCCGAAGGGGCGGACGCGACCGTCAACATCGTTCGCGAGTACGAGCCGGACAGCCGGAAGACCGCCGTGTACGACGACTTCTTCGGCGTGTACCGGGACATCCGCCAGGCCACCCTCAGCTCCTGGGACAACCTGCAGAGCGCCGTCCGCAAGTCGGCCGCCCTGGTCTGACCCGCCGGCCCGGTCAATGCCTGGGCGGCGCCCTCGGTCCGACACCCTGGTCAACGCCCGGCGGAACGCCGCCGGGCCAGCCGCCCGGGCGAACCCAGCGCCACCCAGGCGAACCCAGCGCCCCAGCGACCCGGCGCCGCGATCGCCCACGTGGCGCTCGATCGAGCGGAAGCCCGGCAAAGGTCCGCCCGCGCAGCCCTGCCCGGCGTACCCGAGGTCCCCGGCGCCGGCCCACCACCACCCAGCGCCACCCGAGCGAACCCAGCGCCACCCCGGCGAACCCAGCGCCCCATCGCCCCGGCGCCGCGATCGCCCACGCGGCGCTCGGTCGGGCGAGGCCCGCCAAAGATCCGCCCCCAGGCCCGTCCCCGGCGCGGCGGCGGGTCCCCGGGCCCCGGCGAACCGCGACCCAGCGCCACCCGAGCGAACCCAGCGCCCCATCGACCCGGCGCCGCGATCGCTCACGTGGCGCTCGGTCGGGCCGAAGCCCGCTACGGATCCGGCCTCGCAGCCCTGCCCGGCGTACCCGAGGTCCCCGGCGCCGGCCCACCACGACCCAGGGTTCGCCGAGACGACGAGCAGCGTGGTCCGACTCCGAACCGGCCCGCCCGCGCGGCTGAAGTCGGCAACTCCCGTCCCACCAGTCACATTTCGTGCGAGTTGATCCGCGCCGGCGTAGTTGATCCGCGCGACAAAAGATCCGCGCAGGCGTGGTTGGTGCGCGGGACGTGGGGTGGGCCGGGGTTAGGGGTGGGGCAGGGTTAGGGGGTGGGGAGGGGGGCGACGTCGACGGAGACGTCCATTTCGTTGGATTCGGCGTCGGTGTAGATGACACCGCGCAGCGGGGGGACGTCGTCGTAGTCGCGGCCCCAGGCGACAACGGTGTAGCGCTCGTCGGCCAGCGCGTCGTTGGTGGGGTCGAAGCCGAGCCAGCTGCCGTCGGCCAGCCGCACCGCGGCCCAGGCGTGGCTGGCGTCCACCCCGATCATCCGTTCCTTGCCCGGCGGCGGGTCGGTGGCCAGGTAGCCGGACACGTAGCGGCAGGCCAACCCGACCGAGCGCAGGCAGGCCACGGCCAGGTGGGCGAAGTCCTGGCACACCCCGGCCCGGGCCTCCAGCACGTCGATCACCGTGGACGACACGTTCGTCGACCCCGGGTGGTACTTGAACTCGGTGAAGATGCGGTGGGTCAGGTCCCGCACCGCCTCGCCGACCGGCCGGCCGGGGGCGAACGAGGTCAGCGCGTACTCGCGGACCTGCGCCGGCATCCGGACCAGCGGCGAGGCCAGGGTGAACTCCACCGCCTGCGGGTCGCTGGCACCGGACGGCCGGGCCCGCTCCCACGGCTGGTCGAGCACCGCGGCATCGGCCGCCGGCACGTCCACCTGCACCTCGGACAGGCCGGTCACCACCAGCTCGGTGTGCGCGTCGGTCACGTGGAAGTAGCTGTTGGGATTGCCGTACACGTCGACGTCGTGGGTGAGGTCGGACGGCTCCGGGTCGATGGTCAGCGAGTACGCCAGACAGCTTTGCCGGCCGGGGATCTCGCGCGGGCGCAGGTAGCCACGGCCGAACGAGGTGGACACCTCGTCGCTGTACCGGTAGACCGTCCGGTGCTCGATGCGGTACCGCCGGGTCATCGCGACACCTTCTCCAGGGTGACGACACCCAGCGACTGCATCGGGCTGGGGTGCCAGAAGTGTTGCGCGGCAATCGAGTCGGCCAGGCCGCGAAGGGCGTCGGACAGGCCGTCAAGCAACGCGACCAGATCCGGCCGGGTACCGTCGGCGGCCACCCGGTCCAGCTCCTCCGGCCGGGCGCGGCGGAGCACGGCGTCCACCTCCTCCAGCCGGCGGACCGGCCGGGAGGTGCCCGACGAGTCCGGCAGCGCCCGCAGATCCGTCCGGGCGCCGGCGATCTGGTACGCCAGCGACCGCGGATTGCCGACGTCCAGCAGCAGCAGTTCCAGCATCGTCGCCACCTGGATCCGGCCCCGGTACCGCCGCCGGTAGGTGACACCGGACTCGCTGGCCGCCAGCACCGATTCGACGACCAGCGAGTCCACCGCTGAGCTGTGCGCCCGGGTCAGCGTCGCCCGCAGCAGCGCCACCACCTGCTGCGCCCGCTCCACCCGCCGGCCCAGGTCCAGGAAGTACCAGCCGGGGTCGCGGATCATGTTCTCGCTGATCAGCCCGGACAGCGCGAGCATGCCGGAGAGCACGTCGGACTGGGTGGAGGCGAGCACCATGCCGGCGTCCGGCGGCGCGTCGCCCAGCTCGCCGACCGCCCGGTCGGTGCCGGCCAGCACCATCCAGGTGTCGCCGGACAGCTGGTCCCGCACGGACCGGGCGCACTCCCGCAGCCCGGCCAGCGACTGCGCCACCGACCCGTTCTCCCCCGCGTCGAGCATCATCGCGCGGATCCGCCGGATGGGGTCCTCGTCGCCGGCGATCGACCGGGTGCCGGACACCGCCGACACCGCGGACAGCAGCACGGTCACGCAGCCGGCCCCGAGATGTTCGGGGCGGAAACGGAAGTCGTCGACGCGGTAGCGGGCGGCGATGAGCAGCCGGACCAGGTCCTCGGTGCGCTCGGCGTACCGGCCGAGCCAGAACATGTCCTCCAGCACGCGCGGCGACGCGGTCGACTCCACCGGCTCCGGCGCCACCAGCGGGCCCTCGTACAGCCAGACCCGGCCCTCCCGCCGGTCCGGCGCCTCGGCCCGGCCCGACCGCACCCACACGTCCTTGGCCACGCTGGTCCGGCCCCGACCGGCCGAGGTCAGCGAACCCTCCTGGACCCGCCCGAGGGAGCCGGGCATGGCGACGTAGCCGGATCCGTGCGCGACGGTGAACAGCCGCAGGCTGACCTGACCGGCGCCCAACCCGTCCACCGTGGCCATCGGCGCCTCGCTGAACGGCGCGATCTCCTGCCCGACCCAGCGGGTCGGCTCGGCCTCGATCCGGGCCCGCCAGGTGTCCAGTTCCCCCCGGCTCATCATCGCCGGGAACTCGGAGCGGGCCCGCAGGGTGGACCGCAGCACCATCCGGTCCAGGTTGTCCAGCACGTACCGGCGCTGGCCGGCGGCGCCGCACCAGAACGTCGGCACCGACTCGAGTTTGATGGTCTCGCCGAGCACCGCCCGGGCCAGCTTGGGCAGGAACGGGATCAGCCCCGGGTTCTCCAGCACGCCGCTGCCCAGGGTGTTGACGACGGTGACGGTGCCGCGCCGGCAGGCCTCGGCCAGCCCGACGACGCCGAGCCGGGAGTCGGGCCGCAGGTCCAGCGGGTCGGACCAGGCGGCGTCCACCCGGCGGACCACCACGTCGACCGGCTCGAACCGCCCCATCGACAGCATCCACAGCCGGCCGCGCCGGATCGTCAGGTCCGCGCTCTCCACCAGCGGGACGCCCAGCAGCGAGGCCAGCATCGCCTGGTCGAAGGCGGTCTCCGAATGGGTGCCGGGGGTCAGCACGACGACCCGCGGGTCCTCCGCCTCGCTCGGCGCGATCGAGGCCAGCGCCGAGCGCATGGTGTGGAAGAACGCCGACAGGCCGCGGGGCGCGGTCCGGCGGAACAGCTCGGGCAGCACCTTGGACACCGCCCGCCGGTCCGCCATCGCGTAACCCGCGCCGGACGGCGCCTGCGCGCGGTCGCCGAGAGCCTCGAACTCACCGGTGATGTCGCGGCACACGTCCAGCGCGTGGAAGAACAGCTGGTGCGCCCCGGGAATCCTGATGCCGTGCGCCGGCCGCAGGTAGTCCGGGTGCTGGTACACCAGTTCCGGTGGCAGCAGGCCGTTCTCGATCAGCTTGCCGTTGCCGTAGAGGTCGGTGAGCACCGCGTCCAGCAGGGTGGACCGCTGGATCATCCCGGCTTCCAACCGGTTCCAGTCGGATTCGGCGATCACCAGCGGCAGCGGGTCCAACCGCCACCGCTCCGGCCCGCTCGGCACCGCGTCGGGTCGCCCGGAGACGGTGTCCACCGGGGTGTAGGTGACGCCGTCGTCCTCCAGCAGCCGGTCGACCTGCCCGGTCAGCCCGGCCAGCCCCACCTCGCCGATCGCGTCGATCTCGGCGGCCAACTCCGCCCAGCCGGGCAGCAGATCGCCGTCGGCGCCGGTCATCTCGTCGTAGCGGCGGGGGTCGCCGACGCCGGGGGTGAACATCCCGCTGCGCGCCAGGTACGCCTCGACCAGGGACGCCCGGGTCGGCGGCGAACCGGTCGGAGGCACCTGCAGCGGGCCGTTCGTCGTCACCGGCAGACGGCCCTGGCCCGGCGCAGGTCGAGCATGCCCGGGGCGTTGTGGTCGACGGCGAGCAGCCCGGCCCGCTCCCGCAGCCGGTTGACGTCGATCTCGCCCGGGCTGTGGCCGGCCGCGTCGAACCGGCGGGTGCGCCGGGACTCGGCCTCCATCGCGTTCACCGGCGGCGTCTCGTAGCTGCGGCCACCCGGATGCGACACGTGGTACGTCGCCCCGCCCAGCGACAGCCCGCTGACCGCGTCGACGACGTCGAAGACCAGCGGCGAGTCCGGCGGGATGGTCGGGTGCAGCGAACTCGGCGGCTGCCAGGCCCGGTACCGGACGCCGGCCACCAGCAGGCCGGGCACGTGAGTGGGTTGCAGCGGCACCGGGTAGCCGTTGCAGGTGACCCACACCTGTCCGGGACCGGACGCACCGGTCAGGCTGACCTGCAGCCGCTCCACCGAGGAGTCCACGTAGCGGGCGGTGCCGCCGGCCGTGGCCTCCTCCCCCAGCACGTGCCAGGGCTCGATCGCCCAGCGCAACTCCAGACCCATCCCGCCGACCGTCACGGTGCCCAGCCGCGGGAACCGGAACTCGAAGAACGGGTCCAACCAGCTGGTCCGGAAGTCGATGCCGTGCGCGCGCAGATCCGCGGCCACCTCGGCGATGTCGGCGATCACGTAGTGCGGCAACAGGAACCGGCCGTGCAGGTTGTCGCCGTGCCGGATCAGCGGCGCCCGCAACGGCTCGTCCCAGAACCGGGCGACCAGCGCGCGGACGAGAAGGGCCTGCACCAGCGCCATCTGGGCATGCGGCGGCATCTCGAAGCCGCGCAGCTCGAGCAGCCCGAGCCGGCCGCGCGCCGAGTCGGGGCTGTACAGCTTGTCGATGCAGAACTCGGCGCGGTGGGTGTTGCCGGTGATGTCGGTGAGCAGATGCCGCAGCGCCCGGTCCACCACCCACGGCGCCACCGAGCCGTCCGACCGGATCTGGCGATCGATCTCGGAGAACGCGATCTCCATCTCGTACAGCGTCTCCGGCCGGCCCTCGTCGGCCCGCGGCGCCTGCGAGGTCGGGCCGATGAACTGCCCGGAGAACAGGTAGGACAGCGACGGGTGCCGCTGCCAGTGGGTCAGCAACGACACCAGCAGGTCCGGCCGGCGCAACAACGGCGACTGGGCCGGGCTGGCGCCGCCGACGGTGATGTGGTTGCCGCCCCCGGTGCCGCGATGGCTGCCGTCCACGGCGAACGTCTCGGTGCCCAGCCGGCTGAGCCGCGCCTGCTCGTACAGCGTCGTGGTCAGCGCGACCTGCTCGTCCCAGCCGGCAACCGGCTGCACGTTGACCTCGATGACGCCGGGGTCGGGGGTGACGGACAGCGTCTTCAGTCGCGGGTCGTTCGGCGGCGGGTAGCCCTCCAGCACGAGCGGCAGCCCCAGCGTCGAGGCGGCGTGGTCGATCGCGCCGATCAGCTCGATCCAGGGGTCGAGCTCCTCGATCGGCGGCAGGAACGCGTGGATCAGCCCGCCCCGCGCCTGGACGACCAGCGCGGTGGTCGGCGCCTCGTCGGCGTCGACCACCACCGCGCGGGGCCGGCCCGCGCCCGGCTCGGCCAACGCCGGCCGCTCGACCAGCGGGTCCGGATCGACCGGCGGCTCCGGCGGGGTCCAGGAGATCGCGTCCAGCGGCAGCCGCAGGCCGGCCGGGGAATCGCCGGGCAGCAGCACGATCCGGCCGCGGCGCAGCCGCCAGTCGGCGCTGGCCCACCCCACCGACGCCGGCTCGTCCCGCTCGGTCGGCTCACCCAGCGCCCGGCTGGCCCCGGCGGTCCCGGCCGCCGCCCGCCGCTCGCGCGCCCGTTCCGGCGGGAGTTCGGCGGCCAGCCGGTGCAGCGGCAGCACGAACGCGGTCGGCTCGGTCACCGACGCGTCCAGCTCGGCCAGCAGGTCGGCCCGGGCGTCCGGGGTGTCGTCCTCGAGATCCTCGGTGACGGGTTCGCCGGCCGGCATCCGGACCTGGGCGGCCAGCCGGGCCAGCGGGTCCTCGTAGGCGGGCCGGACCTGGGTCCGGGGCAACCCGAACCACTCGGCGACCGCCTCGGCGAACCGTCCGGCGTCGGCGACGGTCGCCTCGGACCCCCGCCGCTGAGCGGCCGCCTCGTCGTCGTCGGTCTCCCAGGGGTCGGCGAACAGCGACGGGTCGGACCACAGCGGCGCCCCGTCGGCCCGCCAGTGCAACACGATCTGCCAGCGGGGCAGCGGCTCGCCCGGATACCACTTGCCCTGCCCCCGGTGCACGATGCCGTTCGGCGCGTACCGCTCGCGCAGCCGCTGAGCCAGTACGCCGGCCCGTTCCCGCTTCTGCGGCCCGTCCGCGGCGGTGGTCCATTCGGCGGCGGTCAGGTCGTCGATGGACACGAACGTCGGCTCGCCGCCCATGGTCAGCCGGACGTCGGAGTCGGCCAGCCGCCGGTCCACCTCCCGGCCCACCTGCTGCACGGCCGCCCACTGCTCGGTGGAGTAGGGCAGGGTGACCCGCGGATCCTCGTGCACCCGGCGCACCACGTTGGAGTACTCCAGCGTGGTCTGCGCGACGCTGGTCGCCCCGGTGATCGCGGCCGCGGTCGACGGGTGCGGGGTCGCCGACAGCGGGATGTGCCCCTCCCCGGCGAACAGTCCCGAGGTCGGGTCCATGCCGATCCAGCCGGCCCCCGGGATGTACACCTCGGCCCAGGCGTGCAGGTCGGTGAAGTCGGCGGCCGGGCCGGACGGGCCGTCCAGCGACGGCACGTCCGAGGTCAGCTGCACCAGGTAGCCGGAGACGAACCGGGCGGCCAGGCCCAGCTCGCGCAGCAACGAGACCAGCAGCCAGGCCGAGTCCCGGCAGGATCCGATCGCGGTGTTCAGGGTGAAGTCCGGGGTCTGCACCCCCGGCTCCATCCGCACCGAGTACCCGACGGACCGCTGCACGGCGGAGTTCAGCTGGACCAGGAAGTCCACGATCCGGGTCTCGTCGGCGACGGTGAAGCCCTTCAGCCACCCCTGCACCAGCGGGCCGGGCCCGCTGCCCGGGTCGCCCTCGTCGACCGGCCGCAGGTACGGCTCCAGGTCGGAGGCCAGCTCCGGCGGGTACGCGAAGCCGTAGTGCTCGGCGTACTCCTCGATGAAGAAGTCGAACGGATTGACCACCGCCAGGTCGGCGACCAGGCCGACGGTGATGGTCAGCTCCCGGGCCCGTTCCGGGAACACCAGCCGGGCCATGAAGTTGCCGAACGGGTCCTGCTGCCAGTTGACGAAGTGGTTCGCCGGCTCGACGGTCAGCGAGTACGACTCGATGGTGGTCCGGGAGTGCGGCGCCGGGCGCAGCCGCACCACGTGCGGGTGGATGGTGACCAGCCGGTCGAAGCGGTAGGACGTGCGGTGCTCGAGCGCCACCTTGATGCCCACGCTGCTCCCTTCTCCACGTCGCGGGGATCGCCCCGCCACGCTGCCGGGTCGCCGGCGGTCCGGCCGTCGACCGGACCGCTGGAGGCACACTCTATGCAGACTGTGTTTCCGGCTTTATACGACGGCGGTCATCCGGTCA
>JBDHZW010000162.1:0-11209 GCA_039812105.1 Nakamurella sp.
CGTCGACTCGAAGTGGCTGTGCGCGTTGTTGAATGCTCCGGCCGGTCCGGAGCCGTGCACCTAGGAGCACCATGACTGGTCCGCTCGCCGAAACCTTCTTCTCGGTTTCCGCCGCGCCCCCGATCAACTTCAATGTCGAAGCGCTGGGCAATCTCTTCTGGCAGCTGACCGTCGACGGGCTCGCCTACGGCGCCATCTACGCACTCGTCGCGGTCGGCTACACCCTGGTATACGGCGTGTTGCGGCTGATCAACTTCGCCCACTCCGAGATCTTCATGCTCGGTATGTTCGGCCAGTACGCCGTGCTGATGCTGCTCGGCTTCACGCCCTCGGGGAACGTCTACGACGAGGGCACCGTGATGACCATCATCTACCTCGGCATCGCGATGATCGGCGGCATGGCCGTCTCCGGCGGTGCCGCGGTCGGCCTGGAGCGACTCGCCTACCGGCCCCTGCGCAAGCGGAACGCTCCATCGCTGGTCTTCCTGATCACCGCCATCGGCGCCTCCTTCGTGCTGCAGGAGTTCGTGCACTACATCCTGCCGACGCTGACCGGCGGTGAACTCGGCGGCGTGAACGCGCAGGTGCCGATTCGGCTGGTGGCGCCCGAGCCGCAGTTCATGCTCTTCGGCGCCACGGTCACCAACATCACCCTGATCATCCTGATCTCGGCCGTCGTCCTGGCGATCGGCACCGACGTCTTCGTCAACCGGACCAAGTTCGGCCGGGGCATCCGCGCGGTGGCCCAGGACCCGACGACCGCGACGCTGATGGGGGTCTCCCGCGAGCGGGTCATCATGCTGACCTTCCTCATCGGCGGCGTGCTGGCCGGTGCGGCCGCGTTGCTGTACACACTGCGGGTCCCCAACGGGATCATCTACTCCGGCGGCTTCATCCTCGGCATCAAGGCATTCTGCGCCGCAGTGCTCGGCGGCATCGGCAACCTGCGGGGGGCACTGCTCGGCGGCCTGATCCTCGGCGTTATGGAGAATTACGGTCAGGTGCTCTTCGGCACCGGCTGGCGTGACGTCGTCGCGTTCGTCCTGCTGATCCTGATCCTGATGTTCCGGCCGACCGGCATCCTCGGCGAATCCCTGGGGAGGGCGCGGGTATGAGCAATAACCCCTCGTTCGACGCGCGGCCCAAGGCCGGCGTGGGGGACTCGTTCCGCAGCTGGTGGAACGCGCAGTCGCGACCCATGCAGTGGCTGTTCGGAGTACCGTTCATCCTGCTCATCGCGCTGCTGCCGATCCTCAACATCCCGGTGCTGACGACGGTGGGCACCAATTTCGGCGGCGTGATGGCGCAGTTCGGCATGTACGCGCTGATCGCCATCGGGCTGAACGTGGTGGTCGGCCAGGCCGGCCTGCTCGACCTGGGCTACGTCGGGTTCTACGCGGTCGGCGCCTACACCGTCGCCCTGCTCACCAGCCCGAACAGCCCGTGGAACCAGACCGGGCCGGACGGCTGGCTGTCCTCCGACTGGGCCTGGTTGGCCTGCGTGCCGATCGCGATCGTGATCACGGCGATCTCCGGGCTGATCCTCGGGTCGCCGACGCTGCGCCTGCGCGGCGACTACCTGGCCATCGTCACCCTCGGGTTCGGCGAGATCGTCCGGCTGCTGGCCGACAACCTGGAGGAGATCACCGGCGGCGGCCGCGGCCTCTCCCAGGTCGCCTACCCGCGGTTCGGCACATCCGAGGACTTTCCGCTCGGCGTGTTCTCGGCCGGCAACGTCGGCAAGACGCTGAACAGCGGCGTCTGGTGGTACTGGCTGTCGATCGTGCTGATCATCGTTGTTCTGCTGTTCGTCGGGAACCTGGAGCGGTCCCGGGTCGGCCGGGCCTGGGTGGCCATCCGGGAGGACGAGGACGCGGCCGAGATCATGGGCGTGCCCACCTTCAAGTTCAAGCTGTGGGCGTTCACCATCGGCGCGGCCATCGGCGGCCTGTCCGGGGCGCTGTATGCCGGCCAGGTGCAGTTCGTGGTGCCGACGAACTTCAACGTCGTCAACTCGGTGCTGTTCCTGTGCGCGGTGGTCCTGGGCGGTCAGGGCAACAAGCTGGGCGTGATCCTCGGTGCCTTCATCATCGTCTACCTGCCCAACTTCTTCCTCGGTCGCACCGAAATCCTCGGCATCCCGGTCGACGGCGACTCCATCGCCGAATACAAGTACTTCTTCTTCGGTCTCGCCCTGATGGTGCTGATGATCTTCCGGCCGCAGGGCCTGCTGCCGGTGCGGCAGAAACTGCTGACCTACGGCCGCGAGCTGTACGTGGCGGCGCGCCGGCGGCAGCATGACGAGCCCCAGACGCCGGCGGAGGTGACCAAGTGACCAGCGGATCCGAGCACGATCCCGGGGGGATCGAATCCGGCGCCGAGGTTGGCGAGGAATACCGGTCCAGCTCCGAGCACGCCTTCGAGGAGCCCGTCGGGCCGATGATCCTGGACGAGGCGGTGCCGGTCGATGTCACCGATGTCGCCCCGGAACTGGCCAACCCCGAGGTGGTCGCCGAGATCGTCGCGCCCACCCGGGAGATTGAGACCGAGGTCGGCGAGCCGCTGGTCGAGCTGGACGGGGTCACCGTCAAGTTCGGCGGTCTCACCGCCCTGGACTCGGTGACTTTCACCATCCGCCGTGGCGAGATCCTCGGCCTCATCGGGCCCAACGGCGCCGGCAAGACCACCTGCTTCAACGCGATGACCGGGGTGTACCGGCCGACGTCCGGAACGGTGACGTTCGACGGCCACGTGATGGCCAAGCTCAAGCGCAACCAGATCACCCGGCTGGGCATCGCCCGGACCTTCCAGAACGTGCGGCTGTTCGGCGAGATGACCGCGCTGGAGAACGTGGTCGTGGGCACCGACGCCCGGCACCGGACGTCCGTGCCGGGGGCCACCTTCCGAGTGCCGCGACACCGAAACGAGGAGCGGGACGCGATCGACCGCGGCCTGGCGCTGCTGGAGTTCGTCGGCATCGGCGCCCGGGCCACCGAGAAGGCCCGGAACCTGCCCTACGGCGACCAGCGGCGGCTGGAGATTGCCCGGGCACTGGCCACCGAGCCCAAGCTGTTGTGCCTGGACGAGCCGGCCGCCGGCTTCAACCCGGCCGAGAAGGTCGCGCTGATGGACCTGATCCGCAAGATCCGCTCCGACGGCTACACGGTGCTGCTGATCGAGCACGACATGCGCCTGGTAATGGGCGTGACCGACCGGATCGTGGTGCTGGAGTTCGGCAAGAAGATCGCCGAGGGACTGCCGGCCGAGATTCGCGACAACCCGGCGGTCATCGCCGCCTACCTGGGGGTGCCCGACGATGCCTCTGCTTGAGATCAAGGACATGGCGGTCGCCTACGGGCGGATCGAGGCTCTGCACGGCATCTCGATCTCGGTCGAGGAGGGCGAGCTCGTCACCTTGATCGGTGCCAACGGTGCGGGCAAGACCACCACCATGCGGGCCATCTCCGGGGTCCGGCCGCTGTCCCGCGGGTCGATCATGTTCGACGGCCAGGACATCACCAAGATGAAGGCCTACAAGCGGGTGATCGCCGGGATCGTGCAGTCGCCCGAGGGTCGCGGCGTCTTCCCCGGCATGACCGTCCAGGAGAACCTGGACATGGGCCACTACGGTCGCAAGTTCGAGAACAAGACCGAATACCAGGAAACCCTGGACCGGGTGTTCGAGCTGTTCCCCCGGCTGGGCGAGCGGCGCACCCAGGTCGGCGGCACGATGTCCGGCGGCGAGCAGCAGATGGTCGCCATCGGCCGGGCGCTGATGGCCCGGCCGCGGGTGCTGCTGCTGGACGAGCCGTCGATGGGCCTGGCGCCCATGGTCATCCAGCAGATCTTCCGGATCATCTCGGAGATCAACGCCCAGGGCACCACCATCCTGTTGGTGGAACAGAATGCGCAGCAGGCACTCTCACGCTCGCACCGGGCCTACATCCTGGAGACCGGTGAGGTCGTCAAGTCCGGGCCCGGCAAGGAGCTGCTGGCCGACCCGGCCATCAAGGAGGCCTACCTCGGCGTGGCCTGACAGCCGCTGCCGGGCGCGGCGGCGAGTATGCAGAAACCGCCCTCACTCTCGAGAACGAGGGCGGTTTCTGCACACTCGGGCCGTGGTCGGTTCAGCCGGCCGTGCCGGCCAACTCCGGTTCGCGCACCGGCGCCGCCGTCGGGTCGCCGGCGATGGCCAGCGCCGACCGGTAGGCGAACGCGATGATCGGACCCAGGGTGGCGCCACCGGCCCAGTACGAGCCGCCGGAAAAGCTCGCCACGCAGTTCCCGATGCCGTACAGCCCGGGGATCGGGGCGTCGGTGTCGTCCAGCACCCGGCCGTCCGCGTCCACCTTGGGCCCGCCCTTGGTGTCCAGCGTGCCGCCGGTCAGCAGGCAGGCGTAGTACGGGCCGTGGTCGCTGATCGGGTACATGGTCGGGTTCGGGCCGGCCTGACCGTCCGGCACCATCCCGTTGAACACGAGCTGGATCGGCCGCTCGCCGCGGTGGAACTCGGGGTCGACCCCGTCCCGGGCGTAGCCGTTGAACGTGTCGATGGTCCGCCGCAGGTTGTCCAGGAAGTCCGGGTCGGGGCGCAGGCCGCCGGTCTGCGACAGGTACTTCTCGTACCGGGCGCGGATGCCGTCGGCCAGGTCCGCCAGGGTCCGGCCGACGATCACGTGCGCGGTGTCGGTCGATTCCGGCGCGGGCACCACGCTGCCGAACATGTCGTTGCCGGCCGCGTCGGCCACCCGCTGGTCCCAGATGCAGGTCATCACCAGCCGGGGATACTCGGCGGCCTCGCCGTCCCAGGTGAAGAAACTCTGCGCGATCTCGTGGTATTGCAGCTTCTCGTTGACGACCCGCCGGCCGGTCTTGTCCACGATGATCATGGAGTCGCCGACCATGGTGAAGATGCCGGACAGGTCCGGGCGGCCGGCCACCGATTTCTCCAGCGGGACCGCGCACAGCCAGGCGGCATTCATGTTCCTGGGTTGCGCGCCCAGCGGCATGGCGATCCGCAAGAAGTCGCCCTCGTTGGTCCGGGCCGCGCAACCGGGGAACACCGGCTGCGCCAGGTTGTTCCGGCGCAGGTCGGCGTCGTGGGTGAACCCGCCGGTGGCGAACACGACGCCCCGGCGCGCGCCGACCCGGACGGTGCTGCCGTCCGGGGTGGTCGCCTCGACCCCGACCACCCGCCCGCCGTCGACGACGGTGCGCTGCACCCGGTGGCGCAGCCGGATGTCGACGCCGTCCCGCAGCGCCGCCCGGGTCATCGTGCGGATCGACTGGCGCCCGCCGTCGTGCATGGTCTCGGCGGCCTCGGCGTGGATCAGCACCCGGCCGCGGGGTGTGCTGTCCTCATCGAGTTCGGAGTGATAGTCCGGGACGTCGGCGCAGTGCCGGTACACCAGGGCACCGCGCTCCTTCAGCAGCTCGGCGGCCGGCGACGCGCTGGCGTAGATGGCCCGGAGCCCGTCGTACTCGTCTCGTTCGAGCCCGAAGGTGGGGCTCTGCGGGTCGTACCGGGTGGGCCGGGAGAGCTTGGCGGTGTAGCGCAGGAAGCCGTCCTCGTCGTCATCGATGCCCAGGGCCTTCATCGGCTCGTTGTTGGGCACCCAGTACCAGAACGCCGCCTTGTTGGCGGTCCCGCCGAGCTCGGCGGCCTTCTCCAGCAGGATGACGTCGTTGCCCTGCCAGCGGTTGAACAGCGCGGCCGGCAGGCCGCCGCCCCCGCCGCCGCAGACCACCACATCGGTGATCACGTCGAAGTCCAGATCGTCGCTGGGTCGCGCGGACTCGCGCGGGGAAACCTCGGTGGTCGGCGCCATCTCAGGCCTCCTTCGCGGCCAGCCACGGGTACCGGGCGGTGTCCTTGCCCGCGTAGTCCGGATCGAGGTAGATGTGCAACCGCTGGATCAACCCGTTCCGGATCTCGAACACGTTGCAGAACCGTCCGCCGTGCCCGACCCCGCCGCGCCAGGTCGATCCGTCGGCCAGCTGGCCGTACGTCATGCCCTCGGCGACCACCATGTCGTCGCTGACGATGTAGTTGAAGTAGGCGTTGTCGTGCACGATCGAGCTGAACAGCGGCCACAGGTCGGCGAAGAGCTGCTCGACCTCCTTGCGGCCGCGGGCGACGTCGTGCTTGGGGAAGTAGACGTAGGCGTTGTCGTCGAACAGGTGCAGGAAGTCCTGTCCGGCGTCCATCAGCTTGAAGTAGCTGACCGCGATCTGCTTGCGATCGGCGCCGGTCATCGGTGCCTGGACGGTGTCGAGCATGGCCTGACTCCTCGGTGGGGGGATGGGATCTCTCCGGCGGCGACGGCCGTTCCGGCGTTCCTCAGTTGTAGTCCGATGATATTCGGGAATCAAGAGATGTTCGAAAATAATTCGATGCGCGAACTTGGCGGGTTGCCCGGGGAGCGGGACGTCCGGAAGTGGCGACAGGAATTCGGCCACAACACGCCTGGCCCGGCCCCGGAAACGACCGGGGTCGGGCTGACGACGAAGCGGGGTGCGCTAGGGGTGGCGGTCGTCCGCGGGTAGCGAGCGTTCGACGATGTCGGCCGTGTGCCGGTAGTGCCCGCGCAGACGTTCCGTCGCGGCGTCGACGTCGCGGGCCAGGACCGCCTCGAAGATGGCCCGGTGCTCGCCGGCGACGTCGCGGGCCGGCTCCTGGGTGAGCGACCACCGTCGGTAGAACTCGGCAGCGCCGCGCAGGGTGTAGGTCAGGCTCAGCAGCCACCGGCTGTCGCACCCGTCGAGCAGGGCCGCGTGGAACGCGGCGTGCGCCGTCTCCCAGTTGTCGGCGATCCGCACCGGTGGGCCGTCGGTGAGCATCGGCGTGCGTTCCAGCCGGTGATGCGCGGCGACCAGTTGGGATTCCCAGTCCATCCCGCCGCGCTCGATGGCATAGCGCAGGGCGAGCGTCTCCAGGTCGATCCGGGTCGCCGTCAGATCGCGCAGATCCGCGGCGGACAGGGACCGGACGCGGAAGCCGACCCTAGGCTCGGCCTCGACCAGGCCCTGCTCGGCCAGTCGGGTCAGTGCTTCCCGGACGACACTGACGCTGGCGCCGTATCTCTCGCACAGCGGGGCGAACTTCAGCTTGGAACCGGGCGGGTGCACGCCGCCGAGCACGTCCGCGCGGAGCAGATCGTGCACGGCCTCCGTATTGGCCCGGGGGCGAGCGGTGATCGTCACGCACCCGACCGTACCACTTTTCGCCGATCAGCAAATATTCGAATATCACTTGCATGTTCGTCAATCGGCGAGTAGAACAGTCAGCACGCGCTCGGGAACGTCGCCCGGGCCACCCTTGACCAGCAGCGTTGCTAGGAGGACCGATGAGTGCGACTGCCGACTTGCCCGGAGACCACGCCGCGCGCCAGGAGCAGACGGACGTGCTGATCGTCGGGGCCGGGCCGGCCGGGCTGACCGCGGCCGCCCTGCTCGCGCGGTACGGGGTCGATGCGATCACGGTGACCAAGTACTCGGGAACCGCGCATTCGCCCCGCGCGCACATCACCAACCAGCGGACCATGGAGGTCTTCCGGGACCTGGGCATCGAGCCGGCGGTCCGGGAGATGGCCACGCCGAACGAATTGATGGGCAACAACGTCTGGGCCACCAGCTTCGCCGATCCCGAGATCGCCCGGTTGCTGACCTGGGGCAGCGGCCCGGAGCGTCGGTCGGACTACGAACTGGCCAGCCCGTCGCAGATGTGCAACATCCCGCAGCACGTGCTGGAGCCGGTGATCCGCCGCGGCGCCGAGGACCTCGGTGCCGACCTGCGGTTCTCCACCGAACTGATCGATCTGGCGCAGGACGCCGACGGGGTGACGGCCACCGTGCGCCGGCGCGACGACGGCACCGAGTCGGTGATCCGGGCGAAGTACCTCATCGGCGCGGACGGCGGCCGGTCCACCGTGGTGGAGCGGCTCGGCCTGCCGATGACCGGTGAGAGCGGGCTCGGCGCCGCGGTGAACGTCTGGCTGGAGGCCGACCTGACCCGGTACACCGCCCACCGCCCGGGGACGCTGTACTGGATGTGCCAGCCGGGCAACGACTACTGGGTCGGCTCGGGCACCTGGATCTGCGTCAAGCCGTGGACCGAGTGGGTGCTGCTGTTCATGTACGACCCGGCCGCCGGCGATCCCGACCTGAGTGAGGAGGCGTTGATCGCCCGGGCCCGGGCCACCATCGGCGACCCGGAGGTGGACATCCGGATCAAGGCGACCAGTCTCTGGCAGATCAACCACGTCGTCGCCGACCGGTACCGCGACGGCCGGGTGTTCATTGCCGGCGACGCCGCCCACCGGCATCCGCCGGCCAACGGGCTGGGCACCAACACCTCCATCCAGGACGCCTACAACCTGGCCTGGAAGCTGGCCTGGGTGCTGCAGGGGCGGGCCGGGGACGCCCTGCTGGACAGCTACGACCAGGAGCGGCAGCCGGTCGGCCGGGCGGTGGTCGACCGGGCGCTGAAGAGCGTGACCGACATGCTGCCCATCTCGCAGGCGCTGGGCTTCGCCCCGGGCCAGACGGCCGAGCAGGGCCGGCGGGCGCTGGCCGGGCTTGCCGCCGCCGGCCCGGACGGCGAGCGCCGCCGGCGCGAGCTGGCCGATGCCGTCGAGCTGCAGAACTACCAGTTCAATGCGCACGGGGTGGAGCTGGACCAGCGGTACGCCTCGGTCGCCGTCGTCGACGACGGGACCGAGTGGCCGGCACCGACCCGCGACCCCGAGTTGTACCACCACCCGACGACGCACCCCGGGGCCCGGCTGCCGCACGCCTGGCTGCAGCGCGGCACCGCATCGGTGTCCACCCTGGACCTGGCCGGTTCCGGCGCGTTCACCGTGCTGACCGGCACCGGCGGCGAGGCGTGGCTGGAGGCGGTCGAGAAGGCCGCGGTGACCCTCGACATCCCCGTCACGGGGCACCTGATCGGGCCCGGCGGCGACCATCAGGATGTGCTCGGCCGGTGGGCGCGGTTGCGCGAGATCCCCGACACCGGATGCCTGCTCGTCCGTCCGGACCAGCACATCGCCTGGCGCGTCGACCGGCTGCCCGCCGACCCGGCGGCCGCTCTGGAACAGGCCCTGCGCCGCAGTGTGGACCGTCCGGCCGACTGACCCGCGGCACCAGGAACCCGACCCATCACCCGTCACGATGCCGGCGAATCGCGCCGGCCAAGGAGGACACATCATGCGACTGGCCAATCTGGGCGGGCGCGCCGCGCTCGTCACCGGCGACGGCCTGGCCCTGGACGTGCACAAGGCCAGCTCCGGCGAGTTCGGACCGGAACTGCCCGCGCTGTACGAGGACTGGGCCGCGTTCCGGGCCTGGGCGGACTCGGCGTCGGTCGTCGACGCCGTGCCGTTCGACGCCGACGAGCTGCTGGCCCCCTCGCCGGCGCCGCGGCAGATCGTCGCCATCGGCCTGAACTACCGGGCCCACGCGGCGGAGTCGGGGTTCGAGGCGCCGGCGGGCCTGCCGCCGGTGTTCCCCAAGTTCGTCAGCAGCCTGTCCGGACCCCGCACGGAGGTCGTGCTGCCGCCCGGTGGGAACACCGACTGGGAGGTGGAACTCGTCGCCGTCATCGGCCGGGTGACCTCGCACGTGGCGGTCGAGGACGCCTGGGATCATGTCGCCGGGCTGACCGTCGGTCAGGACCTGTCCGAGCGGCAGACCCAGCTCGCCGGGCCGGCGCCCCAGTTCGGCCTGGGCAAGTCCTTCCCCGGTTTCGCGCCCACCGGCCCGTGGCTGGTGACGACGGACGAGCTGGCCGACCCCGACGACCTGGCGCTGCGCGGCGAGCTCGACGGCGAGATCGTCCAGCAGGGCCGGACATCGAGCCTGATCGTCTCGGTGCCGCGGCTGATCGCCGAGCTCTCCCGGATCATCACCCTGTACCCGGGGGATCTGCTGTTCACCGGCACCCCGGAGGGGGTCGGCCTGGGTCGTGAGCCGCAGCGTTACGTCCAACCCGGCCAGACCCTGGTCAGCACCATCGAGGGCATCGGCGAACTGCGGCAGACGTTCGTCGCCGCCGAGGAGGCGGCGAAATGAGCCTGCACGGATTGAGCCACGTCGTCATGGGCGTGCCGAATGTGGCGCAGACGCAGTCCTACTACAGCGATTTCGGCCTGACCCGGGGACCGGGCGGCGGCTTCCACACCGTCGACGGCGGCGAGCAGTTGCGCGTCGTCGCCGCCCCCCGGCGGCGGCTGGTGGAACTCGGCGTGTCCGCCGACGACCACGACGATCTCGCCCGGATCGCGTCGAACCTGCATCGGATCGGCATCTCATCGGAGATGGTGGACGGGGCACTGGTCGCGGACGAACCCGTCGCCGGCTTCCGCGCCCGGGTCGCGGTCCGCCCGCGGCTGACCCAGCCGGCGACGCCGGCCACCCCGTACAACGGTCCCGGTCGCATCGAGCGGATCGGCCGCGCCCCGGGAGTGGTGCGCCAGGAACGGGTCCGGCCGCGCCGGCTGGGGCACGCGGTCGCCGGCACCACCGACCTCGCGGCCACCATGCGGTTCTTCGTGGCCGGCCTCGGCTTCAGGGTCAGCGACTACATCGGCGACAAGGGCGCCTTCCTGCGGTGTTCCAACGACCACCACAACTTCCTGGCCCTCCAATCGCCGGTCAACTACCTGCACCACACCAGTTGGCAGGTCGACGACATCGACGACGTCGGTCGCGGCGCGGTGGCGATGCTGGAGGGGAACCCCGAACGGCACGTCTGGGGCCTCGGCCGGCACTACGCCGGGTCGAACTTCTTCTGGTACCTCAAGGACCCGGCCGGTAACTTCTCCGAGTACTTCTCGGACATGGACTGCATTCCCGAGGAGGAGATCTGGGACCCGGCGGTGCTGGAGGGCGTCCAAGGGCTCTACCGGTGGGGCCCGCCTCCGCCCCCGTCCTTCCTGCACCCGGAGGATCTGGCCGCGTTGATGACCGGCGCGCACAGCAAGGCCTGACGGGATCGGCCCGCCGCCCCCGGTCACGGCGCGGCGGGCCGATGTTTCCGGCCGGCCGTGCCTCCTGTGCGCCGCCCGCCCGACGCGGACCGGGTTGCATCCGGGTTGCATCCGGGTTGCATCCGGGTTGCAAGGGCCCAAGGCCATTCCCGCAGGGTGAGAACTACTCATGAAGCGGCACTCTCGGCTCTCCTAGGGTGGGATCGGTGGCCCTGCCATCC
>JBDHZW010000163.1:0-11147 GCA_039812105.1 Nakamurella sp.
CGGGGTGGATGGTGGGACCCCGGGGGTCCGGCGGATCCGGATTCTGAGATATCTGTCAAGATTTCTGGATCCAGACCGAATCTGCCGTAAGGGCCGCACCCACGTGAGTACCGGACCGAACCGTCCCCGTCCGCGACGATCCGCCCTGATGCTCGCCGTCCTCGGTGGCATCGCCCTGCTGGCCGTGTCCTGGTTCACCGCACCGGCCGACGTCGGCCGGTTCCTCGGCCGGACCACCCAGGTCCAGGCCACCGTGACCGCGATGGCCACCGTCGATGCCAAGACCTCCGGGTTCCCCCGGTGGATCCGGCAGCGGTTCACCGTCAGCTGGACCGATCCCAACGGGGTCGCGCACACCGGAACCAGTACCGTCATCACCCGGAACGGAGCCGGTCACGATCTGGGGACGACCCTTCCGGCCCAATGGATCCCGGGCACCGACGACGTCACCGTGGCGACCGTCGGCCAGTCCGTCGTCGCGGTCGGCTGGCCGTTGGCCGCCGGCGTCCTGCTGCTGATTGTCGGGCTCGCGGCGGCGTGGGGGACCCGGCGCTTCCGGGGACGGCGGCGGCCGGCCGGCTGACCACGCCGGCCGGCCCCGCGACCCCGACATCGATCCGTCAGCTCGCCTCGACGTCGAAGGTGTCGGTCGGGTCGTAGCCGGAACTCGTGACCGCCTTGACCCAGTAGTCGTCGGTGGCGCTGGTTCCGGAAGCGGTGTTCCCGCCGATCAACGGGGTCTTCGCGTGCAGCCTGATCTGCGTGCCGTCGGCCGTGTCGACGGCGAAGGTCAGGTCGATCTTCGTGTCGCCGCCGGCGTAGGCCGACACCGTCTCCACCGCGTTCGGCGCGAGATCGGTAGCCCGGTCCTGCCAGTGCACACCGCTGCCCGAATGCTCCGCCGAGACCAGGACGAGCTCGTGGCCGGTGTTGTTGGTGGTCTGCATGTGCAGCTGGGTTGCCTTGTCGGCGGCGGCGTGGATGTCGTCGGCCGGCGTCTGCGCGGACGCCGCCCCGGCGGTGGCCAGGGCCAGCCCGAGCGCCACCGCGCCCGTGGCCACCGCGGTCAGAACTCGTCGTGGGGTCGTCTTCATGGCGTTCTCCAGGTGATGGATGGTGTTCGGGTTGGTGGTCGAGGCGGGGTGGGTGGGTGTCAGCCGGCCGGGGCGATGACGACCGAGCCCTGAACCTGGTTCTTGCCCTGGAAGCTGCCCGGGTTGTGCGCGCTGGTCACGGTCGCTCCGGTCAGGCCCGGTGCGGACGAGGATCCCGCGCCGCCGCCCGCGGCGATCCCCGTCGCGCCGGCCAGTCCGCCCTTGGCGCCCCCGCCACCGGCACCCCCGGCGTCGCCGCCCGGGCTGGACTGCGACTGGCCCTTGGTGGTGTCGGCCGCACCGGCCTGACCCCCGCCGCCGGGCCACGGCACGCCGTTCTCCCCGGTCCAGGACCCGTCGTAGCCACCCCGCCCGCCGGCGCACAGCTTGTTCGCGCACATGGCGGTTGCGCCCGAACCGCCGCCGCCACCGGCGACGGCGACCACGTTGCCGGACCCGTCGGTGACGACGGTGGCCCCGCCCCCACCGGAGGAAAACAGGTCGCCGCCCGCGCCGGTGCCACCGCTGTAGTCGTCGTCGCCGACCTTCATGCCCCAGCCGCCCCGGTAGTCGTTCCACTCGTCGCCCCCGAGGCCGCCGACGCCGATGGTCAACACCTCACCAGGGGTCACGTCGAGGACACCGCTCACCTCGGCGCCGGTCGAGACATTGGTCATTGCCGTGCCGTTGGCGCCGCCGGAGGCGCCGTCCAGGGTCAGCTTGAGCCGGGAGACTCCGGCCGGGACGGTGTAGGTCTGGGTGTGCCCGGTGTAGTTGAACGTGCCGCCCGTCTGGATCGAGTAGGTGTCCGTCGGGTTGTAGCCGCTGCCCGCCGAGGCGACGACGGTGTAGCTCGGATCGGTCGAGCTGCCGGATGCCTGGTTCGAGCCGACCAGTGGTGTCTCGCCGTGCAAGGTGATCTTCGCCGGGTTGGCGCCGTTGCCCAGCCAGTAGCCCAGATTGATCTCCGCGTCCCCGGCGGCGTACACCGAAACGCTCTCGGTGGCACCGGGATTCAGCACGTCCAGGGCACGGTCCTGCCAGTGCACGCCGGCCCCCGAATGGTCGGCATTGGCCAGGTACAGCGTTGTCGGGGTGTCGTTCTTGATGCTCATGTGCACCTGGGTGGCCTTGTCGGCCTGCGCGCTCATGGTGCCGCCGTCATCGGTCCCGGTATCGGCGCCGGCCACGCCCGCACCGGCGAAGACCAGCCCGAGGGCCAGCCCTCCGGCACACGCGCCGGCCAGGATGCGGCGCCTGGTCGAACCGGGGGAATCGCTGAGCTCGGGCTTGTTCGGAATGGTCCTCATGATGGGCTCCGTCGGCTGAGGTTGCTGTGATGACATCGACAATCGCCGACGGCGACCCGGCGCACCCCAGGCACAACCCCTAAGTCCGCGGGCCGTCAGCAGGGGTGGCCGGCCTTGCTGAACGAGCACCGGGCCTAGGGATTTCGCCTGGGGTGGCGGGCCCCCTCATCTGGTCTTCTCGATTCCGGTTACGCCGATGCCCGAACGGGCAAACGGACGAGCGAAGGTGAGAGAGCCATGAATGCAAAACCTGTCGGCGAACACGGGCTGCTGCGGCGGGTCGTGACGGGTGCCGTGCTGGTCGGGTCGGTCTGCCTGATGGGCGCCGCTGGCGCAGGGGTCGCGAGCGCGGACGTCGGCACCGCGTCGGTGCCGGCACCGACGATCGTCAAGTGGGGCGACTGGGGATCGGAGATCGTCACCGTGCCGGACGGCGTGAACGCCGTGTTCGTCGATGCGATCGGCGGGAGCGGCGGCAATGCCGCCCTGTCCGGGGCCGCGAAGGGCGGCAAGGGCGCCGAGGTTCGCGGCCTGCTGCACGTGACCCCCGGCGAGCAGCTTGTCGTGATGCCCGGTCAGCAGGGAGTTGACGGTGCCCAGTACGACGCTCCGGCGGCCGGCGGCGCCGGGGGCATGGATGCGAACGGCGGCCAGGGACCGAACAACTCCAGCGACTACCTCGACAACGGGGGTGGCGGTGGCGGGGCGAGCACCGTCCAGGTGTGGGACACGCGGTCACCCAGCGACGGAACGCCGGTGATCGTCGCCGGTGGCGGCGGCGGGGCCGGCGGCGCGAGCGGCTCGGGCGGCGGCAGCGGCGGCAACGCCGGCGACAGCTGGAGCGGGGCCGACGGCCAGCACGGCAAGGGCCCGAAGTACGGCGGGCACGGCCGGGCGGGTGCCGGCACCTCCATGGCCGGGGTGGCCGGCGCCTCCGGGTCCGGGATCGGCGGGAACGGTGGTGGCGGTGGCGGCGGATACGTCGGCGGTGGCGGCGGCGGCCACGCCGGGCTCACCGACGGCGGCGGAGGCGGCGCGGCCGGATCCTCGTATCACTCGGACGACGTCACCGTCAGCTCGATCCAGAACCCGAGCAGCGCGGGGGACGGGATCATCACCCTGACCTGGACGAACACCTGATGCAGTCAGCCCGGACGCGACCGGCCAGCGTCCGGGCTCCTTCCGGCCCGGAGCTGGCGCCTACAGGTCGTTGATCACCGTCGTCATCTGTTGCACGGTTCGATCGCCGAGTTCGTCGAACTCCGACTTCAGGAAGGGCGTGGCCAGTTTGGCCAGGCCGTGGAACTCGATCTGCGCGTGGTAGGTGATCTCGCTGCCGGAACCGGCCGGACGGACCGAGATGGTGTCGGTGGACGTGGCCGTCTTGTTCTCACCGACGAAGACCAGCCGCCCGTCGGCGAACTCGGTCAGCCGGTACTCCAGTTCGGTGTCCTTGCCCTTGAACTCGGACACGTTGTGCCAGCTCGACCCGACCTGAACCGGACCGGCGTCGGTGCGGGTGCACGACTTCGTGCCCGGATCCCACTCCTCGGCGCGGGCGAAGTCCTTCAGGTAGTCGACGACCACGGGCACCGGTGGCCGCACCTGGAATGTGCGTTCGACGTCGATCATGGCGCCCCCTCGGTCGGGTCGGTCTTCTCCGGTTGCCCGGTCGAGTGCCCCGGCACCGGGCCGGCCAAACCGAACCAGCGGGTCACGGCCGCCGCCAGCCCCGGCTGGTCGTCACCGACCCAGACCACATGACCGTCCGGCCGCAGCAGCACCGCCTCCCCCTCCGCCCCGTCCCCCTCCCCGCGCGGATCAATTACGCCGGCGCGGATAAAACCGCCCCGGATGTGACTCGTGGGACCCGAGTCGACGACTTCATCCGCGCGGACGTAATCGACCCGGTCCGCCCACCCGTCCACCGACAGCGCCCCGGTCCGGTCCAGCAGCAACCCGCGCCCGGCGTGCATCAACCCGTACAGGTGCCCGTCGCCCACCGGGCAATCGCGCAGCCGCCGGCCGAGCGGCTCGGGTCCGTCCCCCACGTCGTACCGGATCCCGATCGCCACGACCTTCTCGATCAGGAAGCGGTTGACGTCGTCGAACGCCATCAGCTCGGTGAGCAGCCGGCGCACGGCCCGCGGGCCCGGCTCGGTGGACAGCAGCTCCATCTGCGCCCGGGTGTTGTCCAGCACCTCGGCCGCCACCGGGCGCCGCTCCGACTGATAACTGTCCAACAACCCGTCCGGCGCCCACCCCCGCACCTCGGCGGCGAGCTTCCAGCCCAGGTTGAACGCATCCTGCAGGCCCAGGTTCAGTCCCTGCCCGCCGACCGGCGGGTGGACGTGCGCGGCGTCCCCGGCCAGCAGGACCCGGCCGACCCGGTAACGATCCACCAGCCGGGTCGCGTCACCGAACCGGGACAGCCAGCGCGGCGAGTGCACACCGAAATCGGTGCCGGCGACCGCCCGTAGCTGCCGCCGAAAGTCCTCCAGCGTCGGTGTCACCGTCCGGTCCGGGGACACCCCACCGGCGGGCACCACCACCCGGTAGTAGCCATCGCCGACCGGCCCCAGACCGAACCGCAACTGGGTGCGCCGGACGTCGGCCACCACCGCGGCCACCTCCTCGGTCGTCGCGGTGGCCCGCAGCTCCCCGATCAGCGTCTCGATCCGGGTGGGCTCACCAGGGAAGTCGACGCCGAGCCGCCTGCGCACCGTGCTCCGGCCGCCGTCGCAGCCGACCAGGTACCGGCCCCGCTCCGTCGTGCCGTCAGCCAGCCGGACGGTCACCCCGTCGTCGTCCTGGGTGAATCCCACCACCTCGGCGCCCCGGCGGATCTCGGCGCCGGCCCGTCCCGCGTGCTCGGCCAGCAGCCGGTCGGTCACCGGCTGCGGGATGCCCAGCACGTAGCCGTGCGCGGTGTCCAGGTCCGGTGACGGCCGGGTGATGCCGGCGAAGAAGCCACCCACCGGGTAGGTCTTGCCGGCCGCCAGGAACCGATCCAGCAGTCCGCGCTGATCCATGATCTCGATGCTGCGCACGTGCAGGCCCAGGGCCCGCACCACCGGCGTCGGATCGGCGTCCCGCTCCAGCACCAGCACGCTCACCTCGTGCAGCCGCAGCTCGGCCGCCAGCATCAACCCGGTCGGCCCGCCGCCGACGATGACCACGTCGTGCATCAAAACCCCCACATCCGCGCCGGTTTCGGCGCCCGGCCGCCGATTGTGCGCCGCCCCCGGGGCCTTGCCGCAAGACCGGGGGTGGGCTATACGTTGAAGGCGAGGGGATCAGCCCACGATGGCCATCGCCACGAATGCACCGGCCAGCAGCACCCCCGGCCCGCGCAGAAAACGCCGAACCAGGTCCTGGGAATAGGTGCTGCCGACGACGAAGCTGGCCGCGAACGGCCGCTGGTTGACCCGGTAGGCGACCACCAGCAGGGCCAGGACCGGCACCAGAACGGCCCGCCACCACGCGACCGCACCGATCAGCGGCGGCATTGTGGCGGCCGCGAACAGCACCCCGGCGACGACGGGCACCCGCATCGCCACCAACCGGGAACGACGACGGTCCAGCCCGTAGCGGTCGGCCAGTGGCGGCTCCGCCGCGAACCGGCGGACCGTGTCGCCGTAGCCGCTGACCGCGCCGACCGCGCTCAGGTAGATCACCAGCGCCAGGCCCGCGCGGCCCCAGGCGGCCGGCCCGAACAGCGATGACGCCAACCAGCACACCGCGACCAGCAGCAGCCAGCGGCCGGCCGCCTGCACGTTCCGGATCGCCAGCCGCCCGGACACCGCCAGCAGCGCACCGGACCCGACCCCGGAGAGCCGCCGGCCGACCAGCACCGGCCAGCGGCGCAGCTCCGGCCGGATCAGCCCGGACGACAGCGGGCCCAACGACTGGTCGGACACGGCGATCTCGACCGACGCGACGGGGCCGGATCCCGCGGTCAACCGGGAGAGCGGGATGTGGGCGGCGGTCCGGACCGCGTTCGGGCCCACCCCGGCGACGACACCGAGCGTGACGACGGCCAGGATCCACAGCAACACCGACGGAATCGGGCGCAGGGACACCAGGTTCAGCGGAACCGCGGCCAGCAGCAACCCCAGCGCGACCCACCGCGACCCGGTGATCAACGCCCGGTGCGACGCGGCCGCCTGCCCGTGGATGGCGAACACCCCGGCCAGGCCGCCCACCCCGGCCGCCAGCAGACCGGCCGCCACGACGTCGCCGCCGCGCAGGCCGACCAGCGCGGCGATCACCACACCGACCGCCCCCGTCACCACGGACGTCGCGACGAGCGCCCGAACGGTGGGCCGGCGGATCAGCGCCGCGCGGTCCACCGGTGTGGACAGCACCCACGCCCGATACTCCGGGGTCACGTTCACCGGCCCCACCGCCGCCGCGGCCAGGACGAGAGCGGCGGCGGTCGCGAGCAGCAACGCGGCGCCCGTCGCCCAGGTGAACGGAGCGTGCGCCGGCGGCGGCGACGCGAGCGCCTGCCAACCGACGATGGCCGGCGCGGTGCCGTACCAGATCAGCACCAGCACCGCCTCGTACCGGATGCCGGATCCGGTACTTGACCGCCAGCGCCGGTCGATCCGGCGCAGGTAGCGCCGGAAGGTGGCCGGGTCGGCGGGATCCGGTGCCGCCACCGGCCGCGTCACCGGGACTCCTCGTCCGAGATGTCGAAGTCCAGTTCGACCTCCGAGTCGGCGACCGCGGCCACCAGGGTCGGATCGTGGCAGGCCATCAACACCGCCACGCCGGCCCGCTGCTCGGCGGCGATCCGCTCGGCCAGCCACCGCCGACCGGCCCGATCCAGGTTCTGCTCCGGCTCGTCCAGGATGAGCAGCCGGCGGGGCCGGACGAAACAGGCGGCCAGGCCGAGCCGGCGGCGCTGACCCTGCGACATCGCGTGCGGGAACCGGTCGGCCAGGTGGGTCAGCGCCAGCTCGTCCAGCACCGCGGCCACGATCGGACCCGGGTCGGCGTTGCCGTGCGCCCGGGCCATGAACTCAAGGTGTTCGCGGACGGTCAGGCCGGGGAAGTCGGCGCCGCCGCCGAGCGCCACCGCGACCGCCGCCCGCACCTGCGGCAACCGCTCCAGGTACGGCTCGCCCTCGAACAGCACCGCACCGGTGCTCGGCAGCTCCCACCCGATGATGCACTGCAGCAGGGTGGACTTGCCGGACCCGTTCGGCCCGGTCAGCGCGACCACCTCGGCCGGTTCCACGGTGAAGGTGACCGCGTCGAGCACGACGGTGTCCCCGTAGGACTTGCCGACGTGCCGCAGGTCGAGCACGGGCGTCGTCATCCCCCGGACCCCGCAACGAGTTCGGCCACCGTCTTGTCCTCCCGCAGCCCCCGCCAGCTGGTCGCCCGCAGCCGCCGGTCCGGGGTCCACTGGCCGTACTTGACCTCACCCACCAGCTCCGGCCGCACCCACACCGCCCCGGCCGCGTCGAACCGGGGCACCTCGACCGGCGGGCGGTCCGTCCGCAACGGGGCCACCCGGGCCATCAGCTGGTCGAGAATGGCGTCGGTGAAGCCGGTCCCGACCTTGCCGGCGTACCGCAGCTCGCCGTCGGCGTCCGGGACGGCGAGCAGCAGCGAGCCGATCGAGCCCTCCCGGCGGCCCGACCCGGGCGACCAGCCGACGATCGCCACCTCCAGGTCCAGGAAGTTCTTGATCT
The DNA here is from genome assembly GCA_039812105.1 of Nakamurella sp. Taxonomy (GTDB): domain Bacteria; phylum Actinomycetota; class Actinomycetes; order Mycobacteriales; family Nakamurellaceae; genus Nakamurella. The sequence goes on from JBDHZW010000163.1 coordinate 8,110, forward strand.
TGATCCAGGAGTGCGAACGGCGGCCCGGCTGGTAGGTCGAGTCGGCCCGCTTGGCGACGATGCCCTCCCACTGCCGATCGGCGCTGTCCTGCAGGGCATCCCGGGCCGGGCCGGGCAGTTGCGGTGGCACCAGGCAGACCTCGCCGGACAGCGGAAGTGCCTCCAGGATCCGCCGCCGGTCGTCGTACCGCTTGTCCAGCAACGAGATCCCGTCCAGGTGCAGCACGTCGAACAGCCAGAACTGGACCGGGACGTCCCGCATCACCCGGGCGACGTCCCGCGGGCGGGCCAGGTTCATCCGCTTCTGCATCTCGTGGAAGCTGGTGCGGCCGTCGTCCAGCGCGACGATCTCGCCGTCCAGCACCCCGGTGTGCCCGTCCAGCAGCTCGACCAGCACGGCCAGCTCCGGGTAGGTGTGCGTGACGTCGTTCCCGAGCCGGCTGCGCAGGGTCAGGCCGGCCGCGCCGATCGTCGCGATCGCCCGGATGCCGTCCCACTTGCCCTCGAACCGCCACCGGCCGTCGTCCGAGACGTCCGTGACCTCACCGGCCGCCGCCAGCATCGGCCGCAGGTCGGTGGGCGGCCCCGGCCGTTTCGCCGCCGGACTCGTCGCTGCCGGCGCTCGCGCATCCGCGTACTGTTTGGGGGTCGGGGACTGGTCCTTCATCCGGTGCATCAACCAGTTCTTGCCGCCCGTCCGGATCAATGCGTAACGACCGCGGGCCTTCTCGCCGTGCAGCACGACGATCACCTCGTCGTCGCGCCACTTCTCGGTGTCGTAGGTGCCCCGGTCCCAGATGGTGACGGTGCCCCCGCCGTACTCACCGTGCGGGATCTCGCCGGCGAACCCCGCGTAGTCCATCGGATGGTCCTCGGTGTGCACGGCGAGGTGGTTGCGGCCCGGGGACTCGGGCACGTTCTTCGGCACCGCCCAGGACACCAGCACGCCCTCGCGTTCCAGCCGGAAGTCGTAGTGCAGGCGGCGGGCGTGATGCTCCTGGATGACGAACGTGTCGTCGTTGCCGTGTGGCAGCAGGCCGGGCTCGGGCACCGGCTCCGGCGTCTTCGTCGCCGACCGCATCGACCGGTAGGTGTCCAGTTTCGTGTCCGGTCGAGCGGTTCGCATGGCGCCGGATCGGGTTTCGGCGCCGTCGTTGTCGCCGGTCTCCAGACCCCGCATCGGGTCGGGCGCCCGGGTGAGCAGCTCGAGCACCTCCGTGTACTCCAGGTGCCGCAGCTCCGGATCGTCCAGCTCCTCCCAGGTGCGCGGCGCGGCCACCGTCGGATGCTCGCGCCCACGCAGCGAATACGGCGCGATCGTCGTCTTCGACCCGTTGTTCTGCGACCAGTCGATGAACACCTTGCCGCGGCGGAGCGACTTGGCCATCCGGGACACCACCAGGTCCGGCATGTCCTGCTCGATCGCCTCGGCGATCTCCCGGGCGTAGGCCGACGCCTCGTCCGAGGTGAGCGACCCGTCCAGCCACGAATACAGGTGGATGCCCTTGGACCCGCTGGTCACCGGGACCAGCGCGGTGCCGGCCATCCGCTCCCGGACCGCCCGGGCCACCGTCGCGCAGTCGGTGAGCTCGACCCCCGGGCCCGGGTCGAGATCGAACACCAGGCGATCGGGCCGGACGACGTCGAAACCGGCCTCGGTGAGCTGTTCGTCGGATTCGACGGGGAAGGTCCACTGCGGCACATGCAGTTCCAACGCGGCGATCTGCCCGAGCCAGGCCAGGGTGGCCGGCGAGTCGACGATCGGGTACTGCTTGGGCCCGTCCGAGTGCAGGATGGTCCGTCGCGGCACCCACGTCGGGGTGCCCTTGGGCAGGTCCTTGTGGAAGAAGGGTTGGGTGGTGACGCCGTCCGGCCAGCGCTTGCGGGTGACCGGCCGGTTCGCCAGATGCGGGATCATCGCGTGCGCGACCTCGGCGAAGTAGGCGATCACGTCGGACTTGGTGGTGCCGGTGGTCGGGTACAGCACCTTGCGCAGGTGGGTCAGGGCGATCCGGTGCCCGTCGACCTCCACCGTCGCACTGTCCCCGGCCATGATCACCTCCAGCCTGGCTCCCCACCCTCGAAGGGTTCATCATGGGCACATGCGATCGATCTGGAAAGGTTCCGTTGCCTTCGGACTGGTGAACGTGCCGGTCAAGTTGTACTCCGCCACCGAGGAGAAGGACATCCGGTTCCACCAGGTCCACGCGCAGGACGGCGGCCGGATCCGGTACAAGCGGGTCTGCGACCTGGACGGCGAGGAGGTCCCGTACGCGGACATCGCCAAGGCGTACGAGAGCGACGACGGCCGCACCGTGATGCTCACCGACGAGGACTTCGCGCAACTGCCGGCCAGCTCCAGCCGGGAGATCGAGGTGGTCAGTTTCGTCCCGGCCGACCAGGTCGATCCGGTGCTGTTCGACAAGACCTACTACCTGGAACCCGCCTCGACGTCGACGAAGGCGTACGTGCTGCTGCGGCAGACCCTGGAGCAGACCGACCGCATCGCGATCGTCAACTTCGCGCTCCGGCAGAAGACCCGGCTGGCCGCGCTGCGGGTGCGCGACGACGTGCTCGTCATCCAGACCCTGCTCTGGCCGGACGAGGTGCGCGCGGCCGAGTTCGCCTCGCTCGACGAGTCCGTCAGCATCAAGCCGGCCGAGCTGAAGATGGCGTCCATGCTGGTGGACAGCTTCGCCGACGACTTCCACCCGGAGGACTACACCGACGAGTACCGCGAGGAGCTGCAGCAGCTGATCGAGGCCAAGCTCGAGGGCGGCGAGGCGTTCGAGACGCCCGGGAAGGAGGAGGAAGGCGAGGACGCCGAGGTGGTCGACCTGCTCGCCGCGTTGCAACGCAGTGTGGAGCGGCACAAGTCGGGCGCGGACAAGTCGGACAAGAAGGCCGACGGTGATGACGACGGCAGCGACGCGAAGCCCAAGGCGCGGTCGACCTCGTCCCGCAGCACGTCCCGGGCCAAGAAGTCCGACGACGACGAGGCCAAGCCCGCCCCCCGCCGCCGCTCCACCGCCCGCAAG
>JBDHZW010000164.1:0-11106 GCA_039812105.1 Nakamurella sp.
CCTTTCCGGGCGGCCCGGGTCGGATCCCGCTCGCCTGCCTCGACCACGTGGTCGTCGGCCGCGGGTTGACCGGCGTGGCGGTCGGCCGGGTGCGGACGCCCGGCAGCGACCACCGCGCGGTGATCGCCCGGGTCGCCGCGGACTGACGCAGGCGCCCGGCCGGCCGCGGGCGCCCGGTACGGTCCCGCACCATGACCGTCGCCAAGTCGATCCTGCTGTTCGTGGTCGCCGCACTGGCCGAGATCGGCGGCGCCTGGCTGATCTGGCAGGGGGTGCGCGAGCACCGCGGGCTGCTCTGGATCGGCGCCGGCGTCGTCGCGCTCGGCCTGTACGGGTTCGTCGCCACGTTGCAGCCGGACGCGCACTTCGGCCGGATCCTGGCCGCCTACGGCGGGGTGTTCGTCGCCGGGTCGCTGGCCTGGGGCATGGTCGTCGACAAGTTCCGGCCCGACCGCTGGGACCTGATCGGCGCGGCCATCTGCCTGGTCGGCGTGGCGATCATCATGTACGCGCCCCGCCCGACCTGACGCAGCACACCCGGCGCGACCGGCGCAGCACCGGCTCAAGTGAGCCGGCGGTGCGCCACTCGCGGGCGGCGACATCCCGCCACCGGGCTACTCGGGGATGATCAGCGTCTCGGTGTCCCGGTTCAGCGTCTTGCCCTCGAAGAACGCCGGCGCCCGGGACCGCATGATGAACATCAGCACGACGCCCAGCAGGATCAGGCCCAGCCCCAGCACGAACACCACACCCAGCCCGAAGATCGCCACCCCGCTGCCGTCGTAATCGGGGTCGGCACTGTCCTTGAGGGTCACGAAGAACACGAACCACAGGCCCAGCCCGCCGATCAGCGGCAGCAGGAACTTGAAGATCACGTTGTTGAAGCTGGTGAACAGCTCGCTGCGGAAGAACCAGACGCAGCCGATCGCGGTGAGCCCGTAGTAGAAGCAGATCATCAGGCCCAGCGACAGGATGGTGTCGGTCAGCACCGCCTCCGACACCAGGAACAGGATCGTGTAGAAGCCGCCGGCGATGCAGCCCGCGACGATCGTGTTGAAACCAGGGGTCTTGAACTTCGGGTGGATGGAGGCGAACCGGGCCGGCAGCGCCCGGTAGGAGGCCATGCCCAGCATGGTGCGGGTGGTGGGCAGGAACGTCGTCATCAAGCTGGCGGCCGACGACGCCAGCACGGCCAGGAACAGCAGGTTGAACCATGGGCTGCCCATCACCGGCTCGGCCAGCGCGCCGAACACGTTGTCCGAGATCTCCTCGTTGCCCAGGCCCAGCCCCTCGGTGCCGATGCCGGCGTACATCAGCGCGGAGATCGAGACCAGCAGGTAGGTGAGCAGGATGGACAGCACGCACAGCAGGGCGGCCCGGCCGGGCGTCTTGTCCGAATCCTTGGACTCCTCGTTGATGGTCAGCGCGGTGTCCCAACCCCAGAACGAGAAGATGGACGCGCCCAGACCGGCGACGAAGGCGGACAGGGTCAGGCCGGTGAACGGGTTGAACCAGTCCCAGTTGAACGAGAGGCCGTCCGGATCGTCCGGACCACCGGCCTGGGTGAACGCCGCGACCGCGAACCAGGCCAGCACCAGGAGCTGGAAGCCGACCAGCACGAACTGGACCTTCTCGGTGGTGGTGATGCCGCGGTAGGCGACCGCGGTGGCGGCGGCCAGGAACACCAGGCAGGTACCGATGTTGACGAACTTGTTCGTCCACAGATCGCCGAGGTCCGGGTTGTTGAAGACGCTGCCCAGCAGTTGGTAGAAGAACTGCACGCCGATCGCGGCCAGGTTGGCCAACACGATGATGGTGGCGATGATCGCCACCCAGCCGCCCAGCCAGCCGACGTACGGGCCGAACGCCCGGGTGGTCCAGGTGAACGAGGTGCCGCAGTCCGGGTCCACCCGGTTGAACTCGCGATACGCGTAGGCGGCGAAGAACATCGGGATGAACCCGGCGATGAAGATGATCGGCATCTTCACCCCGGCGACGGCGACCACCAGGCCGATCGTCGCGGTCAGCGTGTACGCGGGGGCGACGCTGGAGATGCCCAGGATGGTGCCGCCGAGCAGGCCGACCGACCCGCCGGCCAGGCCCTTGTCCTTCTCCGCGTGGTGGTGGCCGTCGGCCCCGACCAGGGCGTCGCCCCGGTGGTGGTGTTCCGGGTGATTGTCCGCACCGTCAGTGCTCATGCTCAGCCTCGCCTGGGTCCGCAGAGATGTTCCGATCACGAACGCGGATCACAGTAAACCCGACACCTGACCAGCCCGATACTTGAGATCCTCTTTTGTTTGCGATCGTGACGAAACGTAGACCGGACCCCGATTCCGGGGCCCGGTCCGTCCGATCGTGTCCTGCGCGGCCCGATTACCTGGCCAGCTCGGCCAGCGGGGTCCCCGGCGCGACCGGCTTGAACTCGTCGGGCATGTACTGCAGTTCCTCGGCGGTCATCGCGCGCTCGCCGGTGCCGTAGAGGACCGCCCGGCTGGCGTCCACACTGTCGACCTTGACGCCGGCGAGCACCCAGGTGGTGTTGCCGAGCTTGATGGTGAAGTTGCCGGTGTCCCGGTACATCGGCATCTCGGCGATGATCCAGCCGACGTGCTTGGGCGCGATGGTCATCTCGACGGTGTCGCGGACGGTCTTGGTGGACGTCCAGCTCTGCCCGGCCTTGGCCGAGATCGACGTCTCGACCGCCTTCATCACCGTGACCTTGACGCTGGCGGTGAGTTCCAGGCTGGTGGTGGCACTGGCGCTGGCGACCGCCTCGTAGCCCTGCTTGCGCGCGGTGGCCTGGCTGTTCCAGCCGCCGCCGGCGACGACCTTCTGCCGGATCTGCTGCCGGTCGGCGGTCTGCTCGAAGGTGCAGGTCGCCCGGGTCGTCCCGCAGAGCCCGTTCAGCAGTTCGGCCTGGGTCTGGGCGTCGCTGCCGCCCACCGTGATGGTCGACGGGCTGGTGTCGGAGATGGAGATCGTGCCGAAGTACGGGGTGACGGTGACCTTGTCCCGGCCCTCGAACTGGTCGACCAGGGAATGCGCGGTGCCGACGATCGTCTCGGTGTACAGCCGGACACCGGCGCTGGCCACCTTGCCGCCGCCGTTCCGGGCGGGCTGGAGGAAATCGAGCTGCACCGTGGTCTCGTTGGCCTTCATGAAATAGAAGACCTTCTCGTAATGCAGCGATTGGCCCGGCTTGATGACGGTACCGATGGCCGGCGCGGAATCCCCGGCGCCCGGATTCCGCACCGCGACAACCTTGGCGTCGTACTGGCTGTAGTTGGTGATGTCGTACCCGCGGGTGACGGTCGTCGAGGACGCCGCGGCCACCGAAGTCGCGGCGGATGCGTGGGCCGGGGCGGCGGCCGCGTCGGTGGCGCCGGCCAGGCCGGCGAAGGCGCCGGCGATCAGCACGGGCGAGACGATGCGCAGGGCGATGGAGCGCTTGGCGGTCATTGTCGGTTTTCCTCTCGAAGGCGCAGCCGGAGCCGCGCGGACAATTGTTGTGGGATTCGGTATTTCGGTATTTCCCCGGGGTGATGAGAAAACGATATGGCCGGGCCGGGTGCATTTCGATGGACCGTTCGCCACAGCAGGTGTGGTGCAGGCACCACAGCATGCGGTCGGCCGACCGGCCCGCGATCCTGGTGCGATGCACCCGAGCACGAGCCTGCGCGACGCCCTGCTGAGCATCGGCGCCCTGATGGCGACGCTGGTGTTCGTCGAGCTGGCGGTGCCGTCGTCGTCGGCGGTCACCGCCGCATCCGTGCTCGACGGGGTCGCCGTCGGCGCGTTCACGGTCACCGGCCTGATCGCCTGGGGCCGCCGGCCGCACAACCGCACCGGCCGGCTGATGCTGGCCACCGCGGCCGCCCTGCTGGTCTCGGGCATGAGCGACGACGAGGTGCCCGCCCTGCGGGTGCTCGGCCAGCTCGCCGAGTCCCTGCCGTTCGCGCTGCTGCTGCACCTGCTGCTGGCGTTCCCGTCGGGCCGGGTCGCCGGGCGGCCGGCCCGGATCACGGTGGCGGTCGGCTATGTCGTCGCGCTCGGGCTGCAGTACCCGCAACGCCTGGTCGGGCCGGCGGCCGCGGACGCGTTGTGGACGGTCCAGGCGAGTCTGGGCCTGGTCACCCTGATCTCGGCGTTCGTGCTGGTCAGCCGCCGGCTGGCGACGGCGCCCCCGCTGCTGCGGCGGCAACTGGCCCCGTTCATCGGGTCCGGCTGCGCGATGCTGGTGATCGTCGTCGGGTCGATCGTGGTGCTGCACGCCGACCCGGAGCCGGGGGTCGCCGACGTGGCGACGCTGGTCCAGGTGGCCGCGGTGTCGGTGCTGCCGGTGGCGTTCGTCGTTGGGTTGCTGGCCGGCGCCTTCGGCCGGGCCGGCGAACTGGAGGAACTGGCCCACGGCATCTCGGCCGCCTCGGCCGATCCGTCGACGCTGGACGACCTTCTCGTCCGCGCGCTGGGCGATCCCAGCGCCCGGGTGTGGTGGACCGCCGGCGACGGGCAGGTGGACAGCGCCGGCCGGGCGGGCGTTCGACCCGACGGCGGTGGATGGTGGCCGATCGGGCCGGTCGCGGCGCCGGTCGGCGGGCTGTCCTACGACCGCGCCCTGATCGCCGACACCGGGCTGATCGCCGCGGTCGCCGGACCGTTGGCGCTGGCCATCGACAACCGGCGGCTGGTCGTCGATCTGCGGGCCGCCAACCGGGAACTTGACGCGGCCGCCGAGCAGGTCCGGCTGTCCCGCCGCCGGATCGTCGTCGCCGCCGACACCGAGCGCCGGCGCATCGCCCGCGACCTGCACGACGGACCCCAGCAGCGGATCGTGCTGATCGGCATCGAGGCGCAGCGGCTGCTCCGGCGGGCCGCCGATCCGGGTTTCGTCCGCGACCTGGCCGAGACCGTCAGCGAGCAACTGCGCCTGCTGCTGGACGACCTGCGGGCGCTGGTGCACGGCATCATGCCGGCCACCCTGGCCGAGCGCGGGCTGCCGGCGGCGGTCGCCGTCCTGGCCGAGCAGCTACCGCTGCCCGCGCACGTGGAGGTCGACCCGGCGATCGGCCGGCTGCCCGCCGACGTCGAGTCGACCGGGTGGTTCGTGGTCGCCGAGGCGCTGGCCAACGCGGTCAAACACGCCGGGGCGCAGCGGATCACGCTCTCGCTCCGGTCGGCGGGCGACCGGTTGGAGATCGTCGTCGCCGACGACGGGGTGGGTCCCGGCGACGCCGGGCCGGGGTTCGGCCTGCGCAGCCTGCGGGACCGGGTCGAGGCGCTGGACGGTACGGTCAGCCTATCGCCCGGAGCCGTCCGGGGATCGGTCCTGCGGGCGGAGTTCGCATGCGCGTGATCATCGCCGAGGACGAGGTGTTGCTCCGCGAAGGCATCGCCCGCATCCTCGGCGACGAGGGCTACGACGTGGTCGCGCTGGCCGGCAGCCGGGACGACCTGCTGGGCAAGGTGGCGGCGCACCGGCCGGAGCTGGTCGTCACCGACATCCGGATGCCGCCGGACTTCACCGACGAGGGACTGGCCGCCGCCCGGCGGATCCGTCGCGAGCACCCGGGCATCCGGGTCATCGTGCTGTCCCAGCACGTGGACACCGCCGGCGCGGCGGACCTGCTCGCCGACGGCGCGGACGGCGTCGGCTACCTGCTCAAGCGCCGGGTGATGCACCTGGACGACTTCCTGGACTCGGTGCGGCGGGTGGCGGCGGGCGGGTCGGCCATCGACCCGGAGGTCATCTCCGCGATGGTGCGGCGAGAGGTTCGCGATCAGGCTGACGCCGGCGTGGCCGCGCTGACCCCGCGCCGGCGGGAGGTGCTGGAACTGATGGCCCAGGGGTACAGCAACGCGCGGATCGCCCGCGAGCTCGTCGTCACCGAGAAGGCGGTCGCCCGCAGCATCGCGCTGATCTTCCAGACCCTGGGCCTGCCGCCCGATCCGGACGAGCACCGGCGGGTGATCGCGGTCATCCGCTACCTCAACGGCGGCCGCCCCGCCTGACGCCGGCTGCAACCCGGCCGACGCCGGCTCCAACCCGGCTGACGCCGGCTCCAACCCGGCGCCGGCGGTTTAGCCCTGCGAATAACCGCTTGTGAGTGAGTACTCACTCAGCTAAGCTGCCGCTTCGTGACCCCACCACCCGGGCGAGCCGCGCCCATGCCTCCCGACGAACGTCGCGCCGCGATCGTTGCCGCCGCGACTCCGCTCGTCTGCAACCACGGCGCGAACGTGACCACCCGGGAGATCGCCGAGGCCGCCGGCATCGCCGAGGGCACGATCTTCCGGGTCTTCCCGGACAAGGACGCCGTCATCCGGGCCGTCGTGGCCAAGGTGCTGGACCCGGCGCCCTACGTGCGGGCGCTGCGCGACATCGACCCCGATCAGGACGTCGAACGGGTGCTGTCGCAGGCCGTCGACGCGATGCGGACGCGCCTGGAGAGCGTCTGGCAGATCATGTGGATGCTGCGGCTGGGCGGTCCGCCGGGCAGCGGCCGGGAGCAGTCGAAGTACGCCCCGCCGGCCCGCCCGGACCTGACCGAGGCCAACCAGACCGTGGCCGACCTGCTGGTCCCGCACCGCGACCGGCTGCGGGTGACGCCGATCGAGGCGGCCCGACTGTTCCGGCTGATCACCTTTTCCAGCGCCCACCCGGCGATCACCGACGGTCAGATGCTGCCGACGTCGGAGATCGTCGATCTGCTGCTGCACGGCATCTCGGCCCCGATCCGGCCGGACGTGGTGCGCTCAGAATTCGATGTCGAGACAGTCGGAGTGATGTGATGCTGATCAGTCTCCTGCGCACCCACCTGCGCCCCTACGTCGGCGCCCTGCTGGTGGTGGTCCTGTTCCAACTCGTCAGCACGATCGCCAACCTGTACCTGCCGAGCCTGATGGCCGACATCATCGACAACGGCGTGGCCAAGGGCGACACCGGCTACATCCTGTCCACCGGCGGGATGATGCTCGCGGTCACCCTGGTGCAGATCGTCGCCACGATCGTCGCGGTGTACTTCGGCGCGCGGACGGCCATGGGCTTCGGCCGGGACGTGCGGGGCGCGCTGTTCCACCAGGTCGGCACGTTCTCCGATCGGGAGGTCGCCCAGTTCGGCGCTCCCTCGCTGATCACCCGCAACACCAATGACGTGCAGCAGGTGCAGATGCTGGTGCTGATGACCTGCACGCTGATGGTGTCGGCACCGATCATGTGCGTCGGCGGGATCATCATGGCGATCAGGACCGACTTCGGCCTGTCCTGGCTGATCGTCGTGGCCGTTCCGGTCCTGGTCGTCGCCGTCGGCCTGGTCGTCACCCGGATGATCCCGCACTTCCGCCGGATGCAGGCGCGGCTGGATGTGGTCAACCGGGTGCTGCGCGAGCAGATCGCCGGCGTCCGCGTGGTCCGTGCCTTCGTCCGGGAACCGTTGGAGACCAAGCGGTTCGCCAAGGCGAACGCCGAGTTGACCGACAGCGCCCTGCGCGCCGGCCGGCTGATGGCCCTGATGTTCCCGATCGTGATGCTCGTGCTGAACGTGTCCAGCGTGGCCGTGCTGTGGTTCGGCGCGCACCGGGTGGACAACGGCGACATCCAGATCGGTGCCCTCATCGCCTTCCTGAACTACCTGATGCAGATCCTGATGTCGGTGATGATGGCAACCTTCATGGTCGTCATGGTGCCGCGCGCGGCGGTCAGCGCCGACCGGATCAGCAAGGTGCTCGACACCGAGACCTCCGTCCGGCCCCCGCAGCGCGCGGTCACCCCCGACCGGCGGACCGGCGACGTTACCCTGGACGCGGTCGACTTCATCTATCCCGGAGCGAGCGACCCGGTGCTGTGCGGGATCTCATTCGATGCCCGGCCGGGCACCACGACCGCGATCATCGGCTCCACGGGTGCCGGCAAGACGACCCTGCTCTCGCTGATCCCCCGGCTGTTCGACGTCACCGGCGGATCGCTGCGGGTCGACGGCGTGGACGTGCGGGATTACGAGCCGGACGTTCTCTGGGACCGGATCGGCCTGGTCCCGCAGAAGCCGTTCCTGTTCAGCGGCACCGTCGCGTCCAACCTGCGGTACGGCAACCCGGACGCGACCGACGAGCAGCTGTGGCACGCGCTGACCATCGCCCAGGCGATGGACTTCGTCGCCGCGATGCCCGACGGGCTGGAGTCGCCGATCACCCAGGGCGGCACGAACGTGTCCGGCGGGCAGCGGCAGCGGCTGGCCATCGCCCGGGCCCTGGTCGCCGACCCGCAGATCTACCTGTTCGACGATTCCTTCTCCGCACTCGACCTGGCCACCGACGCCCGGCTGCGCGCCGCATTGAGACCGATCACGACGGACCGGACGGTGATCATCGTCGCGCAACGGGTGTCCACCATCGCCGACGCCGATCAGATCGTCGTCCTGGAGGACGGCCGGGCCGTCGGCATCGGCCGTTACGACGAGCTGATGACCTCCTGCCCGACCTTCGTGGAGATCGTGCAGTCCCAGCTGGCCGCGGGGGTGGCCGGATGAGTGAGGCACCGAACGAATCATCAACACAGCTGTCGACACCTCTTCCGGGCAGCCGAGCCCGCGAGGCGGTCCGGGGAGGTGGCGGCATGACCGCCGATCAGAAGACATCCGAAACCCAGAAGGCCCCGCAGCGCCCCGCCTTCGGTCCCCCGCAGCGGCGGGGTCCGGGCGGCGGCGGCCCGGGCGGGATGTTCGGCGGCATGGGCATGCCGGCCGAGAAGTCGCTGAACTTCGGCCCGTCGCTGCGGCGCCTGCTCGCCCGGATGCGCGGCGAGCGGATCGGCCTGTTCCTGGTGCTGCTGCTCGGCGTGGCCAGCGTGTTGTTCGCGGTCATCGGGCCCAAGCTCATGGGCAACGCGACGAACATCATCTACGACGGGTTCGTCGGCCGGCAGTTGCCGTCCGGGCCCACCAAGGACCAGGTCGTCGCGGGACTGCGGGCCAATGGCAACGACACCTTCGCCAACATGCTGGCCTCAATGGATGTCGTGCCCGGCCAAGGCATCGATTTCACCGCGCTGGCCCGCACCCTGCTGATCGTGCTCGCGCTGTACATCCTGTCGTCGGTGTTCGGCTACCTGCAGGGCTACATCCTCAACGGCGTCGTGCAGCGGACCATCCTGGAGCTGCGGTCGGAGATCGAGGACAAGCTGAACCGGCTGCCGCTTCGCTACCTGGACAAACACCAGCGCGGCGAGGTGCTGTCCCGGGTCACCAACGACATCGACAACATCTCGCAGACCCTGCAGCAGACCCTGTCCCAGGCGCTGACCTCGCTGCTCACGGTGATCGGGGTGGTGGTGATGATGGTCGTCATCTCGCCGCTGATGTCGCTGGTCGCGTTCATCGCCGTGCCGCTGTCGCTGATCGTCACCACGCAGATCGCCAAGCGGTCGCAGCCGCGGTTCATCGTGCAGTGGCGGTCCACCGGCGAGCTGAACGCCCGGGTCGAGGAGACCTACACCGGGCACAGCCTGGTGAAGGTGTTCGGCCGGCAGCGGGACGCCGAGGCGGCGTTCGCGGCCAAGAACGACGAGCTGTACAAGGCCAGCTTCGGGGCGCAGTTCATCTCGGGCACGATCATGCCGTCGATGATGTTCATCGGAAACCTCACCTACGTCGCGATCGCCGTCGTCGGCGGTTTGCGGGTGGCGTCCGGGACGATGTCGCTGGGCGACGTGCAGGCGTTCATCCAGTACTCCCGCCAGTTCACCCAGCCGCTGACCCAGCTGGCGTCGATGGCCAACGTGCTCCAGTCCGGCGTGGCCTCGGCCGAACGGGTTTTCGAGTTCCTGGACGCCGAGGAGCAGTCCCCCGACCCGGCATCCCCGCTGACCGTGCACGAGTCCCGGGGGCGGGTCGAGTTCGAGGACGTGGCGTTCCGTTACGAGCCGGACAAGCCGCTGATCGACGACCTTTCCCTGGTGGCCGCGCCCGGCCAGACGGTGGCCATCGTCGGGCCCACCGGGGCCGGCAAGACCACCCTGGTCAACCTGATCATGCGTTTCTACGAACTGGACGCCGGCCGGATCACCCTGGACGGCGTGGACATCTCGCAGATGACCCGGGCGGACCTGCGTTCCCGGATCGGCATGGTGCTGCAGGACACCTGGCTGTTCGCCGGCACCATCCGGGACAACATCGCCTACGGCCGGCCGGACGCCACCGAGGAGGAGATCCTGCAGGCGGCCCGGGCGACCTACGTCGACCGGTTCGTGCACTCGCTGCCGGACGGCTACGACACGCTGATCGACGACGAGGGCAGCAACGTCTCGGCCGGCGAGAAGCAGCTGCTGACCATCGCCCGGGCGTTCCTGGCCGATCCGGCGCTGCTGATCCTGGACGAGGCGACGTCGTCGGTGGACACCCGCACCGAGGTGCTGGTGCAGCACGCGATGGCCGCGCTGCGGCAGGACCGGACCAGCTTCGTCATCGCGCACCGGCTGTCCACCATCCGGGACGCCGACCTGATCCTGGTGATGGAGAACGGGTCGATCGTCGAGCAGGGCACCCATGACGAGCTGCTGGAACGCGGCGGCGCCTACGCCGACCTGTACAACGCCCAGTTCGCCGGCGCGGTGGTCGACGCGTAAGCACGTCCGACGCCCCCCGACGGCGGCCTCCCCCTCCCCCCACCGATGTTGATCATGCAGGACACGCCCTTATCGGGAACCGATAAGGGCGTGTCTTGCATGATCGACAGGAGGGGGCCCGGGTGATCTTGCCTACTGCGCGCGCCCACCGGTGCACGCAGCCCGTAGGGTGGACCACGGACCGGCCGAACCACGGCAGGTCCGGGTCGTTGCTGTGAGCGCCACCGTCGGCGTTCCGCTTACTGCGCCGGAGTCCCGGATTTCGCGAGTTGGTCAGCACCGCGGCCACTCCACGCGTCACCCGATCCGATAGGACCCACCGCTTCTCATGTCTTCCTCCACTGCCGCGCGCCCGCGCACCGACTCGACCGGCGCCCGCGCACCCCGAACCGACTCCGCCCAAGCCACCAGCCAGCCGCGTCGTCGGCGCCGCTCGGGCGGCCGGGGTGGCCGACCCGCCACCGGCAGCAGCGCGCCCGCCACCGGCACCA
>JBDHZW010000165.1:0-11082 GCA_039812105.1 Nakamurella sp.
ACGCCCCGATCGCGGCCGGCGCGACCACGGCCGCGCAGAGCGCCGACACCGCGGCCCGGGCCCCGTCCGACGACCCCGGCGACTGGTGGAAGGCTCTGGACGCGGGGGCCGATCCGACCGATCGGACCGTGTCCGACGGGCCACCCCCGGGCGGCTACCATGACCCCAGCGAACGCGCTACATAGGGACAAGCGGCGCAAGTGTGATGTTGGTGGCACCTTGGCAGGCAGGGTGCAGGCGGCGAACCAGGTATTAGGGCCCGACAAGGAGACCTACGCGTGAACGTGCTGGACGGGATCCTGGCCGGAGTTCGGGAGGATCTCGCCGTGCGTGAGGCGCGGACGCCGCTGGTCGACGTGAAGGCGATGGCGCGGAGCGCGCCGGCGCCGCGGCCGGTGCTGCCGGTGCTGCTGGAGCCCGGGGTCGGCGTCATCGCCGAGGTCAAGCGGGCCAGCCCGTCCAAGGGTGCGCTGGCCACCATCGCCGACCCGGCCCTGCTGGCCCGCACCTACGCCGAGGCCGGCGCGCGGGTCATCTCGGTGCTCACCGAGCAACGCCGGTTCAACGGCACCCTGGCCGACCTCGATGCGGTCCGGGCCGAGGTCGACATCCCGGTGCTGCGCAAGGATTTCATCGTCAGCCCGTACCAGGTGCACGAGGCCCGGGCGCACGGCGCCGACCTGGTGCTGCTGATCGTCGCCGCGCTGGAGCAGAACGTGCTGCTCGGCCTGCTGGAGCGGGTCGAGTCGCTGGGCATGACCGCGCTGGTCGAGGTGCACACCGAGGCCGAGGCGGACCGGGCGCTGTCGGCCGGGGCCCGGGTGATCGGGGTCAACGCGCGCGACCTGACCACTCTGCAGATCGACCGGGACGTCTTCGCCCGGATCGCCCCGGGGCTACCCTCGGGCGTGGTCACCGTTGCCGAGTCCGGCGTGCGGGGTCCGTCCGACCTGCTGGCCTACGCCGGGGCCGGCGCGGACGCCGTGCTCGTCGGCGAGGGACTGGTGACCAGCGGTGACCCCCGGGCGGCGCTGGCCGACCTGGTGACCGCCGGTTCGCACCCGTCCTGTCCCCGCCCGTCCCGCTGAGTTCGACCGCAGCAGCGCCGGGCACTGCCCTTCTGGAGTGAACGTCACGTGAGTGTGCCCGCGCGAGCGGCCGTCGACCTGCCACGCCAATCCGAGGGGCTGGCCGGCACCGACCACGATCCCGACGACCGCGGCTACTTCGGCACCATGGGCGGCCGCTGGCTGCCCGAGGCGCTGGTCGGCGCGTTGGACGAGGTCGCCGACTTCTACCGCAAGGCCCGCCGCGACCCGGACTTCCTGGCCCGGCTGGACGACCTGGCCGCCAACTACGCCGGCCGGCCCAGCCCGCTCACCGACGCGCCGCGGCTGACCGCCGAGATCGGCGGCGCCCGGATCCTGCTCAAGCGGGAGGACCTGAACCACACCGGCAGCCACAAGATCAACAACGTGCTCGGCCAGGCGTTGCTGGCCCAGCGGATGGGCAAGACCCGGCTGATCGCCGAGACCGGCGCCGGGCAGCACGGGGTGGCCACCGCCACCGCCGCCGCCCTGCTCGGCCTGGACTGCTGCATCTACATGGGCCGGGTGGACACCGAACGGCAGGCGCTGAACGTGGCCCGGATGCGGCTGCTGGGGGCCGAGGTGGTCGCCGTCGACGCCGGCTCGGCCACCCTGAAGGACGCCATCAACGAGGCATTCCGGGACTGGGTGGCCACCGTCGACCACACCTTCTACCTGTTCGGCACCGTCGCCGGACCGCACCCGTTCCCGGTGATCGTCCGCGACTTCCAGCGGATCATCGGCCTGGAGGCCCGCGCCCAGGTGCTGGACCGCACCGGCCGGCTGCCCGACGCGGTCGCCGCCTGCGTCGGCGGCGGGTCCAACGCGATGGGCATTTTCCACGCGTTCCTCGACGACCCCGACGTGCGGCTGGTCGGCCTGGAGGCCGGCGGCGACGGCATCGAGACCGGCCGGCACGCCTCCACGATCAGCGGCGGGTCGGTCGGCGTGCTGCACGGCGCCCGCTCGTACCTGCTGCAGGACGAGGACGGGCAGATCATCGAGTCGCACTCGATCAGCGCCGGCCTGGACTACCCGGGTGTCGGACCCGAGCACTCCCACCTGGCCGAGATCGGTCGGGCCGAGTACCGGTCGGTCACCGACACGGCGGCGATGGACGCCTTCGCGCTGCTCGCCCGGACCGAGGGGATCATCCCGGCGATCGAGTCCGCGCACGCCGTGGCCGGCGCCGTCGATCTGGCCCGGGAGATCGGGCCGGACGGCATCGTGCTGGTCAACGTGTCCGGCCGGGGCGACAAGGACATGGAGACCGCGATGCGCTGGTTCAAACTGGCCGAGCCGACCGGAGCGGTCGAATGACCATCCTGGACGACATGTTCGCCTCGTTGCGGGCCGAGCAACGGGCCGCCCTGGTCGGCTACCTGCCGGCCGGCTACCCGGATCTGGCCGCGTCCAAGGACCTGTACGCGGCGATCGCGGAGGGTGGACCGGCCGGTGGCTGCGACCTGGTCGAGGTCGGCCTGCCGTTCTCCGACCCGGTGCTGGACGGCCCGGTCATCCAGCATGCCGCCCAGCAGGCGCTGGCCGGCGGGTTCCGGGTGCGGGACACCTTCGACATCGTCGAGTCGGTGACGAGCCGGGGCGGCCGCGCGGTCGTCATGACGTACTTCAACCCGGTGCTGGCCTACGGCGTCGACGCGTTCGCCCGGGACCTGGCCGCGGCCGGCGGGGCGGGCGTCATCACCCCCGACCTGATCGTCGACGAGGCCGGGCCGTGGCTGGACGCGGTGCACACGCACGGCATCGACCCGATCTTCCTGGTCGCGCCGTCGTCGTCGGCGGAACGGATCGCGCTGACCGCGGCGGCCGGCGGCGGCTTCCTGTACGCGGCGTCGGTGATGGGGGTGACCGGCGCGCGGGACCAGGTGTCCACCGCCGCGCCCGACCTGGTCGCCCGTTGCCGCACCGTCACCGACCTGCCGATCGGCGTCGGGCTGGGCGTGCGCACCGGCGAGCAGGCGGCGCAGATCGCCGGCTACGCGGACGCGGTCATCGTCGGTTCGGCGTTCCTGGGTGCCTACGCCGACGGCGGCCGGGACGCCGCCGCGACGCTGGCCGGCGAGCTGGCCGCCGGTGTCCGCTCGGCCACCCGCACCCCGCCCCAACCCGCGCGGATCAACTAGCCCCGCGCGGATCAAACTCAACGGAATGTGACTGCTGTGACGCGAGTCGACGATTTCATCCGCGCGGGCGTAGTTGATCCGCGCGACACGGGGCGGGCGGGGCGGGCGTGACCAGCTACCTGGCCGCGATCCCGTCGCCGCCGCAGGGCGTGTGGTACGTCGGGCCGATCGCCCTCCGGGCGTACGCGATCTGCATCATCGCCGGCATCGTCGCGGCCGTGTGGATCGGCAACAAGCGGTTCGTCGCCCGCGGCGGCCGCCCCGGACGGGTCACCGACGTCGCGGTGTTCGCGGTGCCGTTCGGCATCGTCGGTGGCCGGCTGTACCACGTGATCACCGACAACCAGCTGTACTTCGGTGAGGGCCGCAACCCCTGGAACGCCCTCGCCATCTGGAACGGCGGCCTGGGCATCTGGGGGGCCATCGCGCTCGGCGCGGTCGGCGCCTGGATCGGCTGCCGCTACTACAAAATCCCGCTCGCCGCCTTCGCCGACGCGGTCGCCCCCGGCATCGCCGTCGCCCAGGCCATCGGCCGCCTGGGCAACTACTTCAACCAGGAACTGTTCGGCGCCCCGACCTCGGTGCCCTGGGGCCTGGAGGTCTACGTCCGCACGCCGGGTGGGATCGCCGGCACGATCCCGGTCGACGGCAACTGCGAGTTCCCGACCGAGTACGTCAAGGCCACCCCGGAGATCGTCTGCGGGGTCTACCAGCCGACGTTCCTGTACGAGATGCTCTGGTGCCTGGGCGTGGCCGCGCTGGTGGTATGGGCGGACAAGCGCTGGCAGCTCGGCGGCGGCCGGGCGTTCGCGCTGTACGTGGCCGCCTACACACTCGGCCGGGGCTGGATCGAGATGCTGCGCATCGACCCGGCCAACCACTTCTTCGGCCTGCGGATCAACGTGTTCACCTCGATCGTGGTCTTCCTCGCCGCGGTGCTGTTCCTGTACCTGCGGCGGCACGTGAAGCGGGAGGACCCGGCGCTGGTCCGGGGACCGGACCGCAAGGAACGCAAGGACGGCGAGGACGGCGTGGACGGCGAGGACGGCCCGCCCGCCGGTCGCCCGGGGCCGGCCGATCGGTCCGCGGAGGTCACCGACCAGACGCCCGGCAGCACCTGAAAGTTCGCGCAGCGACTCCCGCCGGGCCCACTGCCGTGGTAGGAAGGCCCATGCGTGCTCGGGGCGGATCGCGCCTGCTGGTCGTGCTCATGGTGTGGTCGCTGACGGCGATCGCGGTCCCGGCGGTGGCGAACGCGGCCGGCTCCGGAGGCGACCGGACCGTTTCGGCTGCCTTCGACACGGTGACCGTCGGCGGGTACGACGACTACCAGATCGACCGCACCGTCGATGTCGTGAACGGCAGCACCGGCAACAACCTGGTCTTCTGGTTCACCGCCGGGCGGGCGCTGTCCGTCGGTTCGCTCACCATCGACCTGCCCGCGGGGACCTGGGTCACCCCGCTGCACCTCGCGGCCGGCCGGCTGGTCCCCGGGGACGCCGGCGCGGTCGGGGCCCGGCCCCAACCGCCCGACCTTCCCGGGACGGGAGATCCGGCGCAGTACTGCTCGCGGGGCGGCGCGGTCGACCCGCAGACCCACGCGAGAGACGATCTGTCGGTGGTCGACACCGCCTCGGTCCACCGGATCGTGATCAACTTCCTGTCCTGCGCACCCGGCCAACGGATCGCGATCCGCATCGTCGGGCTCACCGCGCCCCGGACCGGGTTGTACCGCTTCCCGGTGCGGCTGACCGACGCCGCGGATCCCCGTCCGCGCTGGGTGGCCGATCCCTGGTTGCTCGTCCGGCCGACCCCGCGGGTGCAGTTGGCCATCCAGATGCCGCCCTCGCCGATCGACGCCCAGGCGGGAATGGTGCCCGCACCGGTGCGGGTGCGGGTGCTGACCGCGGCCGGCCGTCCGGTCAGCACCTATTCCGGCACGATCCGGCTGTACACCGATCCTGTCGACTGCGCCGTCGGGAACAAGGGCTATCAGGACTATCCCGTCTCGCCGTCCCGCGACGGGAGCTATCGGCTGGACGTCCCGTTCCAGCAGGCGGGGACGTACGCGCTGATCGCCGAGGACGTCGACCACCGGGCGGTGAGCGCCCGCAGCCATGAGTTCGCCGTGATCGACGGCACCAGGGATCCCGTCTGCCCCGCGTCGTACCACTGACCCCGTCGAACGGGCCCCGGTCAGCTGCCCAGCCGGTCGGCCAGGTCCTGGCTGTCCGCGGCGGCGTCCGGCATGCCGGCGGCGGTGAACTCGTCCCGGGCCGCGGTCGCCCACCGGACCGCGGTGGCCGGGTCCGATTCGGACTCCGCGATCAGCGCCAGCGTGGTCGAGATGTCGGCCGCCGCGTAGTGGTTGCCGACCTGCCGGGCCAGTCCCAGGGCCTGCCCGGCCACCTCGCGGGCGGTGCCCGGGTCACCCAACCGCCAGAGCGCGTAGGCGCGATTGCCGTGGGCGGTGGCCTGCCCGGCCCGGTTGCCGGTCTGTTCGAACGTTGCCGCGGCGCGGGCGTAGCAGTCGGCCGACGCGCGATGCTCGTCCAGTTCGCCGCGGACGATGCCGAGGTTGATCAGGCAGCCCCCGATCTCCTCGACCACCCCGGCCCGCTCGGCCAGCGCCAGACCGCTCTCCAGGGTGTCGGCCGCGTCCGTCAGCGCACCCGCGGTTTGCTGCAGCGAACCGAGCAGCCGCAGCGCCGCACACTGCCCGGCCAGGTCGCCGGCCCGGCGCAGGTTCTCGACGGCCAGGTCGGCGTTGACGCGGGCCTCGTCCAGCCGGCCGGTCAGGGTCAGCGAGCGCACCAACTGCGACTGCAACCGACCGGCCACCCCATCGTCCGCACGGCCCATCGCCAGCCCGGCGCGAGCGGCCTTGATGCTGCCGTCCAGGTCGCCGGACACCGACCGGGTGGCGGCCAATTCCGCCCAGACCAGGCGGCTGTCGCCGCCGACCCCGCCGTCGAGGGCCCGCCGGAGCAGGTCCCCGGCCGGCTCGTACTCGCCGAGCCGGCGCAGGCACGCGCCCTCCCCGGCCCAGGCCCGGGCGTCCCCGCCGGACCGTTGGGCCCGCTGGTACAGCTGGGCCGCCTCCTCGTACTCGCCCAGCTCGAACCGGACGTCGGCCAGATCGCCGAGCAGGTCCGGCAGCAGGTCCGGACGGGCCGATTCGGCCGCGTCGATGGCCCGGGTCAGCGCCAGCACCGCGTCGTCGTGGGCGAACACCTGGCGGGCCTGGTCGGCGACGTGCCGCAGCAGCGGCAGCGCGCCGGCGGCGTCCCCGGCCAGGTACCGGTGGGCGGCCAGCAGCGCGGGGGAGCGGGCGGCGTCCGGATCGGCGCCCAGGACGTCGGCGATCCGGCCGTGCATCGCGCGGCGGCGACGCCCGGTCATCCGCGCGTACAGCAGATCACGCAGCGGCGGACTGTCGAACCGCAGCTCGCCCGCGCCCCCCGGACCCGACGCCCAGGTCAGGAACCCGGCGTCCACCAGCTCGTCGACGTGCCGCCCCAGCGACTCGCCGTCGTCGCCGAGCACCTCGGCCAGCAGCGGGAACGGAACCAGCAGCCCGATCGCGGCCGCGGCGGTGGCCACCCGGACCGCGCCGGCCGGCAGCCCGTCGATCTGGGCGGCCAGCAGCGTCCGCAGGTTGGTGGGCACCGAGTGCAGTTCGGCGCCGGCGACCAGCCGAACGTGCCCCAACCGTGCGTCGAGCAGGCCGTCGTCCCGCAGCAGCCGGGTCAGCTCCCGGGCCATCAGCGGATTGCCCCGGCTGGTGGCGGACACGAAGTCCACCAGCCGCCGGTCGGGCCGGGCCGACACCTCGTCGACGATCAGCTCGGCGATCCCGTCCTGGTCGATCGGCCCGAGTTCGACGGTGACGGACTCGCCCGAGTCCCGGGGCTTGGGCGGTTGCCGCCCGCTCAGGCACACCAGCAGCGGCCGATCCGTCCGCGCGGAGACCACCTCGTCCAGCAGTTCCACCGACGAGGCCTCGATCCACTGCCGGTTGTCGACCAGGATCGCCACCGGGTGACGCCCGCACAGGTCCGTCAGCCAGGCGCCGGCGGCCGCCACCAGCTCGCGGCGCACCCCCTGCGCGACCAGGTCGCCGGGCGGCCGAGCGGGGTCGGCGCGACCCATCAGCATCGCGGTGTACCGCCCCGTCGCGGGCGCGTCGGGATCCGCGTCGAGCCGCTCCAGCGCCTGCTCGGTCGATTCCGCGCCCGGGTAGCGGGCGAGCAGGGCGGCCGCGAACAGCGGCGCCAACCGGCGGAAGGCGGAGCGCTGATAGGAGGCGCCGACGATCTCCACCGTGCGCACGCCGGATGCATCGGCGAATCCGCGTAGCTCGGCCAGCAGGCGGGACTTGCCCGACCCGGCCGGTCCGGACAGTTGGACGATCACCGTGTGCCCGGCCCGGGCGCGCTCCAGGGCACCGGCCACCGTCGCCAGTTCGGCCGGCCGGCCGATCATCCGGGGGAGCCCGGTCCGCGTCCCGGCGGCCCGGGTGCCGGTCCGCGGACCCCGCACGCGGAAGACCGGGACCGGTTCGGTTCGGCCCTTCACCGGGTGCGCGCCCAGCGGCTCCAACTCGAACTCGGACCCGGCCAGGTCCCGGGTGAGCTCGCCGGCGTAGGTCTGGCCGGGCGGGGCCAACGCCTGCAGCCGCTGCGCGAGGATGACCGACTCGCCCAGCACCGCGTAGTCGGCCCGCCCCCCGGAGGCGATCGACCGGGCGACCACCGGCCCGGTGTTCACGCCGATGTGCACGGTCAGGCCCGCGTCCTGCCCGCGGCGCTCGATCAGCGCGTGCATGTCGGCGGCCGCGCGCAGGGCACGCACCGCGTCGTCCTCGTGCGCGACCGGTGCCCCGAACAGGGCGAGCAGGGCGTCCCCGGCGAATTTCTCCAGGTAACCGCCGTAGCCGGTGACGATGTCGGCGAATTCGGCGATGAGCGGGTCGACCAGATCGAGCAACTCCTCGGTGTCCAGCCGGGCGGCCAGCGACGTGAAGCCGGACAGGTCGGCAAACAGCGCAGTGACCAGCCGCCGTTCCTCCACCGGCTCCGGTCGGGACGCCACCGGCTCCGGTCGGGACGCCGCCGGCTCGGTCGGCGCCGCCACCAGTGGGCGCCCGCAGGAGGCGCAGAACCGGGCGCCGACCGGGCCGGCCGCCCCGCAGACGCAGCGGACGCCCGACCGCGCGGCACCGTCGGTCATCGGCCTGCCCCCGCGCTCATGTCAGTAGTCTTCGCCACGACGATCGGTCAGGGAAGCGGGGGCGCAGCCGGTGGACTTCGAGGCACTGACCGGCCTGAGCCCCGCCGATCGGGACCGGCTGCTGGCGTCGGCCGGAACCCGCTCGTTCCGGGCCCGGGAGGTGATCTTCCACGCCGGCGACCTCGGCGACACCCTGTTCCTCATCCGGACCGGTCGGGTCGCGGTGCGGATCGTCACCGAGCACGGCGACGCCGTCACCCTGGCGCTGCTCGGCCCGGGCGACAGCTTCGGCGAACTCGCCCTGCTCGCCCCCGACGGCCGCCGGTCGGCCACGGTGACGGCGATCGAACCCACCCAGGCCTGGACCCTGAGCCGTGCCCAGCTCGTCCGCGCCGGCCGGGCGAACCTGCCGGTGGAGTCGTTGCTGATCCAGCTGCTGTCCCGGGAGGTGCGCCGGCTGACCGGTCAACTGACCGAGGCGTTGTACGTGCCGGTCCGGCACCGGGTGGCCCGGGTGCTGATCGCGCTGTGCGGGCAGGAGGACGAGCGCCCGGACCGGGCGGCCGGGCCGGTCGTGCTGCGGATCACCCAGGACGACATCGCCGGGCTGACCGGCGCGACCCGTCCCACGGTCAACCAGGTGCTGCGCGCGCTGGAGGATGCCGGCGCCATCGCCCTCAAGCGGGGTCAGGTCACCGTCGTGGACCGGCGCGAGCTGCTGCGGCACCGCGGCTGAGGCGCCAGGCGGCCGGCGGGCCCGGGGGATCCAACGACGTAGCCGGGGGGCTCGCTGGGAGCGCTCCCGCTGTGTCGGCAGCCGGACAGTCGCTGTGTTCGCTCGCTGACAGACCGGGCCGCCGCCGGTTGGCAGGGTTCTCCCCGTCACCAACCTTAGGGAGCGCTCCCATGGCCGCCACGCTGCAGCTGATCACCGACTCCGACGCCGCCGACGACCGGGCCCTGCCCGCCGCCGGAGCGGACGTCGCCGAGGTGCTGCGGGCGGCCGCGGCCGCGGTCGACGCCGGGGGCGCGATCACGGATCCGGCGCTCCTGGAACTGGTGCAGCTCGCCCGGCGGCTGACCGGGGCGGCCGCTGCGGAGCAGTCGCCCACCGCCCGGCTGGCCGCCGCGCACGGACTGAGCGACCGCGAACGCGAGGTCCTGGAACTGGTCGCCCGCGGCTTCTCGGTGGCCCAGATGGCGCACAGCCTGTTCCTGTCGAAGAGCACCGTGACCTTCCACCTCGGCCGGATCTACGCCAAGATCGGCGTCCGCACCCGCCACGAGCTGAGCACGACGATCTGGGGCGGCCAGGGCCGGGCGGCCTGAGCGCCGGCTGAGCGACGCGCCGGCACCCGAGCGGGCCGGCCGGAGTTTCGGGCATGTAAACGGTCGCCCGGACCGCCCGACGGGGTGCTTGGCGATTACCGGGCGGGCGGGCCGGTGCGGTACTTTTGGTCCCTGCTGGGCCATCGTCGTCCCGGTGTCCCCGTGATCAGGACATGTGCGTGGACAGCGGTGACGACCGGCGGCGATCCCGCCGTATCGTCCCGACGTCGCGCATGGGCCCGGTGGCAGGTTCTCCCGCCGCAGACGGCCCGCCGCGACATCCGGTCGAAGTGCTCGCCGCAGCTCGACCGGGTCCGCGACCCGGCGTACCCCCCACGCCGCCACCCGCGCTGTACCCGCTGTGACGCTCCGGTTTTCCCACGCTCACCGGGCGGCTCCCGCCGACCCGGTCGCCTTGCCGACGACGGGAGGTCTGCCGTGCAGTTCTCGGCAACACCCGCCCCCCAGGGGCTGTACGACCCGCAACACGAACGTGACGCCTGCGGCGTGGCCGCGGTTGCGGACATCAAGGGCCGGCGCAGCCATTCGATCGTCAGCAGCGGGGTCACCGCGCTGATCAACCTGGACCACCGGGGTGCGGCGGGCGCCGACCCGGCCGTGGGCGACGGCGCCGGCATCCTGATCCAGGTCCCGGACGAGCTGCTGCGGGCCGAGGTCGACTTCGACCTGCCGGTCAGCCCCGATCCCCGGCACGGCCAGGCCTATGCGGTGGGCATCGCGATGCTGCCGGTGGACCCGGCCGAGCGGGCCCGGGCCAAGGCCATCGTCAACCGGGTGCTGGGCGGGGAGAACCTGACCCTGCTCGGCTGGCGGGCCGTCCCGGTCGACCCGATCGGTGCCGGCGTCGGGCAGATGGCGCTGGACGTCATGCCGGTGTTCGAGCAGCTGTTCGTCGCCGGGCCGGTCGGCGAGGACGGCGTGCTGCCGTACGGCATCGAGCTGGACCGGATGGTCTACCCGGCGCGCAAGCGGATCGAGCACGAGTCCCAGGCCGAGATCGGTGGGGACGGTGTCTACTTCCCGTCGCTGTCCAGCCGGACGATCACCTACAAGGGCATGCTGACGACCGAGCAGCTGCCGGCGTTCTACGCCGACGTCACCGACACCCGGACGATCAGCGCGATCGCCATCGTGCACTCCCGGTTCTCCACCAACACGTTCCCGGCCTGGCCGCTGGCCCACCCGTTCCGCTACCTGGCGCACAACGGCGAGATCAACACCGTCCGCGGCAACCGGAACCGGATGCGGGCCCGCGAGGCGATGCTGTC
>JBDHZW010000166.1:0-11063 GCA_039812105.1 Nakamurella sp.
GAGCTTGTCCAGCGATCCGAGGGTGACGACGGTGACCCCGGAGATCCGGCGCACGGTCGGGGCCATGCCGGGCACCGCGCGGACCGCGACCACCCGGGCACCCAGCGGCAGCGCGGCCCCGGCCTGCCGGATCTGTGCGGGCGTGGGCGCCGACCCGCAGAGCAGGAAGGCGATGGACACGTCCGGCGCCAGGTCGGCCACCCGACGGGCGGCCGCGACGATGCCGGTCGGCCCGCCGACCTCGGTGTCCGGCCGCCGGGCGGGGGTGTCGTCGAGCCGCACGCCGGCCAGCCGGTCCAGGGTCCGGCGGGCGGTTCCGGTCGCCGGCGAGTTGGTCGGGTTGGTGACCGGGCTGCCGCCGGCCAGCACGGTCAGGTCGCGGCTCTCCTTGGCCGCCTGCACCACCACCGAGGCGCCGGCTTCCACGGCCAGTTCGAACTCGTCCGGGTCGGCGTACTCGGCGGCGTCGGTGGACAGCGCGACCGCGATGTGCGAGCGGCGGGTCTCCTCGAACTGGCGCACCATCAGCGCGCCGGACCGGGCGGAGGTGCGCCAGTGGATGTACCGGCGGTCGTCGCCGGGCACGTAGCCGCGCAGCGCATGGAAGGAGACGTCGTCGTTGGACAGGTCGTCGGTCGGCTGGCCTTCGAGGTCCTTGAAGAAGCCGGCGACCGCGCCGGACAGCGACGTGGTCCGCGGGTGCACATACAGCAGCTGCGGTTGCGTCCACCGCACCTCCCGGCGGACCAGCCCGAACGCGTCACCGCGCACCGACCGGGCCGGTCCGACCGCGATCACCGCCCGTCGCTGGGTCGGCACCACGAACAGATCCTCGTGCCGGGCACCGGGTTTCAGCGCCGGGATGGCCAGCCGGCCGACGTCGTCGCCGATCGGCAGTTCCAGCCGGGACGGCAACACCGGGCGGGACGCGGTGCTGGTCACCAGGATCCGGCCGGACGCCGGCTCGCCGACGACGACCCGCCGGGTGCGCAGGTCGATCTCGATCCGGTACCGGGACCGGCCGATCGCGAACACCAGCGCGGCCGCCACGGCGGCCAGCAGTGCGGTGGCGGCGACGGCGAACTCGGTCCAGCCGCCGGTGACGGCGACCAGCATGAGCACGGCGGCCGCCCCCAGCGCGGTCCAGCCGAGCGGGGTGACCACGGTGCGCGGACGGGGCAGGGTGATCCGTCGGGTCATCGGTTGCGTCACCCGCGGCGCTCCGGGGGCGGCACGTCGCCCAGGATCTGGCCGAGCACGTCGGCGACGGTGGTGCCGGCGAACTCGGCCTCGGCGTCCAGCAGGATGCGGTGCGCCAGCACGGGTTCGGCGAGGGCCTTCACGTCGTCGGGGGTGACGTAGTGCCGGCCGTGCGCGGCCGCCCAGGTGCGGGTCGCCCGGACCAGGGCCAGGCAGCCGCGGACGGAGACGCCCAGGCTGGTCTGCGGCGACGTGCGGGTCAGCTCGGCGATCTGCGCGACGTAGTCCAGCACGGACGGGTCGACGTGCACGGTGGCGGCCAGCTCGGCCATGTCGACCACCGCGGTCGGGGTGATCAGCGGGGTGATCTGCACCTGCTGGCTTCGGGTGTGCGCGGCCCCGAGGATCTCCACCATCGACGCGTGGTCCGGGTAGCCCAGCGAGGTCTTGATCAGGAACCGGTCCAGCTGGGCCTCGGGCAGCCGGTAGGTGCCGGCGTGCTCGATCGGGTTCTGGGTGGCGATCACCATGAACGGGTTGCCCACCGAATGGGACACGCCGTCGACGGTGACCTTGGCCTCCTCCATCACCTCCAGCAGCGCCGACTGGGTCTTGGGCGAGGCCCGGTTGATCTCGTCGGCCAGCACGATCGAGGCGAAGATCGGTCCCTTGTGGAACTCGAACCGCTTGGTCGCCTGGTCGTAGATGGTCACCCCGGTCACGTCGCTGGGCAGCAGGTCCGGGGTGAACTGGATGCGGGAGCTGGTGCCCTGCAAGGTGTCCGCGAGAGCCCGGGCCAGCGAGGTCTTTCCGGTGCCCGGGTAGTCCTCCAGCAGCAGGTGCCCCTCGGACAGCAGGCAGGTGACGGCCAGCCCGATCGGCCGCGGCTTGCCGCGCACGGCCAGGCCGACGTTGGCGACGAGCTTGCCGAACGTCTCGGCAAACCAGCTCGCGTGTTCCGGGGTCATGCTCATCGTGCTTCTCCTGCGGTGTTTCTCGTCGATTTGCTAACCGGTCCGGGTGACGCCACCGCCGGAGCAGCTGGCGATTTCCTGTTCCGGGGTTCCGCTGTACCAACCCCAGGTGAACAGCGCGTCCCCGTTGCCGTCGGTCCGGATGGGGCTGCCGTCGCGGTGCACGACCGTACAGGTCACCAGGGTGTTCGCGGGGAAGTTGCGGACCTGCACGTCGATGTACTTGCAGTTGGGACCATGGCAGGTCTGCGACCCGGGGCTGGTCCCGGTGTGGCCGGTCGCGTCACCGCGGAAGATCCGGGTCACGGTGGGTTCGGGCTTCGGGCAGTCGTTCGACCGGCCGGACGCCGACGCCCCGTCCTTGGCCGCGAGCCCCTCGCCGTCCCGGGCCTGCACGTCGATGTTGTGCGCCTGGTTGCAGGCATCGCCGACCACGGTGGAGCCGCCGCCGTTGGACCAGTCCGACCAGCCGCCGCCGTCGATCCGGTAGCGGGTCTGCATCGGTTTGCGGCCGTTGTCGTCCGGCGCCTGCCAGGTGAACCGCACCTGGGTCTGGCTGGTGTCGGTGGCACTGACCGACGGGGCGCCCACCGGCCCGTAGGCGCTGGCCTTCTTCGATGCCCCGTCCGCGGTACTGCACGAACCGCTGACGCAGGCCTGCGCGGTGAACGTGTAGTCGGTCCCGTTCGACCCGACGGTCACGGTCTGGGTCGCCCCGCCGGTGCCGACCTGGTCGCCGTTGGCGAAGATCCGGTACTCGGTGATCGCGCCGCCGGCCGTGGACGAGGGCGCGGCCTTGACCTCGATCTTCCGGTTGTCCCCGGTCGGGGTGGCGCTGACCACGTCGGCCGCGTCCGGGTTGGTGGTCAGCGACGCCGAATCGCTGGGGTCCGAGTCACCCACGTGGTTGTGCGCCCGGATCGAAACCGTGTATTCCTGGCCGTCTCTCACATTGCCGATGACGTAGCTGGTGGTCGGCGCGGTCACCGTGGCCGCGGTGCCGTTGACGGACACCAGGTACGTCTCGGCCGGGTCGCCGCGCGGCTCGGCGGCCGCCCAGGTCACCGTGATCGTCCGGGTGCCCCCCGCGTCCTTGCCCGCCTTGAGGTTCGGCGTCCCGGGCGGCCGGGTGGTGTCGCTGGGGTACAACGAGTTCGAGGCCGCCGACGTCTGGCTGGTCTTGCCGGTGCTGTTGGTGGCCGAGACGGTGACGTTGACCTGCACGGTCGGGTCCAGCCCGGTGAACGTGGCGGTCGTGCTGCCGGCCGCCACCGTCTTCTGCTCGCCGGTGCTGGTGGTGAGCAGGTAGCTGACGATGGCCGAGCCCCGGTTGCTGGGCGCCTTCCAGGCCACGCTGATCGACCCGGGCGCCGCCCAGGCGGCGGTGGGCGCGGCCGGGGTGTCCGGCTCCACGTCCGGGGTGATCTGCGCCGACGGGGCCGACCGCGGACCCTCGCCCTCGTCGTTGGTCGCCGACACCTCGAACGTGTAGGCCGTCCCCGGGGTCAGCGGCCCGACCGCGCAGTGCCCGGCGTCGCCGGGGCAGCTGGTCGACCCGCCGGACCAGTACACGGTGAACGCGCTGATCGCCGGCCGGGTGAGAGCCGGTGCCCGCCAGGCGACGTCGACGCTGTCCGGCTGGCCCAGCGAGGTGGCGACCACCGCGGTCGGCGCTTCCGGCTTGGCCAGCGGGATGACGGTGAGCGTGCCCTGCACCTGCCGGTCGGCGTCACCGGTGGCGTCGGCCACCGCGTAGGACACGGTGAACTGGTCGAGCACGCCGGCCGGCGGGGTCACCGTCAGCGACCCGCCGTCGACCGACACGCCGGCGCCGTTGGCGGCGGTGGCCGACACGATGGTCAGCGGGGTGTCCGGGAACGGGTTGTACGCGCCGTCCAGCACGTTCACCGTGACCGGTTCACCGGCGGACGCCTCCACCTGCCGGTTGGCCTGGACGCTGGGCAGCGCGGCGGTGGACCCGACCACGTTGACCGCGATGCTGCCGGTGACCGTGTTGGTGCCGTCGGACACGGTGATGGTCGCGGTGGAAGTGCTGCCCCGGTCGGCGCCGGCGTCGGCGGTGACGGTCAGCACCGACCCGTCCAGCGACCCGGACAACCCGCCGGTCAGCCCGGACGGGCCGGAGAAGGTCAGCGCCGCCGCCTGGTCGGAATTGGCGGTGCCGACCAGCCCGGCCAGGTCCTGGGTGGCGGTGCCGCCCTTCTCCACGTTGATGGTGGCGCCGCTGAACGTCGGCGGCGGCACGACCTTGGGCACGATCTGCACCGGGATGGGCACGAACACCGAGTCCGAGGCGCCGTCCGAGACCTGCACGTTGATCACCGCGGAGCCGCCGGCGTCCTCCGGCACGGTGTATTGCAGACCGGCGTCGTCCAGCCGCTGCACCGTGCCCTGGCTGGCGTTCATCGCCGCGCCGGCCGGCACCACGGCGGTATGACCGGCGTCCACCGCGACGTAGTCCCGCACCGGGACGGTCGCCGTCGTGCCGGCGTCGATGGTGAACGGCTGGACGTCGCCGCGGGCCTGCGGCGGCGCCGCCGGTCGGGTCTGCTGCTGGTTCTGCTGCTGCACCGGCGGGGCCAGTTCGCCGCGGGACGGCACCACCACGAACGCCGTCGCCGTGTCGGCGTCGAGATTGGTGGCGGTGTAGGCGATGACCTGCCGCCGGTCGGTCACCGGCACGGTGACGGTGCGGCCGTCGGCCGACACCCCGGTGCCCGTCGCCGAGATCGTCAGGTCGGACACCAGCCCGGACCGGTTGGTCACCGAGCCGGTCACGTCCACCGATGCGGACGCGGCGTCCGCGGACAGCGCGGCGGCATCCACGAACACGTCCTTCGCGGTCGGCGGGGCCAGCGGCGCGGTCGCCGACACGGTGACGGTCAGGATGCCGGATGCGGCCAGTCCCTTGGAGTTCCGCACCGTGTACTTGATCGGGAAGACGCCATCGGCGTCCGGGGCGGTGACCACCACCTGGCCGTCCGCGACCTGCGCGTCGATGCCGTCCGGCACCACCAGCGCCGGGTCGGCGTAGCTGAACGGCGTGTTGCCGCCGGGGTCGGTGGCGGCGCCCAGGGCGTCGACCCCGACGGTCCGGCCGGGTCGCACCACGACGTCCAGGTCGGGTGCGACCGGCGGTTCGGCCACCGCGGGCGGGGCGACGACGGCGACCCGCACCTGGCCCTTGGCCTGCTTGCCGTAGGGGTCGGTGACCAGGTAGCCGGCGGTGTCCAGGCCGGGGCTGCCCAGCGCGGTGTAGGTGATCGTGGACGGGCCGGCCTTGTCGATGCGGCCCAGTGCCGGCGCCGGTTCGGTCTGCCCGGCGAAGGTCACCCAGTCGCCGTCCGGGTCCAGCCCGTCCAGCGGCAGCGAGATCGTGGTGCTGCGGCCGGCGAACACCCGCGCGGTGGTCAGCGGCGGGTTCTGCGGCGCGTTGTTGGTGGCGGTGTCCGCCGGCAGCACCGAGATGGTCACCGTGCGGGTGTCGGCCAGCTGGTCGGTGTTGACCACCGTGTAGCTGAACCGGACGGTGGTCGGCGGCGGGGTGGCCGGCGCCAGGTAGCGGATCGCGCTCTCGGTGGCGAACACCAGGCCCTGGTCGGCGGGCAGGGTGCCGTCCGGGAACGGCTTGACGGTCAGCCGCTGACCGGTCGGGTCGGTCGCGTACTTGCCGACCGGGATGGTGACCGCGTCCCCGGCCCGGACGCTGACCGAGATGTCCGAGGCCACCGGCGGCTGCGGCACCAGCGGCGCGGGCACCGGGATCACCCGGATCTGCCCGGGGGTGGCACCGGCCGCGTTCGCGGCGGTGTAGGTCATGGTGACGCCGGCCGGCGGGACGGTCCGCGAGGACGACACCTGGATCAGGTTCAGCTCGTGCACGGTCGCGGTCAGCGGGCTGTCCGCCGGCTGGATCAGCGACTGCACGGACAGCACGTCGCCCATCGGGTCGCGGTCGTTGGCCAGCGGGTCGATCACCAGGGTGCGGCCGGGCACCAGGTAGGCGACGTCGGGGGTGACGATCGGCGGGGCCGGCGTGTCCGGTTTCGCCGTGACGTCGAACCGGATGACGCCGGTCGCGCTGGCCGACCCGGCGACCACCGTGTAGAGGAAGTAGCTGGTGCCGGCGGCGGTTCCGGTGAGCACCACGGTCGAGTCCAGCGGGTTGAGGGTGGCCGTCGAGGCGGCCGGCTTGTCCGGGGTGGACGGCACCAGCGGCTGCACCGCGGTGACCCGCACCGGGTCGCGCAGCCCGGACAGCACGCTGCGCAGCGGGGTGACGGTGACCGCCTCGCCGACCACGCCGGCCGCGGCGACCGGACCGGGCACCGGCTTGGTCGACCCCTCGGGCTTGACGTCGACGGTGAGCGTGCCGTTGACCTGCGAGGTGCCGTCCGAGACGACCAGGTCGACGGTCTTCTTGACCGCGCCGGCCGATCCGGTGTCCCGGAAGGTGACCAGGCCGTTGGGCTGGAACGTCACCGAGTCGTCGGTGGTGGTGGTCGCCGAGATCAGCGACAGATCCTCGCCGACCGGCGAGGCGAAGTCGGGCAGCACGTTGTAGCTCACCGTGCCGCCGACCTCGACGATGGTGGCCGAGTCGCGCACCTTGACCGGGGCCCGGGTGTCGTCGGCGGCCGCCACGGTGACGGCGACCTGGGCGGTGGAGGTGCGGCCGAGGCCGTCGTCGGCGGTGTATTCGATCGCGGGCAGCGGCCCGGACGCGGTGGCCGGCACCGTCACCTGCAGGGCCTGCCCGCCCTCGGCGACGGTCACCGTGCCGGCGTCGGCCGGCAGCGGGGTCACCGCCGAGACGGCGAGCATGGAGCAGTCGGCGGACGAGTCGTTGTCCAGCACCCGCAGCACGGTGGTGCGGCCGGGACGCACGCCGTACTGGTCGGCGGCGGCCTGCGGCGGGGTGCCCTCGGCGCTGGTGGCGGCGCAGTCGCTGCGCGAGTTGGTCAACTGGTCCGAGCTCTCCTGGTCGCCGTCCGGGGAGGTCTGGTCGCTGGACGACTCCTGCGGCTGCACGTCGTCCCAGTTGCTGATCAGCTTCATGTCCGCGTCGACCAGCCAGATGTTGCCGGTGGCCTGGTCGTTGAGCACGATCACGTTGCGGTTGACCCGGAACACCAGCCGCGACGCGGCGGTCGCGTTCGGCACGTCGACCGTCCGGGGCGGGTCGCCGCCGCAGGCGGCGGCGTAGGTCGCGGTCGTTCCGGCCCAGGCGGCGTGCGCGCAGCCGTTCAGCGACACCGGCGCGCTGGGTGTGCCGGACACGCCGTCGACGACGGTCTGCGGGTCGCCGCCGGCCAACGGCACCCGCAGCAGGCCGGTGCCGGTGGCGACCAGCACCGCGTCGGCAGCCGGGCCGGGCTGTTGCAGCACCGCGTCGGCGCCGCCCGGGATGCTCACCCGGTGGTCGGGCAGGATCAGCTGCCCGCTGGCCCGGTCCAGCACCACCGGGGTGTCACCCACGGCGGTGATGTCCACGGTCGGCGCGTCCTGGCTGACCACCTGGGCGGCGACCGGGGTGAGCGCGCCGCCGCTGAGCCGGGCCGGTTCCGGGGCGACCGGCTTGCCGTCACCGTCGGTGGACCAGCCGGTGGCCTGGCCGGTGTCGGGCCGGCCGGTGTCGGTCTGGCCGGTGTCGCCGATCGGGACGCTCCACAGCTCGTCGCTGCCCGGCGCGACCGCGAACACGGTGCCGTTGACCGACGTGGTGACCCGGACGCCGGCCGCGGTGGTCAGCAGCGGCTCGGTGCTCTTCGGGTCCAGTCCGGTCAGCGAGTCGGGGGTGCCGGCCCAGAGTTCGCCGGTGACCGGGTCGGCCACCGCCAGGGTGCCGCCGCCGAAGGCGACCGCCGCGTTCTCCGGGGTGCCGATCCGGCTCGTCATGGCCACGACGGCCACGTCCAGGGGTCGGACCTCGTTCTTGATCCGGTCGACCACCAGGACCGCGTCACCCTCCTGCAGCACGTCGAAGCCGGGCTTGTTGGCCTTGACCGCCGAGTTCAGCTCGTCGATCTGCCGGTTCACCCGGCCGACCACGCCCTTGGCCTCGTTGGTCACCCAGACCGTGGAGGAGGACAGGTTGACGTCGGTGACCGGGTAGCCCTGGGCGTTGACCCCCAACACCACCAGCACCGAGGCGAGCAAGGTGGTCACGACGACGATGCCCGTGGACCGGGTGGACCAGGGCCAGCGGGCGCGCAGCCCGGTCATGCCTGGTCCCCCGGCGGGTCCAGCAGCACCAGGTCGGCGGTGGTGACGACCCGCGCGGTGACCGCGTGTTCGACCAGCCGGGCCCGCCGGTTGGACGCCAGCTGCCCGGGCCCGCCGCGCAGGCCGCGGACGCCGCGGCGGTCGAACTTGTCGCAGACGTTGTCCAGCTTGCGGTTGAAGCGGGTGAGCTCCCAGCCGAGCCGGGCGGCCGCCTCCTTGGACGACGGGATCGCGCTGATGCTGGTGCCCTCCCGGCGCAGCAGCGGCTCGGCCAGCGCGACGATCAGCTGCTTCTGGCTCGGTGTGAGGGTGACCGGGCCGATCGTGGTCTCGCCGATGCCGCTGCTGCTCAGACCCTCGTTCAGGGTGAACGTCGGGTCCTCGCAGGAGATCTCGATCTCGTAGGTGGTCGGTCCGGCGGTGAACAGCACGGTGGTGGCGGCGAACACCAGCGGCACCCGGCCGCCCGGCGCGAGCCAGGCCTGCAGCGCGCCGGCGTGGTCGGAGATGGTCGCCGACAGCTGGGTGCCGACGTTGATCAGCCACCACAGCTCGCCCTGCCGGACCACGGTGAGGAAACGGCGGTGCAGGTAGGGGTTGTCGTCCACGGACAGGTCACCCTCGCGGCCGATGACGAACT
Organism: Nakamurella sp.; assembly: GCA_039812105.1. Taxonomy (GTDB): domain Bacteria; phylum Actinomycetota; class Actinomycetes; order Mycobacteriales; family Nakamurellaceae; genus Nakamurella. The sequence goes on from JBDHZW010000166.1 coordinate 9,061, forward strand.
CGCCGTCCGGGTCGGCGGTGTACCACTCGCCGCAGAACCCGATGCGTACCTGGTGCACCGTCCTCACTCCCCCACGCACGCGTCGGCCGGCCGCACCGACGACGATCCGTTGTCCCGCACGGTGACCACCTCGATGCACGCCCGGGTCGCCCCCGGGATGGTCACCACCGGTTCGGTCACCCGGCTCACCGGCTCGTCCTGGCCGGTCCTCGTCCGCTGCCAGTCGTACCCGTCACCCGGCTGCGGCTCGGGGTTGGTCCAGGTGAACGTCACCCCGTCCGGCGTCACCGTGCCGGTCAGGCCGGCGGGCGGCGGGACCACGTCGACCACGGCCAGCGCCGGGTCGGACGTCACGGTGGTGGTGCCGGTGGTGTCCAGCGCCGGGTTGCCGGTGCCGCCGCTCACCACGATCCAGGTCAGGCCGGCCGCCACCACGAGCAGACCGGCGCCGACCGCCAGCGGCCCGGTCCGCTTCTTCTTCGGCTGGGCCGGTGCCGTCGTCGCGGCCGGGCGGCCCGGCACGATCGTGTCCGGCTCGGCCGGGGTGTCGGGCGCCGGCGCGTCCAGGTAGCTGCCGGTGGTCGGACGGCCGCGCAGCACGGTGTGCTCGGGCGTCCCGCCGGCTCTCGTCCGCTCCTCCGCCGGGTCCGGGCCGGCCGCTCCCCGCATCCTGGTCGCGCCGTCCTGGTCCGGCCGGGCGCCCTGCGCCCGGATGACGATCGGCCGAACCCGGGTGTGGTCGGCGTTGTCCGGCGACAGGTAGGCCAACTCGGTCCCCGGGTCGGCCGCCAGGAACTCGAAATCGGTGACCGGCTCGCCGATCTCGCGCTGCACCTGCTGCAGGGCGCGGGCCAGCTGCGCGGCCGAGTCGAACCGCAGGCCCGGGTCCTTGGCCAGCCCGCGGGACAGCAGGCGTTCCAGCGACTTCGGGGTGTCGCCCCGGCCGGTCGGCGGAGCCGGGATCCGCGGGATCCGGGACAGCAGGTCCGCCTGCGTGGTGCGCCGGCCCTCGGGCTCCAGCGGGGAGCGGCGGGCGAGCAGCGTGTACAGGGTGGCGGCCAGCGAGTAGACGTCCGACCGGACGTCGCCGACCGGCTCGTCGGCCAGCAGCTCCGGCGGGCTCCACGGGATGGACACGCCGACGGCGTCCGGGTCGTCCTTGGAGGTGGCGGTGACGGCGATGCCGAAGTCGGTCAGCGCCGGCCGGCCGACCCGGGTGGTCAGCACGTTGGCCGGCTTGATGTCGCGGTGCAGGATGCCCTGCCGGTGCGCCGACTCGACGGCGCCGGCCAGTTGCACGCCGGTTGACAGCACCTCGGCGACGGTGAACGACCCGGACTTGTACCGCTTGGCCAGGTCGGGCTTCGGGCAGTACTGCATGACCAGGTACGGCCGCCCGTCGGCGCAGATCGCCGCGTCGTAGACCGGCACGATGTTGCGGTGCTCCTCGGACAGCCGGGCCATCACCGCGCCCTCGTTCTCGAACCGGGCGCGGGCGGCCGGCGACGGGTCGGAGGCGAGCAGCACCTTGATCGCCACCTCGCGATCCAGGCTCACCTGCCGGTAGAGGAACACGTCGGCGAAGCCGCCGCCGCCCAGATGCCGGACGAGGCTGTAGCCGGGCAGCTCGGGCGCCGGGGCGGGCGGACGGGCGGGGGTCACCGGCTCAGCCGAAGGGTGAGGGTGACCCCGTCGCCGATGTCCAGGGTGTCGCCGTCGCTCAGGGTCTGCGGGGTCCCGCCGTCCAGCGCGCGGGTGCCGCCGTCGGCGCCGATCAGCACGGTGCCGTTCATCGAGTGCAGGTCGGTGGCGGTGATCGCACCGCCGGTCCGGCCGATCCGCAGGTGGGTACGGGACACGTCCTGCTGCGGGCTGGGCACGGTGACCACGGTGGGCACCTGATCGCCCTGCACCCGGTCGACCTGCGGGCGGCGACCGATCACCACGTCCCGGTCGAGGGTGATCACGTCGCCGGTGGACAGCTCCAGCCGCGCCCGGCCGTC
>JBDHZW010000167.1:0-11012 GCA_039812105.1 Nakamurella sp.
TCACCGGCAACACCATCGACGGCACCTACGCGCAGGCGTCATCGGTGTTCGGCAGCCTGGAAGCACTCGGCGTCGACCTGACCGACGTGTTCACCGTGCTGGAGACCGAGGGCGTGGACAAGTTCATCACCGCCTGGACCGAACTGCTCGACTCGGTCTCCGAGGAGCTGGCCAAACACAAGAAGTAGCGGTCAGGTGCGGTTGACCTCGGTGAACAGCGTGCCCTGGGCGGCCTCGGAACCGGAGCGGCCGCCGCCCGGTCCGCGGAGCACGAAGGCGCAGCCGACCGCGACGACGGCGCCCAGCAGCGGCCCGGCCACGTACACCCAGTAGCCGTCGAAGGTCAGGCTGACCAGATCGGGGCCGAAGGTGCGGGCCGGGTTCATCGAGGCGCCGGAGATGGGGCTGCCCCACAGTCCGGCCAGCGCGATGTAGCCGCCGACGCCCAGGGCCCCGATCACGCCGATGTTCTGGGCGCCGGAGGCGGTGCCGAGGATGACGCTGACCAGGCCGAAGGTCAGCACCGCCTCCATCACGAACGCGGTCAGGTTCGAGTACCCGGTGGCCGGGTAGTTCGACCCGTTGGACGCGGACACCCCGATGACCGCGTGCAGGAACAGCGCGGCCAGCGACGCGCCGATCAGCTGCACCACGATGTAGCCGGGCACCCGCCGCCAGGGGAAGTCGCCGCGGAGGGCGAACGCGAAGCTGACGGCCGGGTTCAGGTGCGCGCCGGACACCTTGCCCATGAACAGGATGACGCCCAGCACCATCAACGCGGGCGCGGTCACCGCGGCCGCGCGGCTGATGGTGTCCGGGAACGCGGCACCCATCATGCCGCCGCCGGCGGCGACCAGTACGAGCAGGAACGTGCCGAACAGCTCGGAGAACAGCCGGCGCCATTCCTGCTGCGGATCCTTGAAATCGGCGGCCATGCGGGTGAACTCGATCTCCCAGGAGATCGGCCCGGACGCCGGGTCGGTCGAGGGTGCCGGCGGCTTGCCGTTCACCGGGCGCTTCGCCTGCTGTTTGCCGGTCATCGGCGTCTCCCGTCACTGTCAGGCGCCTGATGTCCAGGTTGACTGCAATGGTGGGATTCGCCGGCGGGCGGCGCCTCCCATCGTTCGGGTGATATTGCCCGGCCGGCAGCGCCCGGACGTCTCCGCGGAAACGAGAACGATATATCGCTGGGCTACGCCTTGCGCACGACGTCGATCGAGATCTCCACCGCCGGCGTCGATCCGGTGTTCTCCAGCCAGTGCCGGGTGGCGCGGTCCTCGGGCCAGCCGACCCCGGGCCCGTAGTCGGTGTCGACGCCGTCGCGATGGTCGGTGATCGTGCCCTGCAGGATGAAGACGATGCCCGGGCGGTCCCGGTGGTCGTGCCACGGGCCGAACACGCCGCCCGGTTCGATGGTCACCCGGCGCATGCGCAGTTCGCGGCCGTCCATCCCGTCGATCTCCGGGCCGAGGTCGACCGTGCCGAGCAGTTCGACGGTGACGCCCCTGGTCTCCGGGACCGCCTGTTCCTCGCTCACCCTGAACTCCCTCCACCGGCGCTTGGCCCGAAACAGCGTCAGCCTGCGCCCCTCCGCCGATCCTGACAACCGGACCGGAGGCGTTGTTCACGAGCACAATCGAAGGGCTGCCGGTCGGGTCTCCCGGACAGTGACAGGCCGGGGTCGCGACCACCAGGGTGGGAGGTGCACACCACGCTTGCCGAACCCGAAGGGCATCAACGATGACGACCCGCGTCGAACGACCCACCGACCTGCTCGCGCTCGCCGCCGACGCGCCCGACCTGGGCCGCAGCCGGTGGCGGCGGATCAGCCAGCAGCAGGTCGACCTGTTCGCCGACGCCACCGACGACCACCAGTGGATCCACGTCGACCCGCAGCGCGCCGGCACCGGCCCGTTCGGCACGACCATCGCCCACGGGTACCTCACGCTGTCCCTGGCCTCGGCCTTCATCGCGGAGATCCTGCAGGTGGACAACGTCGGGATGGCCGTGAACTACGGCCTGAACAAGGTCCGGTTCCCGGCCCCGGCGCCGGTCGGTGCCCGGCTGCGGGCCGGCCTGCGGCTGACCACCGCGCAGGCCCGGGGGGAGGCGGTCGAGGCGGTGCTGACCCTGACCGTCGAGGTCGAGGGCTCCGACCGGCCGGCCTGCGTCGCCGAGGTGGTCGTGCTGTATCGGCCCGACCCCGCCACCGGGCCGGCAATCCCGACCGCGCCGGCCGCGGCGAGCCGGGCATGAGCGCGCCGACGGCCGACGTGGCCGCCCCGCTGGATTCGCTGCTGGTGCAGGCCGCCCACGGCCCGTACCGCCGCTTCGTGCCCGACGCGTCCACCGCGAAGTTCGCCGGGAACCTGCTGCGTCATCCCCGGCGCACCGGCCGGCGGGTCGCCGACCTGGCCCGCGAACTCGGCCGGATCGGTGCCGGCGCCTCGGACACCGCACCGTCCCGGCGGGACCGCCGGTTCACCGACCCGGCCTGGACGGCCAACCCGCTGCTGCGCCGGCTGGTCCAGTCCTACCTGACGACCGGGCAGACCGCCCAGGCCCTGGTCGCCGACGCCGACCTGGACTGGCGGGACGCGCAACGGGTGGGCTTCCTGGTGGACAACGTGGTCGAGGCGCTGGCCCCGTCCAACGTGCCGCTGGTCAACCCGTCGTCGGCCAAGACCGCGATCGACACCGCCGGGATGAGCCTGGTCCGCGGCGCCGGCGCGCTCGTCCGCGACATGGCCGGCGCACCAAGGATTCCGGAGATGGTGGACGGATCCGGGTTCCGGCTCGGGGAGAACATCGCGGCCACCCCGGGTGACGTGGTGCACCGCACCGAACTCGTCGAGCTGATCCGGTACCGGCCGCAGACCGAGCAGGTCCGGCAGCTCCCGCTGCTGATCGTGCCGCCGACCATCAACAAGTACTACGCCCTGGACCTGGCCCCCGACCGCAGCCTGATCGAGTACCTGGTCCGGCAGGGGCAGCAGGTGTACGTGATCTCCTGGCGCAACCCGGACGCCCGGCACGCCGACTGGGGGCTGGACACCTACGTGCAGGCCGTCATCGACACCCTCGACGTCGTCCGGTGCACCGCCGGCACCGAGCAGGCCGCGCTCGCCGGGGTGTGCTCCGGCGGCATCATCGCTTCGTTGGCCGCGGCGACACTGGCCGCCACCGGCCGGCAGGACCGGCTGGCCGCGTTCACCCTGCTGGTCACCGTGCTGGACAGCCACCAATCGGGCACCACCGGCGCGCTGGTCGACGAGAACCTGGCCGCCGCCGCGAAGGCCGCGTCCGCCCGCCGCGGCTACCTGGACGGCCGGGCCCTGGCCGAGGTGTTCGCCTGGCTCCGGCCCGGCGACCTGATCTGGAACTACTGGGTGAACAACTACCTGCTCGGCCAGAAACCGCCGGCGTTCGACATCCTGTTCTGGAACGCCGATACCACCCGCATGCCGGCCAGGCTGCACGCCGACTTCGTCGATGTCGGGCTGCGGAACAAGATCACTCAACCCGGCGCGATGAGCGTGCTCGGCTCCCCGGTCGACCTGTCCGACATCAAGGTCGACGCCTACGTGGTCGCCGGGTCCGCCGACCACATCACCCCCTGGCAGAACTGCTACCGCAGCACCGGCCTGCTCGGCGGGGACACCAGGTTCGTGCTGTCCACCAGTGGTCACATCGCCGCCCTGGTCAACCCGCCGACCAATCCCAAGGCGAGCTTCCAGACCGGCGGGGAGAACCCCGCCGAGCCGCAGCACTGGCAGGCCGCCGCGCAGACCCACCAGGGCAGCTGGTGGCCGGACTACGGCGCCTGGCTGGCCGACCGGTGCGGATCGCTGGTCGACGCGCCCGGCCCGATCGGCGAGGCGCTCGCCCCGGCCCCCGGCACCTACGTCTTCGCGAAATGAGCACGAGACATGAGCAACGGCCTGCGTTTCGTTGAGGTTGACGACGTCCGGCTGCGCGCCCGGGTCCGCGGCACCGGCGATCCGCTGCTGCTGATCACCGGCATCGGGGCCAGCCTGGAGCTGGCCGAACCGTTCGAGGCCGCGATGGTGGACCGCGGTTTCCAGGTGATCAGCTTCGACGCCCCGGGTGTCGGCCAATCCACCGGCTACCGGTTCCCGCGCCGGATGCCCGGCATCGCCCGCACCGTCGAGCGGCTGCTGGACGCCCTGGACCGGCCGCGGGTGGACGTGCTGGGCGTGTCGCTCGGCGGGATCATCGCCCAGCAACTGGCCCACCAGGCGCCCGGCCGGGTCCGCCGGCTGGTGCTGTGCGCCACCGGCGCCGGGGTGTTCGGCCTGGGCGGGATACCCGGTTCGCCCCGGGTGGTGCTGGAGATGGCCACCCCCCGGCGCTACCGCTCCCCCGATCACTACCGGCGGGTCGCCGGCCGCATCTACGGCGGCTCCGCCCGCCGCGACGCCGACGCGCTGCTGCAGCACTCCGTCGCCCGGTTCAGCGAGCCGCCGAGCGTGGCCGGTTACCTCGGTCAGCTCTACGCGCTGTCGTTCTGGACCGGCCTGCCCTGGTTGCACCGGCTCCCGCAACCGACCCTGGTGATCTCCGGCGACGACGACCCGATCGTCCCCGCGGTGAACGGCCGCATCCTGGCCGAGGTCATCCCCGACGCCCGGCTGCACGTCGTGCCCGGCGGTGGGCACCTGTTCATCCTGGAGCGACCGGCCGAGATCGCCGACCTGACCGCCGGATTCCTGCGCGAGTAGCCGCCCGGGCCGGCGCCGGAGCGCCCGTTCGAGCGGAGACCGCTGCCCGAAAGGGCCGAGTCGCGACGCCGGACACGCTCGACCCCGCATGCTGGAGGGGTGACGGGGCCGGCACCGAAGACTCCACGGCGTCCGAAGGACGCCACCGCACTCGCCGCTGCCCGGAGCCGGCCGTCCGGGTCGGCCGGCCGGCTGCCGCCGATGCTGGCCCTGCAGCAGCAGGCCGGCAACCAGGCCGTCACCGACCTCGTCGGACGTGGCCGGCCGGCCGGCCACGCCGCGCCCGATGCGGTGCTCAGCCCGTCGCTGCAGCGGGTGGCGGTGAAGGCGCCGTCGCGCGAGGAGACCCTGTTCAACGACCGCGGCACCCCCGGGCAGGCCGGTGCCGCGGTCTTCGGCGACGCCACCGGCAAGACGTTCGACATGTCCCGCGGCGGCACCCCGGAGGCGGTCACGGTGACCGTCCGCATCCGCTTCATCCAGCAGAACCGCAAGCTCAGCGCCCCCGACGCCGCCGGCCGGGTGCGCCCGATCGACGACGGACCGATCACCGCGATCCCGCCGGGTGACGCCCGCCGGCCCTTCGCCCAGAACATCTGCGACACCGCCCCGACCCACTGGAACGGGCGGGCGGTGCTCGTCGGCAAGCGGGAGGCGCCCGGCCGCATCGCCTCGCTGTGGAACGACGACAAGGGTGGCCCGGTCCGACTCCCGTTGAAGTTCAAGGCCGTTCCGGTGTACGACCTCAAGCCGGTGCCGGCCGACCGGGAGATCCGGGTGTTCCCGCAGGCGACGGCGGCCGGCGGGCAGACCCACCCGATCGACGCCGGCCACTACTACATGAACGCCGGAACCTACGCCGGCATGGACCAGGAGGCGGTGTACGCCCACGAATACGGGCACCTGCTCGGGCTGTCCGACGAGTACTCGCACTCGAACCCGCAGATGCACGCGCTGCTGCACGAGATCGACCCGGGCACCTCGGCCGAACGCGGCGCGGCGATGGACCGGGAGGCGGTGCGGCGGATGGTGCTGGCCGCGCTGACCAGACCGTTGACGGACCGGGTGAGCGCGTCGACGAACGAGATCGCGCGGGCGTTCACCGCCAAGAAGGCGCCGGTGGTCAGCGCGTTGACCTCGAGCCTGCGCACCTCGCTGCAGACGGCCGCGGTCAAGTCGCTGCTGGTCGGCAACGTGCCGCCGGCCCTGTCCGGGTTGACCGGCAAGATTCCCGGGCTGGTCGACGCGGCGGTCCGGGACCGGGCCAACACCAGCGGGATCGCCGCCGGCGTCGTGGGCGCCGAGTTCGGCGCCGGCCCGATCGGGGCGCTGGTCAAGCGGCTGTACAACGACGCGTTGAGCCAGGCCGCCAACGGCGCGGTCGATCTCGGCGGGATCAACATGAAGATCAACGTGGAGGGCAACGCCGGGATCGACGCCGCCGGCAACGCCGTGGTGCCGCCGACCGGACTGTGGGCCGGCGGCGGCGCGCCGGCCGGCGACATCGCCGCCGCAGTGGACAAGTCGGCCGGCGCCGTGCGCACCGGCCGGGTGCCGCCGGTCCGCCCGTCCGGCGCGCTGCTGCGGGAGCTCACCACCCTGCCGGAGGGCTGGGCGGGGATGGCCGCGGCGGCCCCGGCGGCGCTGGCCAGCGGCACCCTGACCGCCGACCTGAGCACCGCCCTGTTCAACTCCTGGCTGGCCCGGATCACCTCCACCGCGCCCGGACCCACCCCGATCGCCCGGCAGCGGGAGCTGGCCAAGGCGGTGCACGGCACCGTGCACGCCGCCGCGTTGGCGGCGGCGACCAACGGCGTGCGGGCGTTCCTGGACGCGGAGCTGCAGCCGGTGATGCGCACCAGCGTCGCCGCCCTGATGTCCGCGATCGGCGACGAGGTCACCCGGATCATGGGCACGCCGGCCAACCAGCTGGCCCTGACCTCGCCGCGCGACCCGGCCATCGCCTCGCTGGCCGCGACCATGCACACCCAACTGCAGGCGCAGGCCACCGCGGCCAAGGCCGCGCAGACGGCGGCGCCCGGCAGCACCGCGGTGAACCCGCGGACCACTGCCCCCGCGCAGCAGGTGACCTACTCCACCGTGAACATGATGAGCACCAACGACGACATCTTCCGGCCCGACCAGTTCACCGCACTGGCCACCCTTTTCAACACCACCAGTGGAATGAAGAAGGACCGGGAGGGTGACTTCACCATCGAGATGGGCGCAACGTGACCGATCTCGTCGACCTTTCCTGGGCCCGCCTCGCGGTGACCTGGCGCAGCGTCGGCACCCACCAGATCCTCGCCGTGCGGGACGACGGCACCGTGTGGCTCTGGGCGCTGGCCACCATCGGAGCGGGCTCCGACGTCGTCGGAACGTTCCGGACGAGCCTGCCCGACGACCGGCGACCCGACCTCGACGCCGCGGCCGGTGTGCTGGTCCGGGCCGGCGCCGCGGTTCCCGGGCAGTTGGGACTGACCCTGACCTCCGGCGACCGGTCGGGATGGGTGCCGCTGGGCGGCGAGGACGCCCGCACGGTGTCCGATCTGGTGGTGCCGCTGGTGGACGCGGCCCGGATGGCCCCGGTCGCCGCCGCCCGGCTGACCACCCACGTGATCGCCGCGCCGACCGGCGCCCGGGTCGCCGGCTTCAGCCTGACGTCGGTGGGCAGCGAGCCGGTCACCGCGCTGCTGGACCGGGACACCCTGGCCCTGACCACCTTCGACGGCGACTGGCAGCCGCTGACGCCGCCGCGGATGGGGCTGGTGGGCGCCGGCGGCGAGCTGCTGGACGGCCTCTACCAGGCGGCGACGATCCCGCCGGGCACCACCGCAGCCTGCTCGGTCCTGTTGGACGGCCACGACGATCGCCGGTTCCGGACCGGAAGCCTGCGCGGCGCCGTCACTCTCGTGGGGCCGTGGGCGGCATCGCCCACCGTGCCGTTCGAGATCGCCGGCGCGGTGGCCGCACCACCGGGCTGACCGGCCGCCGTGCCACCCTGGAGCCGTGAACGAACCGCGCGGCGTCATCCTGGTCGAGGGGGACAGCGACCGCATCGCCTTGCTCGGGCTCGCCGCGCGGCTGGGCCGGGACCTGACCGCCGAACGGATCGACGTCGTCGCGATGGGCGGGATCACCAACACCCGGACGTTCGCGCTCCGGTACGGCCCGCGGGGACTCGGTCTGCCGCTGGCCGGCCTGTACGACGCCGCCGAGGAGGGCAAGCTGCGGCGCGGCCTGGCCGACGCCGGGCTGGCGCCCGCGGCGGAGGCCGGCGGGCCGGCGGCGCTCGGGTTCTACCGGTGCACCCGGGATCTGGAGGACGAGCTGATCCGGGCGGTCGGCGCCGACCGGGTGCAGGACGTCATCGAGGCGGCCGGCGAGGCGGCGTCGCTGCGGCGGCTCGCCGGAATGCCGGCCCAGCGGGACTGGACGCGGGTGGCCGTCCTGCGGCGGTTCATCGGGACGTGCGCGGGCCGCAAGGCCCGCTACGCCGCGCTGCTGGTGCGGGCGGTGGAGCCGGACCGGGTGCCGGCTCCGCTGGCGGCCGTGCTCCACCGTCTTTGACGCCCGCGCCGCCGACGCCCGCACGGTGCGCGGCGGCACCCAGCGCGGCGGCCACCGCCTCCACCGCCGGGGTCCGGTTCAGCCGGGTGAGCAGGAAGACCTCCCGGCCGATCGGGCCCTCGGCCGGCGGCCGGACCGCGACGCCCGCCGCACCGTCGCCGAGCACCAGGTCGGGCAGCAGCGCCCCGGCTCCGGTGCGGCGGACCAGTTCCAGCTGGATCAGGAAGTCGTCCGAGGCGTACCGCAGGTCCGGCTCGAACCCGCCGAGCTGGCGGCACACCCGGATCTGCATGCTCCGATGCCCGGTCCCCGGTTGGCAGCCGGCCCAGGCCAGGCCGGCCAGGCGGCGGATCGCGACCCGCTCGGCCGCCGCCGCCGGATGGTCGGCCGGCAGCACGATCTGGATCTGCTCGCGCAGCAGCAGTTCCCGGTGCAGGTCGGCGTGCACGGCCCGGGGCTGGCCGTCGTACTGGTCGCCGACCACGGCGTCCAGCTGCTGCAGCCGCAGCGCCGGCGCGGCCTGTTCCACCTCCAACTCGGTGGCCTCCACCCGGACGTCTGGATGGTCCGCCGCCAGCGCCCGCACCGCCGGCGCCACGACCCGCAGGAACGCGGACTGGAAGGCCGCGACCCGGACGACGCCGGCGACCCGGCCGGCCGCGACGGTGGCCAGTTCGGCCTCCGCGGCCTCCAGGCCGGCCAGCAGGACGCCGGCGTGCCGCACCAGGACCTGCCCGGCCGGGGTGAGTCGGACGTTGCGGCCGACCCGCTCCAACAGTTGCGTCCCGGCCTCGCGTTCCAGCACCGCCAGCTGCTGCGAGACCGCGCTGGCCGTGTAGCCCAGGGCCCGCGCGGCCCCGTGCACGGTGCCGCGCCCGTGCACCTCGCGCAGCAGCCGGAGGCGATGCAGATCCAACATTCGTTCAGCATAGCTACACGGTCATATACGCGAATCCGTGATGGACGTGAACGATCGCGTCGTCGACGATGAACCGGTGGGAACCGTGTGCTGTCTGCTGTCCGCCGTGGGATTCGGCGTCATGGCCGTGTTCGGCAAGCTCGCCTTCGACGCGGGCGTGTCGGTGGATGCGTTGCTGCTGGTCCGCTTCGGCCTGGCCGGCGCGGTCCTGCTGGCCCTGGCGCTGCGCCGCGGCGCCTTCCGCGGGCTGAACCGGCGGGCGGTGCTGGTCGGCCTGGGCATGGGCGCGATCGGCTACGCGACCCAGGCCGGCCTGTACTTCGCCGCGCTGACCATGATCGACGCGTCCCTGGTCGCATTGCTGCTCTACGCCTACCCGGTGCTGGTGATGGTCGGCGCGATCGCGCTGCGCCGGGAGCGGGCGTCGCGTCGGCGGGTGTGGGCGCTGGGCATCGCGCTGGCCGGGATCGTCCTGGTGCTGGCCGGTGCCGGCACCGGCTCGTTCAACGTCCTCGGCGCGGTGCTGGCGCTGGGCGCCGCCCTCACCTACGCCGGCTACATCCTGGTCGGCGACCGGGCGACCGCGCAGGTCCCCGCGGTCGCCCTGGCCGCGCTGGTCTGCGGGGGCGCGTTCGGCACCTTCCTGCTCGCCGGAACCGTCCGCGGGGGCGTCGATCTCGGCTTCGCGCCGATCGGCTGGCTGTGGCTGGCCGCGGTCTCGCTGGTCAGCACCGTCGGCGCCGTCCTGCTGTTCTTCGCCGGGCTTTCCCGGGTCGGCCCGTCCACCGCCTCGATCCTGTCCATCCTGGAGCCGGTGGTGACGGTGGTCGGCGCCGCACTGGTCTTCGGCGAGTCACTCGGGCCGGTCCAGACCGTCGGCGCCGCCCTGGTGCTGGCCGCGGTGGTGATCGTCCAGGCGCCGGCCGCCCGGCGGAAGAATCAGGCGGCCGGCAACTCCCACAGCCCGTCGGCGGCCCGGCACATGTCGTCGAACGCGCCGCCGCGGGCCAGCAGCTCGGCCGGTGCGCCCTGCTCGACGACCACGCCCTGATCGAGCACCACGACGTGGTCGGCGGCCATCGCCGCCGGCATCCGGTGGGTGATCAGCAGCACGGCCCGGTGGGTGAACGAGCGTCGCAGCTTGCCGATCAGGTCCCGCTCGGCCAGCGGGTCAAGCGGCGCCGACGGCTCGTCCATGATCAGCAGCCGGCCGCCCCGATAAAACGTGCGGGCCAGCGCGATCCGCTGCCACTGGCCGCCGGACAGCTCGGCGCCGCCGTCCTGCTCGCGGCCCAGGTCGGTGTCCAGCCCGGCCGGATACCGGTGCAGCAGGCCGTCGCCGCCGGACGCGGCCAGCGCCGCGCGGACCCGGGCGTCGTCGACCGGCCGGCGCACGGCGCCGAAGCCGACGTTGTCCCGCACCGATTCCTGGTACCGGCCGGCATCCTGCAGCAGCAGGGCGACGTCCGGGCGCCAGCCGTCGGCGGCCAGCCCGGCGCGGTCGACCCCGTTCCACAGCACCTGCCCGGCGGTCGGGTCGAGCAGCCCGGCCAGCACGGCGGCCAGGGTCGACTTGCCCGACCCGTTGGCCCCGACGACCGCGACGACCTGACCGGTGCGGACGGTCAGGTCGACCTCCCGCAACGCCGGTGCCGGCGATCCCGGATACCGCAGGCTCACCCCGCGCAGGGTCACCTCCAGGGCCCGGTGCGCCCCGCCCGGCCCGCCCGGTCGGTGCCCGGGTGCGGTGTCGGTGGGGGCGCCGGCCAGCACGGCGGCGT
>JBDHZW010000168.1:0-10934 GCA_039812105.1 Nakamurella sp.
CTGTTCGCAAGCCCAAGAAGAAGGTGTGCGCGTTCTGCAAGGAGAACGCGCAGCCGATCGACTACAAGGACACCACCCTGCTGCGTCGGTTCATCTCCGACCGCGGCAAGATCCGCGCCCGCCGGGTGACCGGCAACTGCACCCAGCACCAGCGGGACATCGCGACCGCCGTCAAGAACGCCCGCGAGGTCGCCCTGCTGCCGTACACCTCGACCGCCCGCTGATCAGGAGGAACGCATCGTGAAGCTCATCCTGACCGCCGACGTGCCCGGCCTGGGCGCCCCCGGCGACACCGTCGAGGTCCGCGACGGCTACGGCCGCAACTACCTGCTGCCGCAGGGCAAGGCCATCGTGGCCACCAAGGGCGCGCAGAAGCAGGTCGCCACGATCAAGCGGGCCCAGTTGGCCCGGGAGATCCGCGGCGCCGAGCACGCCAACGAGGTCAAGCAGGCGCTGGAGGCGCTCGGCGAGAAGCTGACCATCGCCGCCCGCACCACCGGTGACGGGACCCGGTTGTTCGGGTCGATCACCGCGGCGGAGATCGCCGACAAGGTGCGCTCGGTCGGCGGCCCGGCGCTGGACCGCCGGACCATCGACACGAACGGCCACATCAAGACCGTGGGCGCGCACAAGGTCGCGGTCAAGCTGCACCCCGGGGTGACCGCCGAACTGGTCGTCCGGATCACCGCCGGCTGACGCCCCCGACGCGCGACGAGAGGCCTGACCAACCGCCCGGTGGTCAGGCCTCTGCCGTCGGTGCCGGTGCCGGTGCCGGGCCGGCGTCGATGGTGCCGACGTCCTCGGCCAGCCGGCTGGCCACCGCGTGCGGCACCACGACGACCGGGACCGGCGCGTACCGGATGATCTTGGTCGCCCGGGAGCCGAGGAACACCCGCGACAGCATGCCCAGCGGGGACGAGCCGATCACCAGGATCTCCCCGTTCTCCCATTCCAGGTCGTCCATGACGTCCGCCCAGGCGGATCCGGTGGCGATCTCCGCGGTGGTGTGCTCGGGGAGCAGGCCCTGGTCGGACAACTGGCGCAGGGCGTCCTGCTGCTGGGTGCGGACCTGCTCCGTCCACTGGGTCAGCACCATGTCCTCGGCCCGCATCCCGACCTCCGGCGGGTACATGGTCCGCCCGCGCACGCCGAAGGTGACGATCCGCAGGGTTCCGCCGACCCGCCGGCTCATCTCGGCGGTGGCCACCAGCAGGTCGCCGGACGCCTCCGCGCCCGAGTAGGAGCAGCTGAGCCGGCTGATCGCCGAGCAGTGCGCCCGGTAGCCGCGCGGCGCGATGGCCACCGCCACCTTCGACGAGTGCAGCAGCGGCTCGGACGACGAGCCGAGGGCCAGCTGACCGGCCCGGCTGTCCCGGGACGAGCCCAGCACCATCAGGTCGGCCCCGAGCGACTCGCACGCCTGCCACAGCGCATGCGGCACCGAACGGCCCGACACCTGGTGGAAGGACGCCCGCACGTCCGGCGCCTTGCTGGCCAGGTAGGTCCGGGCCTGGTCGAGAGCGGTCTCGCCCTGCTGCTCGGCCCAGGCGGTGAACTCGGCGTCGACCTTGGCCATCGACGGGGTGGTCCAGTGCTGCGGCGTCACCGTGGTCACCGCGAGCGATTCCCCCCGGTCCGACCGGGCGATCAGGGCGGCCAGTTCGAGCGCCGCCCGACCGCCCTTCTCCGGGCTGAAGCCGACGATGATCGTCACGGACGGCCGCCCTCGATCGGGTTGTCCGGGTCGACGACCGCGGCCCCGGGGTTGAGCTCGGAGTGCCGGCGACCCCACAGGAAGTAGAACGCCAGCACTATCACCAGCCAGACCAGGAACCAGGCGTAGGTGGTCCAGGACAGCCCGGACAGCACGTAGATGCAGGCGATCACCGACAGCACCGGGGTGACCGGGTAGCCGGGGACCTTGAAGCCGCGGGGAATGTCCGGCATGGTCCGCCGCAGGATGATCACGCCGATCGACACCACGATGAAGGCCACCAGGGTGCCGATGGACACCAGGTCGGCCAGCCTGTCCAGCGGCACCAGGGCGGCCAGGATCGCCACCACGATCGCCACCACGATCGTGTTGAAGACCGGCGTCTGGGTCCGCGAGCTGACCTGGGCGAACTGCTTGGGCAGCATGCCGTCCCGGCCCATCGCGAACAGGATGCGGGTCTGCCCGTACATCGTCACCAGGGTCACCGAGAAGATCGAGATCACCGCGCCGGCGGCGACCACCGTGCCCGGCCAGGAGCTGCCGACGATGTTCTCCAGGATCTGGGCCAGGCCCGCCTCCTGGCCCTCGAACTCCTGCCAGGGCTGGGCCGCCACCGCGCTCAGCGCGACCAGCACATAGATCGTCACGACGGTCAGCAACGCGAAGATGATCGCCCGCGGCATGGTCCGCTGCGGATCCTTCACCTCCTCGCCGGCCGTGGACACCGCGTCCAGGCCGATGAACGAGAAGAAGATCGTGCCGGCCGCCGCGCCGATGCCGGACACCCCGAACGGGGCGAAGTCGGCCAGGTTGTCGGTGCTGAACGCGGTGAACGCGATCAGGATGAACATGCCCAGCACGGACAGCTTGATGATCACCATGACGGTGTTCACTGCCGCCGACTCGCTGGCCCCCCGGATCAGCAGCAGCGCGCACAGGAACACCAGCACCACCGCGGGCAGGTTCAGCACACCGGGGTCGTCGTCCCACGGCGCGTGGGACAGCGCGTCGGGCAACTGGAAGCCGAACAGGTTGGTCAGCAGCTTGTTCAGGTACTGGCTCCAGCCGACCGCGACCGCGGCGGTGGACACGCCGTACTCCAGCAGCAAGCAGGCGGCCACCCCCATGGCGACGACCTCGCCGAGCGAGGCGTAGGCGTAGGAGTACGTCGACCCGGAGACCGGGATGGTGGATGCGAGCTCGGCGTAGCAGATCGCGGCCAGGCCGGCCGCGACGCCGGCGATGATGAACGAGATGACCACCGACGGACCGGACTTGGGGACCGCCTCGGAGAGGACGAAGAAGATGCCGGTGCCGACGGTGGCGCCGACCCCGAACATGGTCAGCTGGAAGGTGCCGATCGTCCGCTTCAGTTCGGCGCCGTGGGCGACGCCGGCCCGCATGTGGTTGACCGGCTTGCGGCGGAAGAGTTGGGCACCGAGGCCGGTGGAACCGGATGCCGGTGTACTCATGCTGGGCAACCCCCTCGCCTGGTCCCGCCGAACCGGTGCGGCGGCGGGATCGCCGGAACAAGATCACGTCCGGTCCGACCGGTCAAGCAGTTCGACCGGGTCGAAACGCGGACGAATCACGATCGTGACGGACGGCCCGGCAGTTCGCTCGGCGAGGCGGTCGGCCGGCGGTAGCCGATGACAGTCGGTGATCGCTGTGATCGTCGGTCACTCGGCCGATCGCCCGGCCGCTCCGGCTTGCGGACCGACCGCCGATCTGCCTGCCCCCGCCGGGTGCCGGACCTGCGCCAGGGTCACGAATTGGTGACGGAAGGATGACGGGTGACTCACGGGCCGGGAAACGCAACACGCCGGTGACGCCACGCCGAAGGACCGCAATCAATAGTTATGCACATGATCCCCACCCGGCGAGATGCCCTTCACCTGCATCAACGGTCGCCGACGACGGACTTACCCCCACGGTGTCCACACGCCTGGGGGACATTGACCGCGTGCCGTCGAGGGTTGTCCACAGGGTGTCCCCACGCTGTGCACGCCTGCGGTTTGGCTCGGTGCGGGCGCAGGTCCTAGCGTGCTCGGGTGCGCGACGCCGGCGGCGTGGCGACGGCCCGAAAGGCCACGGGCTCTGACTACTGGGAGTGATCGACGGCCGCTTCGCGGCGGTACTGTCAGACCCGCCCGCTAGACAGAACACATGTCCGAAAGACAGGTTGCGCCGGTCGGGTCGACGTCCGACCGGCGTGGTGTGGGCCCGCGTGCGGGCCGGACCCGAGAGGATGCGCGGATGGCGGTCGTGGATCAGCGGTGGTCCGACGGACCGGTGCGCAGCACGCCGCCCGCCGGCTTCGACCGGCAGCCGCCGCAGGATCTGGCGGCCGAGCAGTCGGTGCTCGGCGGCATGCTGATGTCCAAGGATGCCGTCGCCGACGTGCTGGAGGCGCTGACCTCGGCGGACTTCTACAAGCCTGCCCACGCCCTGATCTTCGACGCGATCCTGGACCTGTACTCGCGCGGCGAACCTGCCGACACGGTCACCGTCGCGGCCGAACTGGACAAGTCCGGTTCACTGGGGCGGGTCGGTGGCGCCGTGTACCTGCACACCCTGATGGCCGCCGTGCCGACTGCGGCCAACGCCGCCTTCTACGCGCAGATCGTGGCCGAGAAGGCCATCCTGCGCCGGCTCGTCGAGGCCGGCACCCGGATCGTCCAGCTCGGTTACGGCGGCAACGACGGCGAGATGGGTGGGGGCGAGGTCGACGAGATCGTCGATCGGGCCCAGGCGGAGATCTACGACGTCACCGAGCGACGCACCTCCGAGGACTACGTCGTCCTGGAGGAACTGCTGCAGCCGACGATGGACGAGATCGACGCGATCGCCGCGCAGGGCGGCCGGTCCCAGGGGGTGCCGACTGGGTTCGCCGACCTGGACAACCTGACCAACGGGCTGCATCCGGGCCAGATGGTGATCGTCGCCGCCCGCCCGGGCATCGGGAAGGCCCTGGCCCTGGACACCCCGCTGGTCACCCCGACGGGATGGACCACGATGGGCCGGGTGGCCGTCGGCGACCAGCTGATCGGCGCCGACGGCCGGCCGACCACCGTGGTGGCGACCACCGAAGTGATGACCGGCCGGCCCTGCTTCGAGATCGAGTTCTCGGACGGCGAGGTCATCGTCGCCGACGCCGACCACCAATGGTCGACCGTCGATCTGCCGGCCCGGGCCGAGCTGGACCGCACCCGCGGGCCGATGGTCGGCTGGCCGCGCCGGGCGCGCGACGGCCGGATCCGGACGACCGTGGAGCTGGCCGGCGACGTGTACTGCGGGTCCCGGCTCAACCACGCCGTCCCGACGTGCGCGCCCCTCGTCGTCCCCGAGCGATCGTTGCCGCTCGATCCGTGGGTGCTCGGATACCTGCTCGGCTGCACCGATCGGACGGTTCACCGGGATGCCGCCGGTCCCGAGCCGGGCACGGTCCGCTGCGACGCCGCGGACCGGGAATGGGTGATGAAGGAGTTCGACCGGCTCGGCTGCCACGTGCGGCCCGGCCGCGGTACCGACCGGTTCGAGGTGCTCGACCTGGACGGGGTGTGGCTGGACCTGGGCCTGCACCGGCGCAACCGGGTGCCGTCGGACTACCTGCGCGGGTCGGCCGAGCAGCGGCTGTCCCTGGTCCAGGGACTGATGGACAGCGCCGGCGACGTCGATCGGCACGGCCGCTACCGCTGGAGCACCCCCAACATCGAACTGGCCTGCGGAGTCCGCGAGCTGCTGTCGGCACAAGGGTGTGCCACGACGATGCATCGGAGGTACCTGTCGCATGAAGGTCATCCACGACCGCCCGTGTGGGAGATCGTCGTCCGCTCCCGCGCTGGGCTCGCGCGACTGCCCCGCAAGGTCTGCTCGGCCGACGCGCAGTGGCACCGCGATCACGAGAGCCACTTCGTCGTCGACGTGCGGCCGGTGCCGAGTGTGCCGGTCCGTTGCGTGCAGGTGGACAACCCCGACCACCTCTACCTGGCCGGCCGAGCGCTGATCCCCACCCACAACTCCACCCTTGCGCTGGATGTGGCCCGGCACGCCTCGGTCAAGCACCACCTGACGTCGGCGATCTTCTCCCTGGAGATGAGCAAGAACGAGATCACCATGCGGCTGCTGTCCGCGGAGGCCGGGATCCGGCTCTCGCACATGCGGGCCGGCACGATGAACGAGCAGGACTGGCAGAAGATCGTCCGCCGGATGTCCGAGATCTCCGACGCGCCGCTGTACATCGACGACTCGCCGAACATGACCATGATGGAGATCCGGGCCAAGGCGCGGCGCCTGAAGCAGCGGAACGACCTGAAGCTGATCGTCGTCGACTACCTGCAGCTGATGACCTCGGGCAAGCGGGTGGAGTCCCGGCAGCAGGAGGTCAGCGAGTTCTCCCGGCAGATGAAGTTGCTGGCCAAGGAACTCGAGGTGCCGGTGATCGCGATCAGCCAGCTCAACCGTGGCCCCGAGCAGCGCACCGACAAGCGGCCGATGCTGTCCGATCTGCGCGAATCGGGCTCGCTGGAGCAGGACGCCGACATGGTCATCCTGGTCCACCGGCCCGACGCCTGGGAGGCCGACGACCCGCGGGCCGGAGAGGCCGACCTGATCATCGCCAAGCACCGCAACGGTCCGACCACCACCATCGCGGTGGCCCACCAGTTGCACTACTCACGCTTCGCCGACCTGGCCGGGTGAAGCGTGAGCGGCGCGGATCAGCCCAATTTCATCAAGGAGATCGTTTGTCTTGCGAACTCCAGGAAGCCCACAGGCCGTTGCATTGCCGGGAAGCAGTTGACTGACCGTGGCCGAGGGGCTGCGTGGATTCGACCGGTGAGCGATCGGGACAATCGGGCGGTTTCCGAATGGGAGCGGCAGTACCAAGACGGTAGTGATCCACGCCTTCTAGACGTTATCGAGCTCCCGCTCGTCCGTCATTCGCCAGAAATGTTCCAACAAGAGAACTGGTTGCTGGACCCAAGATGGTACTGGGTGAGGCGAGGCGCGGTTGATGTGGCAGGAGCCTTGGAGTTGGTCGACACGCCTCAACAACTATGGTCAAACGGATTCAGCACGCGCCATGGCCTCAATGACAGGATACCCCAGGATCTTGCCAGGTCGATCACAAACTCCCTGACGCTCGTGGAGATTCCTGAGTTCCAGGTAAGGGTGCACGCTCCAGGCCGCACGTTCGGCGACGAGAAGCGGCGCATCCAAGCCATCTTCGACTATCGCGGTATCGAGTATCGCCTAAGGATAACGGATCCGCGCTACGAGCGGTGGTACCTTCCGAAGGGGGATGGGATCTATGCCCATGGGCCAGCGTTGATAACAGTAAGCTTGGGAGACCTCTATGACGGCTTTACGTACAAACTCACAGCAGCCGTCATCCCGAAAGGTTGAACACGATGGAACCCGTGCCTCACGTTTACACAATCGGTCATTCAAACCTTGATCTGAGGCAATTCGACAACCTGCTCCATTTGCACCGCGTCTCCGCGGTCGCCGATGTACGTTCTAGCCCCTTTAGCAGGTTCAAGCACTTCAATCGTGAATCGCTCAGAGCCCACCTGTCTCGCGTTGGTGTGAGATATGTGTTCATGGGCGCGGAACTTGGGGCGCGCTCCAGCGATCCGTCCTGTTATCAAGACGGAAAGGTCAGCTATGAGCGACTTGCCACCACTCCGCTATTCCAGATCGGGATCACCCGATTGATGGACGGTGCGGGGACGTTCAAATTGGCTGTCATGTGTTCTGAAGCCGAGCCTCTCCGCTGTCATCGCACGATCTTGATCTCACGGGTCCTTATCGATCGTGGGCTGAGTGTTTCGCATATCCATTCCGACGGCCGGCTTGAGCCGCATTCTTTGGCAATGCAGCGCCTGTTAAAGATGTTTGACGAGCCTCAGGCGGATCTATTCGGAGCGGAGGACGAGAGAATCCGTCGAGCAGTCTCGATGCAGGAAAGCAGAATAGCGTACTTCAACCCGACGTATGCCACAAGCAGTAAGGCAGTCTGAATGCTGGTCAGTACCATAGGGTTTACGCGACGAGATGCTCGAGAATTCTTCGAATTGCTCCAGGCGTCCGGCGCCAAGCGGATACTTGACGTCCGGCTGAACAGTACCTCACAGCTCGCCGGCTTCTCGAAACGTAACGACTTGGCCTACTTTGCAAATGTCATCGCGAGCATCGACTACGTTCCGGTCCCGGCGCTCGCGCCGACGAAGGAGATCCTTCGTGGTTATCGGGCCGGAGAATTGACGTGGGAAGAGTATGAGGTTCGATATATCGACCTCATCTCTGAGCGGAAGGTCGAGCAGGTGCTGGCTAGGGAACTCATTGATGGAGGCTGCCTTCTGTGCAGCGAACTCGGCCCCGAGAGATGCCACCGGCGTCTGGCTGTCGAATATCTTCAGGGATTTTGGCCGGACCTTGTCGCAGTTCACCTATGATGTCGAAGGCGAAACGGGACCAATAGTCGGACAGACTTCCATATGAAACCCAAGTCATTCCACCTGCGGGTCGAGGTGCGTGAGTCGGCGTGAGCAGTCCACCGCATGACGTCGTCGGCGCCCAACCCGAGTTCGAAATGGAGCCCGAAGTGGAACCGCGCATCAGCCTGATCACCCTCGGCGTCCGCGACCTCGCCCGGTCGCGGGCCTTCTACGAGACGCTCGGGTTCGTCGCGTCGCCGGCCGGCTCGGACGACGTCGCGTTCTTCCAGCTCGGCGGGGCGGCGCTGGGCCTGTTCGGCTGGGACCCGCTGGCCCACGACGCCGGGGTCGACCCGGCCGGGGAGGGCTTCCGCGGGGTCACCCTCGCGCACAACGTCCGGTCCAAGGAGGAGGTGGCGACCGTGCTGGCGGCGGCGCAGGCCGCCGGCGGTCGGCTGGTCAAACCTGCGCAGGACGTGTTCTGGGGCGGCCACCACGGCTACTTCGCCGACCCCGACGACCACCTGTGGGAGGTCGCCTGGAACCCGTTCTTCCCGCTCGCCGACGACGGGTCGATCCAACTGCCCGCCTGATCCGGCCGGCCGAGGGAGCCGCGGGACTCACTCGGTCGCGGTGATCGGCGACTCCGCCAGCGCGGCGTCCACGACCAGGCCGACGCCGGCGCCCAGCAACCAGACGTCCTTGGCGTAGGCGGTCCCCTCCGCGGTCGGCCGCAGGTACCGGTCGTGCCAGGCCGGGTTGCGCACGTACATCGCGGTCAGCGCGCCGCCGAAGCCGACCAGGGCGAGACCGGCCAGTCCGGCCGGCACCACCGGCAGCAGCAGGGCGGCGCCGACCGTCAGTTCGCCGACCGCCAGCACCTTGGCGAACACCTTCGGCTCCACCCGTTTGACGATCGGGAAGGCGGACGCGGCCGTTCCGTGTAGCCAGCCGGCGGTGCCCTCGTCGGCGGACAGCTTGCCCAGTCCCGAGTTCAGGATGAAGGCGCCGGTGGCCAGTCGGACCGGCGCGCGGCGGAGTTTGGCGGCCAGGGCCATGAGGACCTCCCGTGGATGCGGCGGCAATTTCCTTGACTGTCAGGTCCGGTTCCCCGCATCGGGAACGCTGAACCACCGGTCAGGCCACCTGGTACCGGGTGAGCACGGCGCCGGCCCGGAAGGCGCGGCAGTCGATCAGCCGGAGCCGGTCGACGGAGTATCCGGCGGGGAACAGCCGGCGGCCGCGGCCCTGGATGACCGGATACGTCCACAGGTTCACCTGATCGACCAACGCCGCCCCGAACAGCGCGTGACAGAGGGTGATGCTGCCGGTGACGACGATGTCCTTCCCCGACCCTCGCTTCAGCCGGTCGACCGCCGCCACGAGGTCGCCGTCGACGATGGTGGTGTTCTGCCATTGCGGATCGGTCAGCGTCCGGCTGACCACGTACTTGTCGATCCGATTCAGCTCGTCGGTGACGCCGGTGGTGTCGTCGTCCTGCTTCGGCCAGTACCCGCGGAAGTCCTCGAAGGTCCGCCGGCCGAGCAGGATCGCGTCGCACTCGGCGGACAACTGCCGGTTGGCCTCCTGCAGGTCGGCCAGGTCGGCGGAGGCCCGGGGATCGAACCAGTCGTCGAGCATCTCGACGGCTCCGTCGAGGGTGATGTTCTGGGTGACGGCCAGGGTGCGCATGTTCCTCCTCGGGTGCCGGGTGCCGGGTGCCGGGTGCGTCCGACGTCGGCACACTGGTCGGGTGGATGGACTGGAACAACCCCGAGGAATCATCGTCGTGGGCCACGGCGCGGCGTCGGCGGCCGTGGACCGGGTGACGATCTCGCTGGCGGTCGAGGTGGTGCGGGCCGAGCCGGGCGACGCCTGGACCGTGGCGTCCGGCACCGCGACCCGGCTGCTGGCCGTCCTGGCCGACGACGGGGTGGACGCCCGTTCCGTGCGCACCTCCGACCTGACGCTGGGCCCGCGGCTGGAGTTCAACGGCAACCGCCAGCAGGTGGTCGGCTACCAGGCCGGGCAGCGGCTCACCGTCACCCGGGACGGCCTGCAGGGCATCGAGCGGCTGTTGACCGACGTCGCGACGCTCGGCGGCGAGGGGGTGCGGATCGACGGGGTGTCGTTGACGCCCGGTCACCCGCAGGACGCGCTGGCCCGGGCCCGGGACGCGGCATTCGCCGACGCCACCGCCAAGGCCGAGCAGCTGGCCGGACTTGCCGGTCGCCGGCTCGGGCCGGTGGTGTGGATCGACGAGCGGCCGGCCGCCGGCGCGCCCCGGCCCTTCGGTGGGAATGTCATGCGGGCGGCGGCCGCCGAGAGCATGCCGGTGGCGACCGGGGATACCGAGGTGACGGTCCAGCTCACGGTTCACCGCACGTTCTTGGACTGATTGCCAGGAGCGACGGCGCTGCCGGCCGATTTGGACAATTCAACCGCGTCCTTGCCCAGATCGATGGCATGCTCCAGGCCGCCCGGCGTGATTCCGGATCGGACCAGCGCCGCCATCGCCAGGGTGACGAGGGCCGCGATCATCGGGCCGCTCGCACCGGGGGGCACGACGCCGGTGGCCCCGATCCAGGCCGCCGCGCCAAACAACACGGTGGCCGCGGCGACCAGGCCGCCCTTCTGCCATCGGTTGAGGCCGTGCAGGCGGTTGTCGGCGGCACAGCCCGGCAGGCTCCGCCAGCGCCCCTGCAGAACGGTGCGCAGGTCGGCGCGTAGCCGATTGATCAGGACCTGACCGTTCCCCGGGATTCCCGAGGTCATCTCCT
>JBDHZW010000169.1:0-10908 GCA_039812105.1 Nakamurella sp.
GCCACGGGGTCGGCAGTGAGCCAGGCCGCCGAGCCGCCCGCCCGGCCCACGATCTACGACGTCGCCCACCTCGCCGGTGTGTCCAAGTCGTTGGTCTCGCTGGTGCTGCGCGGGTCGGAAAGGGTCAGCCCGGCCCGCCGCGACGCCGTCCTCGCCGCGATCAACGAGCTCGGCTACCGGCCCAGCCAGGCCGCGACGGTGCTGGCCAGCCGGCGAACCCGGGCGATCGAGGTCGTCATCGACGACTACCGCAACCTGTGGTTCGTCGATCTCCTGGACGGCCTGCGGGGCACGCTGACCGACCGCGGCTACCGGCTGTCGGTCACCGATCGTGGGGGCACCGACGGCGGCCCGCTGCCTGCCCTGGCGTCCGGGATCGACGGCCTGGTCGTCGCCCGCGACCCCGGCGAGGAGCTGCTGACCGGCTGGAACGGCCCGACGGTGATCGCCGGCTGGCGCGCCGGCGAGGTGCCTGGCGCCGATCGGGTGGCCAACGACGACGAGGCCGGCAGCCGGCTCGCCGTCGAGCATCTGCTGGGCCTCGGGCACCGGCGGATCGGGCATCTGTCGGGCGGGGGCGGCGCGGCGGCCCATCGGCGCACCGCGTTCGTCGACGCGATGCGGCGGGCGACCGCCGAGCCGATCATCGTCGCCGGCGGCGACACCACGGAGGACGACGGCTACCGGAGTGCCGGCCAACTCTTGCGCGACCACCCGGACGTCACCGCCATCTACGCGGCCAATGACAGCATGGCGCTCGGCGCGTTGGCCGCGCTGAAGGAGGACGGCCGACGGGTGCCGGGCGACGTCTCGCTGGTCGGTTACGACGATTCGCCGCTCGCCCAGGCTCGGTTCATCGACCTGACCTCGGTGGACGACAAGAGCCGGGCGGTCGGCGAGGCGGCCGGGCGGGCGCTGCTGGCCCGGATCGAGGACGCCGACCGGCCGGCCGAGAACGTGCTCATCGAACCCACCCTGGTGGTGCGTGGCAGCACCGGTCCGGTCGCGCCCCCGGCCTGATCCGATTCGGCGCCGCCCGAACGGGAACCCACACCTTGCGCACTTGAAGCGCTTCAGCTAATGTCAGGACATTAGAACAATAAGGAGAGTTGACACGGTGGATCTATGGATGGATCTGGACCGGTCGAGTGCCGTTCCGCTCCATCACCAGCTCGCCGAGCAGCTGGAGCGGGCGATCCGGACCGGGGCGATCAAGCCGGGAGTGGAGATCGGCAACGAGATCCGGCTGGCCCAACGCTTCGGCGTGTCCCGACCGACGCTGAGACAGGCGATCGGACACCTGGTCGACAAGGGCCTGTTGGTCCGGCGCCGGGGGATCGGAACGCATGTGGTGGAGGCGCCGTTCACCCGAACGCTGCGGCTGACCAGCCTGTTCGACGACCTGACCGCGACGAACCAGCGCCCGCGCACGGTTCTGCTTGCCCAGCAGGTGGTTCCGGCACCAGAGCGGGTGGCCGACGTGCTCGGGATCGACGAGGACGCGCCGGTCATCCACCTGCTGCGGCTACGCTTCGCCGCCGACGAGCCGCTGGCCATCCTGGAGAACTACCTGCCCCGCGAACTGGTCGCCCTGGACGGTGTCGACCTGTCGGCGGTCGGGCTGTACGAGGCCCTGCGGCGTCGGGGGGTGGCGCTGAAGGTCGCCACGCAGCGGATCGGCGCCCGCGCCGGGTCCGCCGACGAGTGCGCGCTGCTGACCGAGCCGCCGAACAGCCCGATGTTGACGATGGAGCGGGTCACCCATGACGGGAACGCGCGGGTGGTCGAGTACGCCTGTCACCTCTACCGGGCCAGCCGCTACGAGTACGCGATGACGCTGGTCGACCGCTGACGGAAGGGTAGGGTCCAGCCGGCCGGAGCGGCGACCCGAGTTGATCATGGGCGAGTGGCCCTTTCGGGCCGCTCATAAGGGCGACAACCCCATGATCAACAGCGGGAGGAGGGGCGGGGTTCAGCGGGAGGAGGGGCGGGGATTGTCAGGCCGCCAGTTCCTCGCCCAGCGCCGCCACGAACGCTTCAACATCCGCGGGCTGTGTGTCGAACGCGCACATCCAGCGAACCTCGCCGGTGGCGGGATCCCAGTCGTAGAACCGGAATCGCTGTCGTAACCGGTCCGCGACCGCCCGATCCAGCACGGCGAACACGGCGTTGGCCTGCACCGCCTGGGTGATCCGCACGCCCGGCAGTTCGCGAACCCCGGCGGCCAGCCGGGCGGCCATCGCGTTGGCGTGCCGGGCCGATCGCAGCCACAGGTCGCCCTCCAGCAGCGCGATCAGCTGCGCCGAGACGAAGCGCATCTTGGACGCCAGCTGCATGTTCATCTTGCGCAGGTAGATCAGGCCGGGCGCGACCGCGGGCCGCAGCGCGACCACGGCCTCGCCGAACAGCAACCCGTTCTTGGTGCCGCCGAACGACAGGATGTCGACTCCGGCGTCGGTCAGGAAGGACCGCAGCGGAAGCCCCAATGAGGCAGCCGCATTCGCGATCCGGGATCCGTCCACATGCAGCACCATGTTCCGCTCGTGCACGTGGTCGGCGATCGCGCGGATCTCGGAAGGCGTGTAGCAGGTGCCCATCTCGGTGGTCTGGGTGATGGACACGGCCAGCGGCTGGGCCCGGTGCTCGTCGCCCCAGCCGTAGGCCTGGCGGTCGATCAATTCGGGCGTGAGCTTGCCGTCCGGGGTCGGCACGGTCAGCAGCTTGAGGCCGCCGACCCGTTCCGGCGCGCCGTTCTCGTCGCAGTTGATGTGCGCGTTCTCGCTGCACACCACCGCCCCCCAGCGGGGCGACACCGCCTGTAGCGAAAGCACGTTCGCTCCGGTCCCGTTGAAAACCGGGTACACCTCGATGCCCTCGCCCAGGTGCCCCACCAGCACCTCGACCAGTCGCTCGGTGTAGACGTCCTCACCATAGGAGACCTGATGCCCACCGTTGGCCGCCGCGATCGCCGCCAGGATCTCCGGGTGGGCGCCCGCGTAGTTGTCGGACGCGAAGCCGCGGCGGTCCGGGTCGTGGAGTCGGAGCATCTGGGCGCTCAGCTGTCCTCTCGCTGCTCGGTGGTGGCGCGGGCCCGCTCCCGTGCTGCCACTGGCAGGGTACGGCCCCACCGCGCAAGCGGCGAACGGATCCCGGGCGGGCATCACCCATAGTTGGATTCGGTCGCGGGGCGGGAGACTTCGCCGCTTCGTGACCATTTGTCCAATCACTCTTAGTGGTTGAGGTGTCCGCAACATCATTCGTTTGGAGTAAGCTACGGAAGCGGCGCGGCCTCCCAATGGCGAATCGCGCACGGGGTGTGTCGGTTTGGTAACCAAAGGAGGGTGAAGGGTGACGAACGCGCCAATTCCGGTGTATCGACCCTATCTGGGATCCGAGGTGCAGGAGGCGGCCCGGCAGGCCCTGGCGGCGGGTTGGTTGGGAATGGGCCGGCTCAGCCTGGAGTTCGAGCAGGGGATCGAGCGGTTTCTGCGCCTGGAGGACCGGCACGTCGTGTCCACGAACTCCTGCACCGAGGCCCTGCACATCGCGGGCCGGCTGATCGGTCTCGGCCCCGGCGACGAGGTGATCTGCCCGTCCCTGACGTACGTGGCCGGTCACCAGGCCATCAGCCGGACCGGCGCCGACGTGGTCTTCTGCGACGTCGAGGACGGCTTTCTGGGGATCGACCCCGACCGGGTCCGGGAGCTGATCACGCCCGCGACCAAGGCCATCATGGCCGTCGACTATCTGGGCCTGCCCTGCCGGCTCGACGAACTGATGGACATCGCGCACCAGCACGGCCTGCGGGTGATCGAGGACGCCGCCCACGCATTCGGCTCGGAGAGCCGGGGCCGTCGGGTCGGCGCGTTCGGCGATATCACCTGCTTCAGCTTCGGCCCGGTGAAGACCATCACCACCCTCGAGGGCGGCGCGGTGATCACGCCGAACGCCGACGACGTGCACGTGCTGCATGAACTGCGACACCTGGGCATCGACTCGGATACCGACGCCCGCTACCGCAACCAGCGGAACTGGGAATTCGACGTGGTGCGGCAGGGGTACCGTTGCCATCTGGGCAGCGTCCCGGCGGCCATCGGCCTGGCCCAGTTGGAACTCGTCGACGAGTTCATCGCCAATCGCCAGGACTACTGCCGGTACTACGACGCCGCGCTGGCCGATCTGGACGACATCCGGCTGTTCGACACGGACTGGAAGGACGTCTCCCCGTACATCTACGTGATCCGGGTCCGGGACGCCGCCCGCCGAGCCGGGCTGATCGACTTCCTGAAGGGAAGGGGCGTCGCGACCGGCATCCACTTCCTGGGGGCGCACCGGTTCTCCTTCTACGAGAACGCCCGGCGGGGTGACCTGACCGTCACCGAGACCGCGACCGAGCAGGTGTTGACCCTGCCGCTGCACCCCTACATGGAGCAGTCCGACCAGGACCGGGTGATCGCCGGCGTGCGCGACTTCTTCGCCGGCGCCGCCGTCTGACGAAGGGTCCGATCGACCGGAGTCAGCGGCGCCGCCAACGACGACCGGAGTGGCGGGCGGCGACAAAGTCATCGATCGCCGTCTGCCAGGCGCGGGCCATCTCCGCCCGATCGAAGCGGTCGGCATGCGCTGGGCCGAGCGCGGCCATCCGCCGTAGCGGCACCGGGTCAGTCAGGTGCGAGCGGATCGCGGCGGCCAGCGCGTCCACGTCGTCGACCGGCACGATGCGGCCGATCCGCCCGCCGTCCAACGCATCCCGGACTCCGGCGGACGAATCGGTGGCGATGCACGGGGTACCGAGACTGATCGCCTCGAGCAGGGCCAGCGGGAGGCCTTCATGTCGCGACGGCAGGCAGAAGAGGGCGGCGTCGGCGACGCTCGGCAGCGGAGCGCGCACCGCCCCGGCGATCCGCACCGACCCGGTCACCCCTAGTTCGCCGATCAGGCTCTCCAGACTCGACCGTTCGGGTCCGTCGTTGAGCAGCAGCACCCGGTGCGGCAGATCGTCGACCACCCGGTGGTGGGCCCGAATCAATACGTCGTAGCCCTTCTGGTGGGCCAACCGGCCGGTGCCGACGATCACCGGGACGTCGTCGTCGATCAGGCTGCCCGGTCCGCCCGCATCCCGCCGGACGGCCTCGTTGTCGATGCCGTTGCGCACCACGACGATGCGATCGGCGGGAAGTCCGTTGCGGCGCAACGGCTCGGCCAAGGCCGGGGCGACGCAGATGGCGCCGTCCACCCGGCGGTGCACGAACCGGTGCAGGCGTTGCTGGCGCGGCGTGATCCATTCGGCCAAGGCGTCGTCCAGATCGGCGTGCACGGCCACCACGAACGGTCGGTTGGTCACCCGGGCGACCAGGTATCCCAGCAGCAGGCCCGGACCGATCTCCGAGCCGCCGATCACCACGGATCTGGACCGGGCGAGCCCGATCAGGGCCGGCACCGACGACCGTGCGGCGGACCTGGGCGACTGGCCGGGCGCGGCCAGCAGGCGCGCGTCGCAGTCCGGCGGCAGGTCGATCTCGTCCGCCGGGTCGAGCCGGCCGAGGACCGCGAGCACGGTTCCACCCTCCGCCCAGCGCCGGGCCAGATCGACGGTGATGTGCACCGCGCCGTTGTTGGCGAGAAGGTCGAGGATCAGGACGCCGGCCGGCGGCCGGTCCGGCGCGGTGGGGGACGTTCCGGCGGAGTCGGTCATCACGCCCCGTCGAGGGCGATCCGGGCGCCGTTGATGTCGGCGCTGTCGGCCGACCACAGTTCGACCACCCGATCGGCCAGGTCGGCCACGTCGGTGAAGCCGGGGAACCGCCGGCCCGGGGCATCGGCCCGCATCCGGTCGGTGACCAGGGCCTTGATGACGAAGATGACGGCGGCCGGTCCGTCGTCGGACCGGCCGGCCGTGTGGCGGAAGGAGTCGGCCAAGGCCAGCATCCACGCCTCGGCCGCGGCCTTGGCGGCCGAGTAATTGGCCGACCCGGCCGACGGTTTCGCCGCGGCGCGGGCGCTGACGATCGCGACCCGACCGGCGGGTGCCCCGGCCAGGTCGTCGTGCAGGGCCAGGGTGGTGTGCCGCAGCGTGTCGATCAGGCTCGTCGACAGGAACTGCCAGTCGTCATCGGTGTTCCCGGCGAACGCCTCGCCGCCCCGGTAGCCGCCGACCAGGTGGATCAGCCCGTCCACCCGGCCGTGCCGTTGCCGGGTTCGGGCGGCGAACTCGCCGACGGCCGCCGCATCGGCCAGATCGACCGATTCCACGTGCACGCCCGGCCATCGACCGGCCAGCGCGGCCAGCCGGTCGGGGGAGTGGCCGACCGCCACCACGGTCGCCCCGGCGGCGTGTAGGGCCGACACGGCGGCGGTCCCGGCCGGGCCGGTGGCACCGGTCACGACGATCACCAGATCGGTCAGTCCGGTGGACGGGACGGTCATCGGGTCTCCTCAGACGCTTGCAGGATCAGTACCCAGTCGTCGTCGCCGGCACCGTTGACCGCCGGTGGGACGAACTCGTGGGTGTTCGTGGTCGCCAGCACACCCTCGCCGGCCGGCCGGCGTTCGCCGCTGGTGGGGTCGAACCACTGCGCCGTCACCGGCCCGCGCAGCCGGGTGAGGTCGACCGTGACGGGCCGCGCGTTCGGCAGGTACGTCAGGGAGAAGCTGCCGTCGTCGGCCCGGCCGGTGAGGGCGTAGTCCTGGTCGCCCTCCACGCCGTAGCCGTCGATCACCACCCGGTGCTCCCGGTCCGGAACCAGCCGCCACCATTCGTGGTCGCGCATCAGGCCGGCGGCCAGCCCCTGCTGGTGGGCCCCGGGCAGCTCGAGCGTCTCCTGCCAGGTGCGCACCGCGATCGGGCTGCTGTTGTCGGTGAAATAAGTGCTGTTCGCGCCGTAGGTGAAGCCCAGCCCACCGGCCAGCATCATGTCATACGTCTGCAGCCGGGAGGTCCGCGCGTCCAGCGCATCCGGCCGCGCATCGCCGGGATGCGGCCCTTCGTAACCGGACTCGAGCATCACGACCGGTTTGGCCGGTTCGAGCGCGTAGTCACGAAGAACGTTGCGGTACGCCGATGACAGGTTCTGGTCGTTGAAATCCCAGTAGGTGCTGTTGAAGTCGACCCAGCTGTCGGTCGGGTAGCAGGTCGACGTGGACAGGTCGGGCCCGGGGTGATACGTCATGAGGTGCCGGGGATCGGCGGCATCGATCGCGGTGGCCAGCGCGCGGACCTCGGCCTGTCGCGGGCAGGGATCGCCGTCCGCCGTACCGTGGTCGCCACCCATCACCCAGATCAGGTTGTCCCGCGACCGGTACCGCTCGCCGAGGAAGGCACCCAGTGCCGTCATGGCGTCGACGGTGAAGTGCGGGTCAAGATCGGCGTAGCGCAACCACATCGGCACCACCATCACGGTGATCCCGCGGGCGGCTGCGGCATCCAGGAGGGCATCGAGTTCGACGAAGAAATCGGAGTTGGGCTCCGCCGTCCCGGCCACGAACATCGGCCGGCCGGAGCGGGTGCCGGAGTCCGCCACGCTGCCCTTGGTCAGATCGACCAGGGAGATCGCCACCGTGTTGAAACCGTTGGCGCGGCGGCCGTCCAGGTACTGCCCGATCTCGCTCGGGGTGAGCTTGGCCAGGATGGTCCAGGCGGTGTCGGCCGACATCAGCCAGGGTCCGTCCGCCGCGTCGACCAGGTACCGACCGTTGTCGCTGATCCGCAAGGGCTGGTCGGCCGGCGGCGGGCCGGTCGTCGATGACGTACAGCCGGTCAGGACGGCGAAGCAAATCAGGCCGCTCGCCCACAAGGGCCGGCGGGTACGGCGGCGCGGCGACCGGATGGGAACGAAACGTCGTTGTCGTCGAGTCAAGCCCCCCGTCCCTTCCGGGGGATTCCTCCCATCACCCCGCTTGGCACCTGACCCGGCGCGCGAACACTGCTCGTCAGCCTACTGGCCGGCGGGTGCCGCGTTCGGGCGATTGAGACCCCCGTCCGCGTGAGATTCCGGGTCAGCCGGTGATTCCCTTCGTCGACGCGACCACCGGTCCCAGCTTCCGGGCCAGCGCCTCGTAGAACATGGACAGCGGGAACTCGTCCGGCAGCACCGCGTCGGTCAGACCCTTCGGCGGGCCGTCCACCGGCAGCGCGTCGACCCCGCGGGCCCAGACCGACGCCGGGTGCGGCTCCAGGGTCTCGGACACCAGGGCGTACGCGGCCAGCCAGTGGTTGACCTTGGGCCGGTCGATGGACCGCCAGTACAGGTCCTCGATCCGCCGGCCGAGTTCCAGGACCGCGTCCGCCACCCGGGACCATTCGACGGACAGCCGGTTGTCGGTCCAGTGCAGGATGCCGTGCCGGTGCAACCAGGCGAACAGCAGCTGACCGCCGAGCCCGTCGTAGTTGCGGATCCGGCTGCCGGTGATCGGGAACCGGAAGATCCGGTCGAACAGGATCGCGTACTGCACCAGTCGCGCATGCGGGACGCCGGCCGCCTCCAGCGCCACCGACTCGCGGAAGGCGGTCAGGTCGCAGCGGAGTTCCTCCAGCGAGTACAGGAAGTAGGGCATCCGCTGCTTGATCATGAACGGGTCGAACGGCAGGTCGCCGTGCATGTGGGTGCGGTCGTGAATGAGATCCCACATGACGAAGGTCTCCTCGGCCAGCCGCTGGTCGGCCAGCAGCCGGTCCGCATCCGGCGGCAGGGCGAGGCCGGTGATCTCCGCAGCGGCGGCGACCACTCGGCGGAACCGAGCGGCCTCCCGGTCGGCGAAGATCGCGCCCCAGGTGAACTTCGGGATCTCCCGCATGGCAACGGTTTCCGGAAACAACACGGCCGAGTTGGTGTCGTAGCCGGCGGTGAAGTCCAGGAAGCGGATGGGCACGAACAACTTGTTGGAGTAGGCGCCGGCCTCCAGGTCGGCCACGAAGGCCGGCCAGATGACCTGCACCAGAACGGCTTCCAGGTGCCGATCGGGGCTGCCGTTCTGGGTGTACATCGGAAACACGACCAGGTGCTCGCGGCCGTCGGCACGAGTCCGTTCGGGGTGGAAGGCGACCAGCGAGTCCAGGAAGTCCGGCTCAGCGAAACCGCCTTCCTGCCAACGGATGAAGTCCTTGACCAGCGCGGCCAGGTAGTCCGCGTCGTGCGGGAACTGTGGCGACAGCTCGATGATCGCGTCGGTGACGACGCCCACCGCGGCCCGGGCGGCCGGGTGCGCGTCGGCGTTCGGGACCGATCCGTCGGCGGCCTGCAGCGACTGCAGGTCGGTGACCGCGGACTTGAGCCGGAGCCAGGCCGGGTGCTCGGTCACCGCAGCGGAGGCGCGTACCGGCACGGCGGACGATCCGGCCGCGAAGGTGATCGCATTGAACAGCAGCTCCTCGGCGGCGGCGTCGGGGCGCACCGCCAGGACCACCACCCGTCGCTCGCCGTCGTCGAACGCCGCGGCGATCGGCCGCCCGGCATGGAGCAGCACCGTCCAGGCCGGTTCGTCGACGGTCAGCCGACCGGTGGGAATCAGGGCCGACGGGTCGACCCGTGCGAGCAGGTCCGGCCCACGGCGGTCCACCGGGCCCGCCCAGGCGGCGTTGTCCGTCGACGCGGTGCCGTCGGCCGACGCCGGGTCGACGCCGATGCCAAGGGAGGCCAGCAGATCGCGAACCGCGACCGGCCAATCCGCGCCGAGCAGTACCAGTCCGGCCGGGCCGGTCGGCACAGGCTCGGCCGGATCCGTCCAGACCACGACATCCGCCGCGGCGGGGTCGTCGGTCATCCGGTAGCCGCGGGCGACGACGACGGCGGGCGTCGAGTGGGCATCGAGCCGCATGCGGTCGGTCGCGCCGGCGAAAACAGTCGGAAACATCCTCACCGTCTCCCCTCGATGCTCTATATCTTCCGTCGATCAAGGCTAGGTACGGGAAGTTATGCGGTCAAGCCGGTTGTCCGCGGGGATGAGAGCAGCCGTCGGGAAGCGGGCGACGCCTCCCGGTGCGTTGGGTAGCACTCATGGTCGATCCGTACGACGAAAGAGTGAACAGATTCCGCAATGGATCAACAACTCGAAGCAGATATCACGTAGAGTGGTCGGCATGGCGGTGAATGGGGTGGGCAAGCACCGGCGCGTCAGCCGGATGGCGGTCGGTGTCGGCCGGACGCTGGTGGCATTGCTGGCCGTCATCGTGGTCGCGGCCAGCGGCACGGCCTGGTGGGTGCTGAGCCGCGCCGACGATCAGCTGCAGAGCAACTCGGTGGCTGCCCTCTACCCGGACGACCCGAACATCCGCACGGACGTCGCCTCCGGCGGTGGCGCCGAGCCGTCTGGGTCTACCGCGGGAGCGGCCGAGAACATCCTCATCCTGGGCCTGGACACCCGGCCCGCCGACGATCCGCATCCCGCCACCACGACGTCGCAGTCCGACGTCATCATGATCGCCCACGTGTCGGCCGATCGTCAGCGGGTGGACCTGGTCTCGATCCCGCGCGACCTGATGATCACCGCACCGACTTGCAAGGCGTGGGACTACGCCACGAACACGCTGTCCGACCGGGACTTCGACAATCCGTACTCGGAGTGGAAGATCACCAACGCGTACGCGGTCGGCGGTCCGGCCTGCACGGTCAAGGCGGTGCAGGCGCTGACCGGGTTGCGAATGGATCGGTTGATCGTGTTCAACTTCGAGGGCTTCAAGAACATCGTCGACTCCATGGGCGGCGTGACGATGACGTTCAACGGCCCGGTGATCAACGACGGGAAGACCGTGATCGACGCCGCCGGAACCCGGCTGGTCGACGGTGACACGGCGCTGGCCCTGGTCCGGTCGCGGAAGGTGGCCGGCGATCCCACCGGCGACATCGGGCGGATCGGCCGGCAGCAGCAGTTGCTCAGCGCGATGCTGAGCCAGGCGACCAGCAGCGACCTGGT